>DAIOWC010000086.1:0-23373 GCA_036758685.1 Streptosporangiaceae bacterium | reverse complement strand
AGAAGCCCGCACTCCCCGGTGGGACTGTCCGCCCTCACGGGCAGGGCATGGCGCGTCCCTGGGCGGCACCATCGTGCCCAGCGCCGGGCCGGAAGATTCCTCCCAAATGCGCACCTTCGGGTGACGCCCACCGCCGGAGGCGTTCGTAACGTGCGGGTGAACCAGACATGCACCGGCAGGAGGGATAGCGATGGCCATTCTCAGGCTCGACCGCTTCAGGGCCAGCCCTGTCGGCATCGGGGAAATGCTCACCAGTCACGCCATCTCGGGCGCAGCGGTCGAGGTTGCCTTTCCTGGGCTCATCGGCATGCAGCTGGCAAAGGCCGGCGACCGGAGGGGGATCGGTGCGGCGCCGGGACTCACTCGCCCGCGTGCAGCCGGCGTTGCCGGCGCGCCCGGCAACCCGCAGGCCGGGGCCGCATTCTCGCCCACCCAAGGCATCGCAACCAGGTACGCAGAGGTCGTCGATGCCTAATCGCACGCGACCGCTCCACGGCGAGGACATGGCAGATCCTTGCGGCAGGTGCCACGCGCGCCACCGCGCCTGGCCGGCCCCGCCGCCAGAGCACGGCAGTGTCCGCGTGCTGGCTACCAGGCGAGGAGGCGAACAGCCATGAACGGCCCGGCGTGGCCCGCCCGCTACGAGATCCGCGTCGACAGTCTCCTCGACGACCGGTGGGCGGACTGGTTCGGCGGCCTTCAGGTCTGCAACGACGGCACCCAGACGCTTATCGTTGGCCTGCTCCTGGACCAGCCCGCACTTCACGGAGTGCTGACCAAGATCCGCGATCTCGGGTTGTGCCTGATCTCGGTACGCCGACTCGACCCCGCTAAGCCAGCAACGAAACCGCCGCAATGAAACGAGACATTGCCCGCGAACCGTGCCTTGTCCACCGCGGCCCTGAAAGGCGCATCAGCCATGTCCAAGGCCATCGTCAACACCGCAGCCGACAGCGGCTTGCGCGCAACACCTGCCACGAAGCACGCCGCAGTGACCTCGGTATCTTCCCGGCACCGCAGGGTCGCAGGGCCGGCGCGCCCAGAGAACCACGTCATCGTCTTGTTCGGAGATCGTCATCGACTTCGCCGATCCCGGCTCCATCACCGTCCGCTTCCTGGCGAAGGATCCGGCATCGCGACGAACCTGGGCGGCGCGGCCGTCGCTGAAGTCGACGGCACTTTCGTGCCTGGTCTTTCGGCGGAAGATTCCACCGGGATAGGCACCGCAGGGTGACGCCACACCGCAACGCCGACTCGTACGGTCTTAGCAGAGCCGGTGCCCCGGACTGGCCGCAGCCCCACAAGACCAAGTACATCCGCAGCCCAGACCAGAGGTGCGCAATGTGTCCACACCAGCCCCCGTGTCCGCCAGCTGATCATCCGGACCGCGACGCCGCCCGCATCGTCGCCTGTCACCCCGAGCAGGGGTGGAGCCTGCTATGCAACGGCGTGATCGTATTCGACGACATGGGCGAGATCCTGCCCGATGGCCGGGTAGTTCCTGACCTCTGCCCGGCGCGCGACCGGCTATTCGTCGTGGCGTGAGATCGCGGAAGGGTGCTTGCATGCTGGGGGTCATCGACGCTTGACCCCACACCTATGTCTACCTCAGTGGTAGCTAAGGACGCCAACCAAAGGGAGAACCGAGATGGGAAGGATCATCGTCAGCGAGAACGCCTCGGTCGACGGCGTCATCCAGGACCCAACCGGTGAGGAGGACTTCCGGCACGGCGGCTGGTTCGGCACAGTTGGGGACAAGGACCGCGAAGAGGCAGCCACGGTCCTGCTCGAGGAGACGCTGGGCACCGAGGCCATGCTGCTCGGCCGACGCAGCTACGAGTTCCTCGCCGCGCGGTGGCCATCCCGGACCGGCGCTCTGGCGGACAGGCTGAACAGCAAGCCCAAGTACGTCCTGTCCTCGACCCTCCAAGACCTCGTGTGGAACAACACGACGGTCCTGAGGGGCGACGCAGTGAGCGAGGTCTCGAAGCTGAAGCAGCAGCTAGCCGGGGACATCGTCGTGGCCGCCAGCTTCCAGCTCGTGCACACGCTGCTCGAGCACGACCTCGCCGACGAGCTGCGGCTGATGATCTACCCGGTCGTGCTCGGGGGCGGCGAGCGCCTCTTCGGGGAGACCAGCGACAAGAAGCCCATGCGACTCATCAGCACCCGGACCGTTGGTAACGACCTCGCCTACTTCACCTACGAGCTCGCCCGCGACGCCGATATCGCGACGCCCACAGAGGGATGAAGGGATGACCAGGATATTGCAGCGACCGATGGGTCAGCGGTCGGCATCGAGCCGGGGGATGACCGTGGCGCCCAACACCGACGCCTTAGTGGCAACGCTCAGGACAACGTCATCGCCGAACCCGTCGAGCGGGAGCCAAGTTGGCCCGACGCCAAACTACGCTGAGAGTTCCCAAGCCAGATGACAAGTCTGTTGACCTGCCATGACGCGATTCGCGGATACAACGGGCGATTAGGAAAATTCTCGTTCGCCCGCCGCCTGCCGCAGCCTGAGCCCGGGACACTGGGTACCGTGCATGGCCGCCCACGGGTTCCACTCCCAGGTCATCTACCAGCCCGCGACCAGGTTCTGGGCCTTCCAGGGCATCGAGGCCGGCATCTTCGTCGTGCTCGCTGCCACCCTCATTACCCTCACCTGGCGCCTTGTCCTGACCCGAGACGCATAAACCACTACTCATCGGCTGCGCGCCAGCGCTGGCGGCGGCAGTTTGCCCACGGCCGGCGGGCCGCGCCTGCGGCCGCCGACCGCGGCGGGCGGCTCCGATCCGTAGGACGGGTTGCTGATCGCCAGCGTGAGCATGCCGGATCGATTCACTCTGGCGACCCGTCTAGCGCGTTGCCGTCCACCGGCGCGAGAACGCGGACCCGGCCAGGGCGAGGACCAGCAGGGCGAGCAGGCACATCACCGTCACGCCGGTCTTCACGGCGGCTTTCTCGAAGGTCGGCCAGCCCTTCGATGACTGCCCGAGGTTGGAAAGCAGGAAGTACTCAGTCAGCGGGTGATCGTCGGTCAGCAGCGGGCCGTTCCCCGCATAGGCGTTGACCTGGTTATTGGTGAATCTCACCAGCTTGTGCAGGACCGCCGGCCAGGCAGTGGCCGGCGTCCGGGGAAAGTCGGGCGCACCCGCAAGGTCCGCCTGGGCCGCAGCGGACCCAAACAGCTTGACGATCTCGCTTGAGCCGAGGTGGATCGGGGCCTGTGAGCCCATCAGGTACATGCCGTAACCGATCGGACCGCTGATCACGGTCATGTACCGGAATGATGCGCGGAACGTGCGGAGTAGCAATGGCGTATCGCCGTAAGGCACGAACGAGGTGAGTACGCCGCCGGGCGTGAGGCGCTGCCGTGCCTCCTGGTAGAACTCATGGGTAAGGAGCACGACGGCCCCGGCGCTCCAGACCGGCGGCGGCGCGTCAACGGTGATCAGGTTGTAGCGCTTGTTAGACAGACGGACATAGTTGCGTCCGTCGCTGATGATGACGTGAGCGAGCGGGCTGTGCAGGTACTTGGCGGCATCGGGATAGAACCAGGACATCACCGTGGGAACGGTCGGGTCTAGTTCGACCGCCGTCGTATGCAGGCCGAGGATGATCGAGGAACGGAACGTGCCGCCCATGCCGAAGCAGATGTTCAGCATCGTCGTGGCTCGGGGCCGGGCGACCTTCGGGATGTAGGCCAGCAGCTTCGTGTCTACGGTGAGGCTGGTGATTGCCACCCCGTTGATCTGCAGCAGCGGGTTCCGCCCTGCCGTGACGTCGACCGAGGCGACGCTGTCCTCGATGTGGGCCGTCTTCGCGCCGGTCAGCGCGATCCGCCGCTGGATGTAGGTGAACCGCACCGCCGGAACTGCAAGCAGCAGGGCAAGGGCGCCGAGGACCGCGCACGCGACGACCGGCCGGATCAGGTTCCGCCTGGCCGTATAAGCAATCGCCAGCCCGCTGCCGACAGCTGCCTGCACGATGCACACCGTAATGATCGAGGTGCTGGTGCCCAGGGACGGGATAAGCAGGAAGCCGGCGGATACGGTGCCAGCCACGCATCCTGCGGTGTTGACGGCGTAAACGAAACCGACGCCGCGGCTTGCCTGAGCGGCGCTCTCGACGAAGATCCGCACGGTCAGCGGGAAGGTATAGCCGAGGATCGCTGTGACCGGAAAGATCAGGAGGACCGCGACGGGCAGCCCGGCGGGCCCTTTGTAGTTGCTGACAATCATCGGCACGAGCGCGAGCCCCGCCGCGAGGGCCAGCAACGCGCCCAGCGTTGCCGGCTGCGCCACGCGAGCTTTCTGGCGCTCGTACACGAGGCTGCCGGACGCGATCCCGATGAGGAAGACCGCTACGACGGCCACAAAGACATAGATCGAGGAGCCAGTCCCCTGCAGCATGACCCTTGTCCACAGGATTTCGAGCGCGAGGCTGACGAATCCGGAGACGAAGGTGACCCCGAGCAGCAGAAACTGCCGGCGCTGCAAGGGCGGCCGGTCCTTGCTGGCCGGGACGTCGGCCTGCTTGCCAGCCGCCGAGTGCGACCGGGAGATCAGGACAGCGCCGAAGCCCGCGCTCAGGTTGAGCGCGACCGCGACGAAGGTTGTCGAGCGCAGGCCGAGCAGCTCGATGAGGAAGTAGCCGCTGGCCACCGAGCCAAGGACAGCCCCGAGCGTGTTCAGCCCGTAGAGCCGGGCGATCCGCTCGCCAACGTCCGGATCGGTGCGGACGAGATGACGGGTAAGCACCGGCAGCGACATCCCCATGAGCAGGGTTACCGGCGTCAGGGCGATGAAAGCCAGGCCGAACCTGATCAGCGCCACCTCGCCCGGCGGGAGATCGAGGTATGCGCTGCGGAAGAGAGTCGCGACGACGTTGAAGGCCAGCGGCATCAGCAGGGCGAAAAGGCCGACGGCGATCTCCAGCAGGCCGTAGACGGCGAGCGCACGCCGCAGTCTTGCGCCGACCGCCGCGCCGACGAGCGCGCCGATTCCGAGCCCGGCCAGGAAGGCCGTTACGGTCGTCACGATGGCCTGCGTCGTGTCCCCGAAGACCAGGACGAGATCCTGAGTCCAGACAACCTGGTAGATCAGCCCGGCCGCTCCGGATGCCATGAACAGCACCGGGACTAGCGCGTCGAGGCCACGAGATCGCGCCACCGGACTGCCCGCCGCCTGGTCGCGGTCTGCAGCGTCCGGCGCGCGAACGGCATCCATGGCGTTCGGGTCAGTTTCCGCGTTGGTCCCTTGTGACATCGATTAGCTCGCCTCCATAGACTGAATGCGAGTCTGGCTCATGAGTACCGAGATTGCAGCTCATAGATGGATTTACGCGTAGCGCATCTGCCCGGTGGCTAGCCGGACATTCGGACTCACTCCGCTGGCTCCTGGCCGGTGAGCAGTTTGAGCAGGCTCTCGGGAGTGTTATCGCCGAAGAGGAGCTTGTGGTTCCGGTCGGATTCGGCGGCAAACTGCGCACTCCGGGGAAAGAGGGCTTGCTCATACTCCGCCAGTGCGGCTTCGACGTCCTGAGGGTCTGCGGCGATGGCTTTCCCGAGTTCGGCGCCGTCGAACATGGCGAGGTTGGCGCCCTCGCCCGCGAACGGTGACATCAGGTGGGCAGCATCGCCCAGAAGGGTGACACCTGCGACTCGGTCCCACCGGTGGCCGATTGGCAAGGCGTTGATAGTGCGGAGGACCGGGGTTGTGTCGGTGTCGGTGATGAGCGCTGTGAGTTCCGGTGCCCACCCCTCAAATTCCGCGGCCACCCTGGCCAGGGTCGTGGCGGGACTGGCGAGGTCGATATCCGCCGTCCATCCCTGCGGCTTGGACAGCGCCACGTAGGCGTGAAGAACGCTGTCAGGCTCGCGGTGGCCAAGGATTCCCTTGCCCGGCGCGACGGCGAACAAAGCGCCGCCGCCGACCGCCCGGGCGGCCGCGGGGTGCCTGACGTCGGCGTTGAACAGATAGGTCTCGATGAACGTGGTGCCGACGTACTCGGGCGTCGCCTCGGAGAGCAGCGGCCGGATCTTCGACCAGGCACCGTCCGCCCCGACGAGGAAACTGGTGGTCACGGTCGACTCATCGGCGAACCTCAGCTCGTGCTGGCCGTCTCCGAGGAACCGGGCACCCGTGACCCCGCGTCCCCACCGGATCACCTCGCCGGGCAGGGATTCGAGCAGGATCCGGCGCAGGTCTCCGCGCAGCACCTCGGGGCGCCCGCCAGTTCCGTCATCGGGCTCGTCGAGCAGCACCGTGCCGTGCTGGCTGAGCACGTGGGTCGCCTCGCCACCCTCGTGGATGATCGCCCGGAACTCGTCGGTGAGGCCGGCCGCTTCGAGCGCGACCTGCCCGTTGTACTCGTGCACGTCGAGCTGACCACCCTGCGTGCGGGCGTCCGCCGAGGTGTCGGCCTCGTAGATCGTTGCCGGAATGCCGTGCACGTGAAGAACCCGGGCAAGTGTCAGGCCGCCAAGGCCCGCGCCGATGATCGTGACCGGAGTGGTCATGGACATTCCCTCCCGCTCGGATGCAGCCCGGCGTGCGGCCGGGGCAAGATCTTTAGTACAGTGTACCAGAGATTCTAGTACGCTGTACTAGAAGGCCGGCGGGGTACTAGACGACCTAGGCTCGACGCGGCACAGCGGTCTCGACTTCGAGCAGGAGATTCCTTCGTGGCGTTCGCACGGGCCTCAGTCCTCGGGGCGGCCTCGCTCGTCATCGTCGCCGCGCTGTCGGCCTGCTCGAAATCCTCGCCAGCGGGCCAGGCCCACCCGGCCGCCACAGTCTCCCCCACCGGAGCGCACGGCCCCGCGAAGGCTCAGCCTGCCTTCACGGTCGCCGGGGATCACCCCGTACAGCCGAACGGCAGCCAGGACACGAACGCCGCCACCCCGGACGCGCAGTGCAACAGCGGCACGCTGGCCGCCGACAAGACCCTGGCCGCCAGGATCGCCACCGGATTCACGCTCGCGGGATTCTCCGCGTCGGCCCAGCTCCTGCAGCACTTCCTCAGCGGGAAGGGCACCGAGGTCAGTTACCAGGCCGGCTCGCCGATCTCGCAGTTGGCGCAGGCAAGCGGCACCTTCAGGACGGTCAACAGCGAGGTCCAGGACGCGGTTGCCGCCCAGCTGAAGACCGGGCGGATGCACGTGCACCTGTCCCCCGCGCAGCTGCCACTCATCGCCTTCGAGGCCAAGACCAGCGACCTGTACTGGGGATTTCGCGGCACGCAGGGCCTGACCGTTACCGGCACCGGCAGCCGCTCGAACGGGCGGTTCGCCGGCTCCCTCACTTACGTCATCCGGGACAGCTACGGCTTCCCGGCTAATGACACGCTTGGGGGCTTCGGCGCGCCGATGCGGTACCTGCAAACCGTCTGCGGCGCACCACAGCACCGGGGCGGCGCGCGGTGGTTTCCCGACACCATCACGGTAACGGTTCGGTTCAGCGAGCCCGCCTGACGTGATCCGCCCTTGGCCCATGTTTCTGGCGCGGAAGTGGACCTTATCTTCGGCGGCTCAGGAAACATAGCGTGGCGTGACATGACAGCGAACACTGAGACTCCGGCCCAGCCGATCAGCAAGCTCGATGCGCGGGTCCTCGCCTGGACCGCAGCCATCCTTGGCGACGAGGTCACCGTCGAACGTGGCCTGCGCGAAGGCGGCTCGCCCTGGCTTGTCCGCGCCGGCGATGCTTCGGCCGTGCTCCGCGTCGCATCACCAGACGACAGCGAACGCCTGGCCGCCGAAGTGACCGCCCTGCGCGCGGCAGCCAACGCCGGCCTTCCAGTCCCGGAGGTCCTCGGCCATGACGGCAGTACTGCCACTGGATTCGCGCTTGTCCTGACGACCCTGCTGCCAGGTTCCAGCCATATCCCAGCCCAGCCGGATACGAGACGCCTGCGCGCAATGGGCGCGATCGCCGCCCGGATCAGCGCCGTGGATCCCGGACCGGCGAGCGGGCTGGCGGCAAGACGCGGCCCGATTGAAGACTTCCCATGGGCTCGCCTCCGTCAGGAGCGCGGCGCACCACCAGTCGTCCTGCGGGCCGAGACGGTCGCCGCGAGCACCGAGCCAGAGGACAACCGGACTGCGCTCACCCATGGTGACCTCTGGGGCGGCAACACCCTCTGGGAGGACAACGGCAGCCTGTCGGCCGTGCTGGACTGGGATGCCGCCGGGATCGGGTCGCCCGGCATCGACCTGGGCTCGGCTCGCATCGACGCTGCTCTGTGCTACGGACTGGACACCGTGGCCGAGGTCCAGTCCGCATGGGAAGACGAGGCGGGCCGCCCTGCGCCAGACGTGCCGTACTGGGACCTGGTGGCCGCCCTCGCCACCCCGCCGGACATGGCCTGGGTGGCCCGGACCATCGCCGACCAGGGCCGTCCGGACCTGACCGGCGATGTGCTGAACGAACGTCGCGAGGCGTTTCTGAGGGCGGCCCTTAGCGATCTGGATCCGCGCTAGCTTCCGGGGTGGCGCTGAGTGCCCCGGCGCCCAGGCCCCGCCGACCTGACCCGTGCCGGGGTTCTCGGCGCCATGAAAAGATCGCGTGATGGCGACCGGAACGGCAGAGTTCGCAACGCGGGCCGTAGAGCGGCTGAGCTTGTTCTCCGATGCCGTGGCCGCCATCGCGATCACGTTGCTCGCGATCGACCTGCCAGTGCCAAGCGGGCCTACCGTGGCGGCGTTCTGGTCGTCGGTACGGCTCAACAACAGCCACTACGCGGCGTTCCTCATCAGCTTCGTCGTCATCGCCGGGGCGTGGAGCCGTCACCACGACATGTTCCGGTATGTCGTCGATATCGACACCAGACTCCGGCAGCTCAACATGGCGTGGCTGCTGACCGTGGTGCTGATCCCGTTCGCCACCAGGCTGCTGACCTCAAGAGGTCACCAGACCCTCGGCGTCCACGCCCTGCGGCTTGGGTTCTACGCGCTGCTGCAGGTGGTTGCATCGGCTTTGCTGCTGCTGATGCTGCGTCACCTGACCGGGCACGAGCAGGCCCCGGAGACGCCAGACCCCGAGGTCACGAGTCTGACCCGGCAGAGCTACGGCTGGCTCCTGGGCTTCGGGCTGTCCATCCCGCTGTTTTTTGCCTGGAGCTACGCGTGGGTGCTGTGGATCGTCGGCCCGCTGGCCTTCAGCATCTGGTCCAGATGGCGCCAGGCCCCCGCCGGCGAGGATAAGGAAGATGCTGGCTAACTGCTACAGCCAGCCGCGCCGGACGGCCTGCAGGCCAGCCTGAAAACGCGTCGCCGCGCCGAGGCGGTCGAGCAGGTCACGGACCCGGTGCTGGACCGTGCGCGGATGCATGCCGAGCTGACGGGCGATGGCGGCGTCGGTGAGCCCGGCCGCCAGCAGCCCGAGCAGCGCCCGGTCGGCGTCGGAGGGGCCATCCGGCCGGCCTGGCAGGGCATCGGCGGGCAGCGTTCCGTCCGGGTGAATCGCTACCGCCCGTTCCCATACCTGCTCGAACAGCGCGATGAGCGTGTCGAGCATTGACGAGGCGTGGATGACAAGGCAGGACTCAGCGCTGCCGTTCATCTCCAGCGGGAGCAGGCCGAGCTTGTCGTCGGCGATGAACATCTTCACCGGCACGCTCAGCGCCACCCGGACCTGCTCACCCGCGGCGATGAGCGAGCGCAGCGACTCAGGCCGTCCGGGCAGCGCGAAGCCGTCCGCGTGGTACACGCAGCGGTAGATCACGCCCGCCCCGAGCAGCTCGGATTCGATCGAGTTGCCGCCAGCGGGGTCACTCACGTACGGCGGCCGGTCAAACGACCGCACCTGGTGACGGGCGGAGCGCTGCAGCTGCTCCCAGCGCCGCAGCGTGGCATTCCGGCTCGTGACTACCTCGACGACATGATGCGGATCGGCGGCGAGCCGGGCCGCGCGGTAGGTGGCGGCCAGCTGCGTGCTGGCCAGCCGGGCGGAGGCCAGGTCCTTCTCCCGGCCGCGGATCAGCAGGTCGAGTGCCGCGTCCGGCGGGGCCGCGGCGTACCTGGCCGGCGATCCGGGTGAGCCGGGCAGCTGGGATATCAGGCCCAGGCATTCGAGCGCGGCCAGCGCGGCGGACACGCCCCGGCCGGGGCATCGCCGCCGAAGCTCAGCAACGGTCGCTGAGGCAACCTCCACCAGCGCCAGGTATACCGATTCCTGCTCATCGGTCAGACCGACCCCGTCGAGCAACGACTGTCTCCTCGCCGCGTTTGCGAACCGCCGCAATTACGGCGTCGCTACGACCCCACCGCCACGGGACATGCGTGCAAGCCTTGGTCAATGCGAAAGATGGGGTCAATGGGTTGGTTTCCGTCTGGATTGATTATCGCGACAGTCGCCGCGGCCGCGCTCACTGCGCCGGCCGCCGGCCCGGCCGGCGCCGCGACCGGGCTCTCGCTGCATAGCTATCCGGCGGTCGAGACGGCCCGGGGGCCCGCACGGACTGCGCCGCTGCCAGGCGGCGGGCTGCTGGTGGTCAACGCTTTCGGCGAAGTGACCAGCCAGGCCGCCAGCGGCCGCGTGAACTGGACGCGCACCAGCTCCAGCCTCTATCGCGACTGGGGCGTGCAGTGGCAGACGCCCAGCTACGTCCTCACCCCGCAGCTGCCCTGGGGAACCAATCCGGTCAACCCGCTGCAGTTCAGCGGCGCGGGAACAGACCTGCTTAACGACATCACCCCGTACGCAGTCGGCGATCTGACCGGCAGCGGCGACGCCGATGTCGCGGTCGCCGAGACGGTCGGGATCGACACCACCGGCGAGACCGACTGCCGGGGATGCCTCCAGCCATTCAACGTGCCGGGCTCGAGCCTGCACCTCGGGACGTTCGTCACGGTGCTGGACGGGAAGACGGGCCGGACGCTCTACGACGAGCTCGATCCTGGTTTCGTGACCCAGCTCGCGATCGTCGGCGGCCGTCTGATCGTCGGGGACGAGACCGGCGACCCGCAGCAGGCGAACAGCATCGGCGCCTGGGGATCCAAGACCACCGTCCGGGCGCTCAGCTTTACCCCGGCCGGCGCCGGCCTCGCCTCGCATCAGGACTGGCGGTACTCGACCGGCTCACCGTGGGCGCGGCTACTTGGGGTTGCCGTGACCGGCCCGGACACCGTCGCGGTCAGCTGGAGCGACACGCCGGAAGGGCTGGGCGTGCCCGGCCCGCCGGACGGGCACGTCCTGGTGTTTGACGCGCGGACCGGAAGCACGAAGTGGCAGGTCCGCACCGCCGGTTACCCGGTGCTGATCGCCGCGGACCCGAGCCGCCAGGAACTCGCCACCGTCGAGCTCACCGATCCGACCGTGTCGACCGGATACACCGTCGACGGCCTGAAGCTGGCGGACGGAAGCACCGCCGTCGCCGCACCGCAGCAGGCCGACGCGCTGCCGCTGTCCCTCGCTGTCGGCCAGCCCGCCGGAGCCGCGGGCTCCGAGTGGGCCGTCGGCGCGCTGAACGTCAAGGTCGCGGCCGGCGACACCGAAACCAGCGGCCAGGTAAGCCTGATCGACCCCGCAACCGGCCAGGAAGCATGGTCGACCGAGCTGCCGAAGAACGCCAGCGGGGTCCCGGCACCGGGCGGGGTGGTGTTCGCCGCCGGGGCGGTGGTCGCCGGCTCGTGGCTGAGCACGAACTACAGCCCCACGCTCAAGAAGCCGGCCACCCAGTACAACAGCGTCGTCGCGCTGGCCGCGTCGGACGGGACCGTCCGCTGGCAGCAGGCCACCGATGCGGGCGATCCGATGTCCCTGAGCGTCTCGGCTGACGGCCAGGCGGTGCACGCGGTGACCGATGATCAGGTCGTTGAGACCTACTCGCCGGACGGCTCGGCGTCCGCCTCCGCAGCGGCGCCGGGAGACCTGCTCAGCGCGGCCACGGCGAGCGTCACCGCGCCAGGCAGCACGGACCTGGTGGCGGGGGACGAGAACGGAGACGTCTACGCCTACGACGGCGCCGACCTGGCGGACAGCCGGCCCGGCGGCCCGAGGGTGCTGTGGCAGACGATGCTGCCCGGCCCGGTGCGGGACATTATCACCGCCAAGCTGAACGGGAGCCAGGTGCTCGTGGCCGCGGCCACGACCGCGGTCGCTGTGCTTGACGCCCGCACCGGGCGGATAATCTCGCTGGTCAGCCTGCCCTCTGCCTACGTCTGGACGGTCGCTGTCGCCGCCGACGGAGCCACGCCGGTGGCCGTGGTGCCTGGCCGCAGCCTGACGGCGTACGCACTCGCGACCGGCAAGGTCAAGTGGCGCTACCAGGCGCCGGGCACCGCGATGTTCTCGGACGCCGCGGTCGCGGACGGCATCGTCGCGGCGGAGTACAGCAGCGCGAAGAGCATCGACGGCAACCCGGCCGCATCAATGGGCACGGTCGGGATCGATGCCGCGACGGGCAAGCCCGCCTGGGCCGTTCCCGCCGATCCGGCGACCACCGAGCGCGGCCTGCTCTGGCAGGGCGTCATCGCCAGCCCGGCGATCCCCGGGGCAGGCAGCGACGGCGTCGCGACGACCTGGGAGACCCCGGACGGCGAGGGCCGGGTCGAGGTCAGGGACATCCGTACCGGGACGCTCCTGTACGCAGACACCGACGACGTGCTCGACTTCCACACCGCATTCGCGGTCAGCCCGCAATTCGGTCTGATCGCGATCTCGGAGCAGGGCGCGGTGTCGATCACGCCGTCCGGCCCGGAGGACAACACGATCACGGCCGACGGCTACTCCGGCGCGGTGGCCAGCTCGCCGGGCACCGGAGCGGCCCTGCTGATCGCGGCCGGATCGACGTACGCTTACGGCGCCGATCTCTTCACGAACCCGTCGGCGAACAGTCTGGCCACCGACAACACCTTCCTCGCGGGCAGATTCCTGAGCGCGGACTTCGCCGGCAACGGCACCGAGCAGGTCGTCTCGCTGCCGCCGGACTGGACCGCCTACCAGATCGTGAACGCCGAGACCGGCCGGTCCGTCTACCCATACATCGAGACGTCGCAGCACGGGCTCGCGGTGCTGACCCTCACCGCCGGCAGCACCTCGTCTTCAAGCGGGAACGCGGCGGCGCCGTCCGCTGATGCACCGGCGAAGGGGCCGGAGCGGCCGTCGGCGTACTGGCAGGAGCCGGCCCGCCAGGGCGGGGTTAAGCCATTCTTCATCGTGAGGAAGCACGCGAAAGCCGTCGCCGCAACGGCAGGCCCGGCGGACGGCGCCGCCGCACCGCCGGGGTACTCCCCGGCCCAGATGACCGCCTACCTGGGCCTGACCGGCGATGGCAGCGGCCAGACGATCGCGATCGTGGACGCCTACCGCGATCCGACGATCGTCGCTGACGCCGAGCAGTTCAGCACCCAGTTCGGGCTGCCGGGAGTCTGCGGTGCGGGCGGCACCGCGGGCGACTGCTTCAAGCTGAAGGTGAGCCGTCCGGACGGGACCGCAGGCACCGATCAAGGCTGGGACCTGGAGACCGCGCTCGACGTGGAGTGGGCGCACGCGCTGGCACCGCGCGCGACCATCATGCTGGTCGAAGCGCACGACGCGACGCTCGCCTCGATGTTCAGGGCGGTAGACGTCGCGGTGAACGCGCACCCGGACGCGGTCAGCATGAGCTGGGGCGAAGGGTTCGAGTTCTCGGACGAGGCCTACTACGACGGGCACTGCGCGGTGACCACCACCGTGTGCGTGGTGTCGAGCGACGACTACGGCCACCCGGGTCAGTACCCGGCCTACAACCCGCACGTCATCGCAGTCGGCGGCACCAGCCTGGACCTCGCCGCCGACGGCTCGGTGATCAGCGAGCAGACCTGGTCGCTCAGCGGCGGCGGGCAAAGCTGGGTGGAGCCCGAGCCTGGCTACCAGCAGCAGGTCGCCCCCGGCAGCTGGCGGCAGATACCGGATGTGTCGTACGACGCGGACCCGAACACCGGCGTAGCCATCTACGACGGCACCCCCTATCAGGGCGAGACCGGCTGGTTCGAGGTCGGTGGCACGAGCGTGGGCGCACCGTCATGGTCGGCGATCCTGGCCGATGCGGACCAGCTGCGCGCCGCGGCCGGCCGCGCTCCGCTCACCGCGGCGGGCTACGCCGCGCAGCTCGCGATCTACGGCCTGCCCTCGGGGTCGCTCGCGGAAATCACCAGCGGCCCGCCGAACGGGTTCTGCCCGGTCGGGTGTACCCCTGGGCCCGGCTTCGACGACATCACGGGCCTGGGCAGCCCGCGGGCCGGCATCGACGCGGCGCTCGCCGCCGTTCCCTGAGCACACGACAGCTCGCCCGGAGATCCCCTTCCCGGGCGAGCTGCCGTGTTCACTTCTGGATGATCAGCAACTGGCGCATCGCGTCGACCCCGTAGCTCGACCGGCACAGTCCGTTGTTGCTCGCGACGGGACCGGCGGCCTCGGCGGCGTTGGCGACCGGTCCGTAGGTCTGACCGTTGAAGTGGTAGATGACGGAGATCGTCAGATTCTGCGCGGCCAGCAGGTTCTGCGCCACGCTGGCGATGAACAGTGCCCGGCCCGAGCTGCTAGCGACGAACGAATCCGGATCGGGCCTCTGCAACTCCGGGAACGCCGAGGTCAGCGCGATGCTCGGCTCCACATTCGGGCAGATCGCATTGTTCGAGTCCGGGCTGAAGGTCCGGTAGAACAGCGAGTAGACGCCGTTCGGGACCAGGCCGCTCATCCCGATCACGAAGTCCGTGGACGTGGTGCCGTCCCGCGTGATGGTCCACCCGTAGGACGTCGCCGTGGCCGAGCTCCACTGACCCCAGGTCAGATTCAGCGCGTTCCCGGCGAGGTTGTACAGCGGAGCCGAGGCGGCGGTCGAGGTGGGGTCGGCCGGGATCAGCGCGCCCTCGTAATTGAGCGTGTAGACGTCCCCGGGAAAGTCAATGATCCCGGTGTCCTTGACTGGAGTCGTAATCGTGGTTGAGGCGCCAGCGGCCGGCGCAAAAAGCGCGAGGGCCCCCAGGCAAACGACGACCACGGCGATCGTGCGGGCCAGGCGATACGGACTGGTAGTGGTGGTGGTGCTCATGCGTTTCCCCTCTCTGCAAGGCTCCTCGTAGCGTTGCTCCTTCGCTTTGCAGCCTGATTGCAGAAATGGCCACGCAACGTAATGACTGCTATTTCGGGGCAGTCAACCTATGCTTGGCCTACTGCCGATCGCCCGCGGGCCAGCGCCAGCCGAGTTCGGCATCGGCCAACGAGCACATGGCGTGGCAAACATGGAGCAGCCAGGCGGGACGGCGCTCGGCCGAGAGCGCGAGCTGGCCAGCATCGACGGCTGGCTGGCCGCATTCGCTGTTGCTTCCGCGCCCGCGATGCTGGTGATCGGCGGAGAGCCCGGCATCGGCAAGACCACGCTGTGGACCGAGGCGGTCCGGCGGGCGCGCGCCCTCGGGCACCGGGTGCTGTCATCGCGCCCGTCCTCATCGGACGCCGGACTGCCGCACGTTGCGCTGACCGACCTGCTGCGCTCCGTACCCGACGAAGAGCTGGAACCGCTCCCCGTGCCGCAGCGGCGGGCGCTGGAGGGAGCGCTGCTGCGGGCCGAGCCGGGCGAGAGCGAACTCGACCCGCGTGCCGTCGGCACCGCGCTGACGGCACTGCTCGACCGGATGGCCACCGGCGGGCCGCTGGTTCTTGCGGTAGACGACGCGCAGTGGCTTGACCCAGCCTCCGCGCGCGTGCTGGCGTTCGCGGTGCGGCGGCTGGAGAACCGGCCGGTGGCCGTGCTCGCGGCGGTTCGCGTCGGCGAGGCCGGCCGGCGTGGCGGCGAGTTCGGGGTGGTCGAGTCCGCCGTGACCGGCAGCCGGATGGACATCGGCCCGCTGAGCGTAGCCGCGATCCATCAGATGTTCCGCCAGGTCCTCGGCGCATCGTTCGCGCGCCCGCTGCTGGTTGGCATCCACCGGGCCGCCGGCGGCAACCCGTTCTACGCGCTGGAGATGGCCAGGGAGATCCAGCGGGTCGGCATCCCCGCGCCCGGCCAGCCGCTACCCGTACCGGACGACGATCGCGCGCTCGCTTTGCTCCGCATGCGCAGGCTGCCGCGATCGACTCAGGATGTGCTCGCGCAGCTTGCCGCGATGCCCAGGGCCGCCATCGGCCAGCTAGATGGCGACGCGCTCGCCCCGGCCGAGCGGGCCGGGATCGCGGTGGTCCGGCCGGACGGGCGGGTGGAGTTCAGTCACCCGCTCTTCGGGTCCGCGCTGTACGCATCGCTGCCGGATGCCCAGCGCCGCAAGCTGCATCTGCAGCTGGCCGGCCTGGCCAGTGATCCGGTCGAGCGGGCGCGCCACCTGGCGCTGGCGTCCAGCGGCCCGGATGAGGCGACCGCAGCCGAACTTGACCACGCCGCGGCCACGGCCAGCGCCCGCGGCGCCGCGGAGGTGGCGATCGAGCTGCAGGAGCTGGCCTGCCGGCTCACCCCGGACGAGGATCAGCAGGCTCTGGTGGAGCGCCGCGTCGCCCTGGCCGAGCGTCGCTACTTCGCCGGCGATTCAGCGGGCGCGCGGCAGGAGCTGGAAGACCTGCTCGGCACGCTCCCGCCCGGCGACGACCGGGCGCAGGTGCTCATCGGACTCGGCAGCATGCTCTTCGTGCAGGGCGAAGCCGAGGCCGGCCGGGACAAGATGCTGCAGGCGCTCGCCGAGGTGCGCACTCCGGCGCTGCGCGCCCGGGTTCACGCCCGGATGGCGTCGGCGTCCGACGACGCCGATGCCGGGGTCGAGCACGGCCAGGCAGCGCTCGCCCTGCTCGATGAGAACGCGAACCCGGAGCAGTACTCCTACACTCTGTGCACCGTTGCCATGTTCAAGCTGCACGCTGGGCTCGGCGCCGATCACGCTGCCGTCGAGAAGGCAATGCGGCTGCAGCGGGCGGCCACTGGCTGGGTACTGAGCCCGGTGCCGGCGTTCTGGGCCAGGGACTTCGACGACTTCGATACCGCCAGGCAGCGCATGGCGGACCTCGTCGCGGCGTTCCGCGGACACGGAGACGCGGCGCAGGAGGCGCCGGCGATGGTCCACCTGGCCAGGATCGAGGCCATGACCGGGCACATGGAGCTAGCGCGAGCCCTGGCCGGGCAGGCGCTGGAGCTGGTCGAGCAGACCGGGCAGGACGCCTACCTGGACCTGGCCCTGAGCGCCCAGGCGTACGTCTGCGCCTACGGCGGCGACCTGGAGCAGGCCAGGCGCATCGCGGGCGACGTCCTGCGTCACCTCGACGAGCACCCCGACCTCGTGCTGGAGGGACAGGCTCGGGAAGTGCTGGGGCTGGCGGCCTTGACCGGCGCGGATCTGGCCGAGTGCGACCGGCAGCTCACCAGGGCCGATGAGATCAACGACCTGGTGCACAACCGCGAGCCGGCTAACCAGCGGTTCCACGCCGACCATGCCGAGGCCGTGATCGGACTGGGTGCCGCCGACCGCGCCGAGCAGCTGGTCGCCCGGCTCGAGGCCCGGGCCCTCAAGCTGCCCCGGCCGTGGATCACCGCGGTGTCGGCTCGCTGCCGCGGCCTGATGCACGCCGCTGGCGGCGACCTGGCCAAAGCCACCGCCAGCTTTGAGCAGGCGCTGACCGCGCACGAGTCCCTCGACATGCCCGCCGAGCTCGGACGGACCCAGCTCGCCGTGGGCCGACTCAACCGCCGCCGGGGCGAGCGGCTCGCGGCGCAGGAGTGCCTGGAGCGAGCGGTGTCCGTGCTCGAAGCGGCCGGCGCCGCCGGCTGGGCCGCGGTGGCACGCGACGAACTGGTCCGCGCGAGGGGCAGGCGGGGCGACTCCGAGCGGCTGACCGCCACCGAGCAGAAGGTGTGCGAGCTCGCCGCGTCCGGCCTGCACAACCATGAGATCGCGGCTCGCCTGTTCCTGTCGGGCAAGACGGTCGAGGCCAACCTGACCCGCGCCTACCGCAAGCTGGGCGTCCGCTCGCGCGCCCAGCTGGCGGCGGCCCTCGCCCGGACGGGTAAGGGCGCGGGAGCGCAACCGTAGGGTTTCCCCCGACGCGCGGGCGGCACGCGCCGTCTTAGCGTCCGGTCATGAGCGCCGGATCAGATGCCGCGAGTGCTCCCGCGGAAGCGGGTCTGCAGATCGCTGAGTGCCTGCTGCCGGGGATGACCACGGCACTCGCCCAGTCCCTCGGTGAGCGGCTCAGGACCGAGCTGGCCCGTTCCGCCACCCCGGTTTCGTTCCTCGGCTCACTCCTGATGCCCGAGGACGAGGTGCTGCTGTGCCTCTTCGCCGGGCCGCTCGCGGAGGTCCGGGCGCTCAGCGAACGAGCCGGCCTGCCCTTCGAGCGCATCTTGCGCTGCGTCGGACTCGGCTGGGCCAACTCAGGCGATGGAAAGGACAACACCGATGAATGACAACATGCCCAGGCGCACGCTGATGATCGCCACGGCGGGCGCGGCGCTTGCCGTGGCGCTGGCGGCCTGCTCCGGTCATCCGAGCAGCTCCAACGACCCGGGCAGCAGCACCACCGCGCACTCGTCCGCGCCCGCGGCCAGCGCGCCGGCGGCCACGCCGAGTAGCTCCGCGGCGACCAGCTCCGCGACGACGGCGAGCTCGCTGGACGGGACCTGGTCAGGGCAGTACAGCGGCGCTTTCTCCGGGACGTTCACGCTGACCTGGCAGCAGTCGGGGTCGCACCTGAAGGGCACCATCCACATTTCGAACCCTGATCAGACCATGCCCATCAACGGCACCGTCAACGGCGGCCAGATCCAGTTCGGCACGGTGGGCTCGACGGCGATCACCTACTCCGGAACGATCTCCGGCTCCTCGATGGCGGGCAACTATCAGGTGGGCGTCCAGGGCAGCAGCTCCGCGGGCGGCCCGTGGAGCGCGTCCAAGTCATGAACGATGCTGGCCGGATGAACCTGCGCGAGGCCGGGTGTGCCCGGCCTCGCGCCGGCTAAGTCACTCCGACCGGGGCACGATCTGCTCGCCGCCATCGATGTCGAACGTCGCGCCGGTCACGGCCGTGTTGCTCATCAGGTGCACGGCCAGCGCGGCGATGTCGGCCGGCCCGACGACGCGGCCGATCGGCAGGGTTGAGCGAAGCTGCTGGCGGCGCGCGTCCAGCTGGTCACCGAGCAGCCGCGCGGACAGGCCCGTGTCGACGAACCCGGCGGCAATAACGTTGACCCGGATCGGCGCGATCTCGAGCGCCAGGTTGGCGGCCAGGATCGGCAGCGCGACGGTGTTGATCGAAATGAGGGCCATGCCGTAGTCGGGGCGGCGGGCCGAGGTGCCGTCCATGAACAGCAGGGTGCCGCCCGCACGCACCTTGCCGACAGCGTGCTGAGCGATGGCGATCGGCAGCCACAGATGATCGTCGAACGCGCGGCGTGCGAGCGCGTGGTCGATGTCCGCGAGCCGCGCGTACGTCGGGCCGCCGCCGGTGACCATCACGTGATCGACCTGTCCCGGCAGGCCGCGGAAGAACTGGTCCAGGGCCGCGTCATCGTTGGCGTCGAAGGCCGCGGTGCTGTGCGCACCGACCTCGGCTGCGGCTTGGTCGAGCCGCTCCCGGTTGCGGGCCGTCAGGACGACCTCGGCGCCCTCGGCCCGGGCTTGGCGCGCCGTTTCGAGGCCGATGCCGGCGCTGCCGCCGATCACGACGACGGTCTGCCCGAGCAGCTCGGGCTCGTGCCGGACGGCGGGGGCCACGGATGTTGCGGTCATCGTTCCTCCTTAACCGGCGGCGACCTTTCCGCGCAGCTCCTTCAGCGCCCCGACAAAGAGCTCGGAGAACGTCGGGAACGGCTGGATCACGTCGCGCAGCACGTCCAGCGGCACGCGCGCGCGGATGGCGAGCGTGGCCTGCTGCATCCACTCCCCGGCCTCCGGCCCGAGCGCGTACCCGCCGATCAGGGTCTGGCCGTCGGACACCAGGGTCAGGAAGCCCTTGGAGCTGGCGTAGGCCTGCGTGTACGTCGCGGTCTTGGAGACGTCGGAAACAGCGACAGTGGCGGTGAACTGGCCCTCGTGCTCGCCGACCGAGGCTGCTTGCGGGTCGGTGTAGACCACGTCCGGGATGGCCTCGTAATGGGCCTCGCGCGGCTCCCCGAGGATGTTCGAGGCTGCGACCTCACCCTGGTACTTGCCGACGTGGGTGAGCAGCCGGATGCCGTTGACGTCGCCGATAGCCCACACATTCTCAGCGGCGCGCAGGTGCGCGTCGACCTCGATGCCGTGCGGGCCGGCCTTGACGCCGACGGTGTCCAGGCCGTCGGGCAGGCTCGGGCGCCGGCCGGTGGCCACCAGCAGGTGGTCGCCGCTCAGCTCGGAGCCGTCGGCGAGGCCCAGCACGTAGTCGGCCCCGTCGCGCCGCGCGGCGATCGCCTCCACGCCGAGGTGCAGCTCGATGCCGTCGCGGCGCAGTACCTCGCCCAGCGCCTCCCCCAGCGGGACCGGGTCGCGGGCCAGCACGTGCGAGGACGCCTCGGCCACGGCCACCTCGCCGCCGAGCCGGCGGACGGCCTGAGCCATCTCGGCACCGACCGGGCCGCCGCCCAGGATTAGCAGCCGGCGCGGGACGGCCCGCATGCCCGTCGCCTCACGGTTCGTCCACACGCCGTCAAGCTCACGCAGGCCGGGAACGGGCGGTATCACCGGGTGCGACCCCGTCGCCAGCACCACGTGCCGCGCGGTGTGCGCCACGCCGTCGACTTCGACCACGCCCGGTCCGGCCAGTCGGCCGGTGCCGCGGATCAGGTCGATGTTCTTGCCCCCCAGCCACTCAACCTGGCTGGCGTCGGAGTAGCCGGAGACGTTGTAGTCGCGCCAGGCCAGCGCCGCCTGCGGGTCGACCTGCGCGTCCGCCGTCGCGGCGCGGGCCTCGTGCACGGCCTCGCCCGGCCGCAGCAGCGTCTTGCTCGGGATGCAGGCCCAGTACGAGCACTCGCCGCCGGCCAGCTCCCGCTCGACCACCGCCACGTGCAGGCCGCCGTCAGCCAGCTCGCCGGCGCAGTGCTCGCCCGGCGAGCCCGCGCCCATCACGATGACGTCGTAGTCGGGGCCGCTCATGCGCCCGAGCCCTGCGCGTCAGACTCGTGCGCCATGTACTGGGCGTACCAGGCAGGCCAGTCCGGGTCGGCGTGCCCGAGCCGCTGCTCGTACTGGCCGTGCGCCGCCTCGGCCCGGCGCAGCGCGTCGGCCAGGGCGTCCACCGAGTCGTAGGCCGCCAGCGCTGAGATCGCGCGGCCTGGCCGGCGCTTAGTGACCTCCTGGACAAACCACTGATTGCCGTCCGGATCGGGGAACGACACCCACGATCCGTAGCTCTTGTGCTCCGGAGCGGGGCCGGGAACCCGATCGGCGGTCCCGGCGTGGTGGAAGACGCCGGTGGAGTCGTGGAACACCTCGCTGACCGGAGCGCCGTGGCCGGCCAGGTCCGCCCAGGCGGCGTCGATATCGTCCGTGACCAGCTGGAGCCCCTCGGCCGAGCCTGGCTCGGCCGCGGTGATGCCAGCGCCGAACATGACCGCGCAGGCCGAGCCGGGCGGGGTCATCTGGACCACCCGGAAGTCCGCGCCCTTGTCGAAGTCGGCGTCCTGCCGCCAGCCCAGCCCACCGTAAAAGTTCTTGGCCCGGTCCACGTCCGAGACCGGTACGACGACAACCTCGAGCTTCATGTCCATGCCTGCGGGTTCCTCTCTCACGCGGCCGCGGCCCATATCGGTCCCGATACCAGGGCCTGCCCGGTCTCCAGGAGGCCGAATCCCGCGTCGGGGCCCAGGGGGCCGGTGTGCCTATGCTGGACGCATAGGGCCGTGCTGAATGCCCGATTCGCTCGCAATCCTGTCGAGGGGGCGCAATGTCGAATCATTTCAGTGCCGACAACCTCAAGTTCCCCGGCGACGACCGCCGGCTTGACTTCACCGACCTGTTCGTCTTTACCCCTGGTGACAATCCGGACAAGACGGTCTTCATCGTCGACTCCAACCCGACGAGCGCGCCGCCGCCCATACCAGCGCCCACGACCGGCCCGGAGTTCTATCCCGGCGCGGTCTACCGGATCAACGTCGACAACAACGGCGACTCGAAGGCGGACGTGGCCTTCACGTTCGTGTTCTCCGACTACCAGGACGGCAGGCAGACCGGCACCGCCTGGTACGCCACCGGCGCCGACGCCCGCCACCCCGAGCCAGCCGGCGACGTGATCGCCTCGTCCATCCCGGTCAGCTTCGACGGCTCGGCCTGGAGTGTCGAGGCCGGCCCGGTCCGGGTATTCGCCGGGCTGCGCAGTGACCCGTTCTTCGCCGATGTCGAGGGGGCTCTGCACGGCTTTCAGTGGACGGGACACGATGACTTCGCCGAGAACAACGTCGACTCGATCGCGCTCGAGGTGCCCAACGAGATGCTCGGGCCCGGCCCGGACATCGGCGTCTGGGGCTCGATCAGCCGGGACCACGACGGCACGCTCGAGCAGATGGACCGGGGCGGGAACCCGACCATCAACCCGTTCATCAACCCCGACGGCCAGAAGAATCTGTTCAATACGCGCCAGCCTGCCGACGACGTGGACAACTACCTGGGGCCGTGGATGAAGATCCTGGAAGACGCCGGCGGTTACTCACCCGAGGAGGCGAAGCAGGCCGCGCTGGAGGTACTGCCCGACATCCTCCACTACGACCGCAGCAAGCTCGCCACCTACCCCAACGGCCGCGTCCTCACCGACGACGTGTTCAGCGAGCGCTTCGCCTGGCTGACGCACGGCAAGGTCCCGCCGACTGGCCTCGGGCCGCACGACAACCTGCAGCCGCAGTTCCCTTACCTCGGCACGCCCAACTCCTGATCAGGAATACGGGCTACCCGGCGGCCGCTGACATGACCATGTCAGCGGCCGTCCTGCTCGTCTCCGGCAGCCTGCGCGGTGCGTCGACGAACACAGCGGTCCTGCGCACCCTCGCTCAGGCCGCCCCGCCCGGCGTCGCCTTCCAGTTCTATGACCGGCTGGCGCACCTGCCTGCTTTCAACCCCGACGCCGACCGATCCCCGCTGCCCCCTGAGGTCGCGCGGCTGCGACGGGCGATCCACCAGGCGGACGCCATCGTCTTCTCGACTCCCGAGTACGCGGGCGCGCTGCCCGGATCGCTCAAGAACCTGCTCGACTGGACAATCGGCGACGATGAGGCCGACTCAATCTCCGACAAGCCCGTGGCCTGGATCAACGCCTCGCCCCGCGGAGCCGCCGGTGCGCACGGCGAACTGAGGACGGTGCTTGGCTATGCCCACGCCGCGGTCATCGACGCGGCCTGCGCTCACGTGCCGGTCACCAGCGCGATGATCGGCCCCGACGGCCTGATCGTCGACCCGGCGTCTTTGGCCATTCTGTCTGCCGCAGTAGCCGCGGTTGCTGC
>DAIOWC010000085.1:0-23395 GCA_036758685.1 Streptosporangiaceae bacterium | reverse complement strand
TCGACCCCGTGGGCCGGGGTTGGCAAACACGATAGTACGCGAATCATCGCCGCGCTAGATGGGCTCGACGGTCCGGGCAGACCAGCCCGGGCAGACCTGCCGGGCAGACCTGCCGGGCGGATCAGCTGCGGCGGGCGCGGGCCGGGCAGGCCGGGCCGGGCAGACCAGCCGGGCGGATCAGCTGCGGCGGGCGCGGGCCGCCGTGGCCCGCGGACGTTATGCCCGTTTGCTGCCCCGGCTGGCGAGCGGCCGCCGATCTTGACCGCAACGTTTGTGGCTGCAGTACGAACAGTTCGTACTGCAGCCACAAACGTCGGGATGGCGTCGCTCGCACCGCCGGGTTAAATCATCACAAACCGGATCTCTTGCGCTTGCTCCGTCCGGCCGCCCGGCCCGGGGGCGCCGCGCGCCTGCCAGACCGAGGCTTTTGCCCTATCTGAGCCCCGAGGCGACGATCATCCTTCGAACCTTTGTCTGATTAGTGTCACGCCAGCAGCACTAAATGCGCAAACGTTGCCCGGTTCCGCGCGTACACTCCCGCGCCTCCGGACGGGGAAAGCGGCAGGCTGGGTACTAACGGGCAGACAATCTGTCGGCTCGCTGCGGGGAGGGGCTGGGCCGTGGCGCCAACCTGGCTGACCGTCGTCGCCTGGGCGTATCTGTCGGTCTGCTTCGCCTGCGCGGCCGGGATCGCCTACGACATCGCGTTCAACCGCCGCCGCCAGCCGATGGGCATAATGAACGCGGTCTACCCGATCACGGCGCTGTACCTCGGCCCGTTCGCGCTCGCGTTCTACTGGCGGTGGGGCCGAGCCGGGCGGCCAGCCGGCGCGACCGAGCGGCCGCGGGGCGAGAAGCGCACGAGGCCGCGGTGGGTCGTCATGGCGACGGAGGTGAGCCACTGCGGTTCCGGATGTGCTCTCGGCGACGTGATCTCCGAGTTCACAATCTTCTGGCTGGGTCTCACGCTGGCCGGCGTTGTGCTGTGGTCTGAGTACATCGGCGACTACATCGCCGCTCTCGTGCTGGGCATCCTCTTTCAGTACTTCGCCATCGCGCCCATGCGCGGTCTGGGCGTCAGGGACGGCCTGCGGGCCGCGACAAAGGCCGACTTCATCTCCCTGACCGCTTTCGAGGTCGGCCTGTTCGGCTGGATGGCCATCATGGCCTTCGTCCTGTTTCCGGCGCCACACCACCTGACGCCGAGCTCGGCGGCCTTCTGGTTCCTCATGCAGATTGGCATGATCATCGGATTCGCCAGCTCGTGGCCGGCAAACGTGTGGCTGGTCAGGCGCGGCATCAAGGTGGCTATGTGAGATTGCCCAGGGCGTCGAGGACCGCGCCGTGGAACGTCGGGTAGGCGTAGATCATCTCCCGCAGCCGCTGCACGGGCACGCGAGCGTGCACGGCCAGCGTGAGCATGCTCAGCACCTCGCCGCCGGCCGGGCCGGCGGAGGTCGCACCGACGAGCACGCCCCGGTCGGCGTCGGCGACGAGCTTGATGAACCCGTCGTTGCCGGCCTTATGGATCCAGCCCCGGGCGGAGGAGGGCACCAGGGCGCTGCCCACGCGCACGTTCGCCAGCTCCGCGCGGGCCTGCGCCTCGGTCATCCCGACCGATCCGATCTCCGGGTCGGTGAACGAAACCCGCGGCACCGCGTGATATTCGGCCGGATGATGGGGCCGGCCGAGGATGCCTGCGATCACGATCTCCGCGTGATAGACGGACATGTGGGTAAACGCGCCGTGGCCGACGACGTCGCCGATCGCCCAGACGCCGGGCGCGGCGATCATGTGCTCGTCGACCGTGATTGTCGGCGCGGTCTCATCGAGGCCGATCGCTGACACTCCGAGCGCCGCCAGGTCGGTCTGGCGGCCGGCCGAGATCAGCAGCCGGGAAGCGCTCACCGGCGAGCCGCCGGACACCGTCAGCGTGAACGTCCCGTCGGCGTGCCGTACCTCGGTCTCGGCGGCATCCAGGCGGACGCCGATGCCCTCGCGCGCGAACACCTTGGCGATGAGATCACCCGCCTCCGGCTCGTCCATCGGCAGCAGCCGGCTTGAGGCCTCGACGACGGTGACCGCGGTCCCGAACCGCTCGAAGACCTGGGCCAGCTCGACGCCGATGGAGCCGCCGCCCACAACGATCAGTGAGTCCGGGACGTGCTCGGTCTCGATCGCCTCGCGGTTGGTCCAGAAGGGCGTGCCCGCGAGGCCCGGAATCGGCGGGATGACGGGCTCGGTGCCGCAGTTGATGACGATGCCTCGCCTGGCGGTCAGCACGCTGGCGCCGACCGTGACCTGACCGGGCGCTGTGAGCACGCCGCGGCCGCGGTACAGGGTTGCGCCGGCATCGGTGAACCGGTCGGCGGCGACGGCGTCGTCCCAGTTGTCCGTCGCCTCATCCCGGATGCGGGCGGCGACCGGCTTCCAGTCCGGCGTTACCGCCGAGGTACCGGCCATGCCGGGGATCCTGCGGCCGTCGGCAAGCAGGTTCGCGGCCCTGATCATCATCTTCGAGGGAACACAGCCCCAGTAGGGGCACTCGCCGCCGACCAGCCGGTCTTCGACCCCGGCCACGGACAGCCCGGCGCCGGCCAGTTCCAGCGCGACGTGCTCGCCGCCGGGTCCGAGGCCGACGACGATGACATCAAACTCGTGCTCGCTCACGATGACCTCCGCTGATACAAATCCCTACGCATCATCGCGGGCGGCGTCGCCTGATGTCAGGCGGGACGAGCTAATGCGGGAGTTGCTCTGGACCGGCCAGCGGCCACCCGCCGGCCGCCAGCCGGGCCCGGACCCTGGCGATGTCGACATCGAGCGGGCGGGTGCGGGTGACCGCGGCGATCGCGTCGTGGATCGCCTGAGCCGACTCGGGGGTGCCGCTGCTGGCGAGGGCCTCGGCGACGGCGTTCACGTCCTCCTCGCTGAGGTTGCTGCCGAGCAGCGCGAACAGCGGAACGTAGTCGCGCTCGGGCACCCCGTCCGGATAGCCCGCGCGAAGCCAGCCAAGAATGCTCGACAGGACCGACTTGGACGCCATCACTTGTGCCCGCTCGCGACGATGATGTAGATCCCGTAGCCGACGGCACCGAGGACAATCGCGAAGCAGAGGCCGGCTATGGCCATTCCGGCCGGATTGCCGCCGACGAGGTCATCTGATCTGGTCCCGCCCCGGCCCCGGCCCGGCGAGCCCAGGGCGCGCATGCCGATCGCGAAGAGCGCGGGCAGCCCGGCCCCGGCCAGCAGCCCGACGACCACGATCTCCCAGAGCGCCTTGACGTCGATCCACTGGTTCATGTCCTTGCCCCCTTCGGAGCGGCTAGGCGGCACGGGTCGTGCCGGCCGGCTCGGATGGGCGGACCGAGCCCGTCCACTCGGAGTTCACGTTCGACGGGTTGACCGTCGAGCCCCGGGAGCGCCAGTAGATGAGGCCGGAGATCGCGAGCAGCAGGATCAGGTCGACGATGACCCCGGCCGTGCCGCCGATCCCGTTCGCGATGTAGTAGCCGATGGCCCCCATCAGGCCGGCCGATGGCAGCGTGACGATCCAGGCGACTCCCATCCGGCCGGCGACGTTCCAGCGCACCTCGGCGCCCTTCTTGCCGAGGCCGCAGCCCAGGATCGACCCGGTCGCGACCTGCGTGGTCGACAGCGAGTAGCCGAAATGCGTGGACAGCAGGATGACCGCCGCCGACGACGACTCGGCCGCGAAGCCCTGGGGCGACTCGATCTCCACCAGACCCTTGCCGAGCGTCCGGATGACCCGCCAGCCGCCCATGTAGGTGCCCGCCGCGATGGTCAGCGCGCAGGCCACGATGACCCAGACCGGCGTGCTCGCCCCGGCGGCGAGCGTTCCGTTCGCGATCAGGGCCAGCGTGATGACGCCCATGGTCTTCTGGGCGTCGTTCGTGCCGTGCGCCAGCGAGACCAGCGAGGCCGAGCCGACCTGGCCGATCCGGAAGGCATCGCCGCGGGCGCGCGAGCGCATGCTCCTCGCGATGCGGTAGACCAGGTAGGTGCCGGTGGCGGCGACGAGCGCGGCGATGAAGGGTGACAGGACGGCCGGGATGATGACCTTGGAGACCAGGCCCTCCCACTTCACCGCGTGTGATCCGGCGGCGGCGAGCATCGAGCCGATGACGCCGCCGATCAGCGCGTGCGAGGAACTGGACGGGATGCCGAACAGCCAGGTGATCAGGTTCCAGACGATCGCTCCGGCAAGGCCGGCGAAGACCACGGTGGGCGTCACGAGCCCGGTGTCGACCAGGCCGCTCGCGATCGTGGCCGCCACGCTGAGCGACAGGAAGGCTCCGACGAGGTTCAGCACCGCCGAGAGGCCGACGGCCAGCCGCGGCCTGAGCGCCCTGGTGGCAATGGACGTCGCCATCGCATTGGCCGTGTCGTGGAAGCCGTTCGTAAAGTCGAAGGCGAGTCCGGTGACGACGACCAGCGCCAGCACGACGTTGTTGCCCACGTGCACGCATGTGCCCGGCGAAGCGTCCTACTACGCAGAGTTAACCTGATGTTACTTAACGCGATGAGTTCTGGACGCCTGGCCTTCCGCGCTCGATGGCGGTGACCGTCACCGAGGTCAGCCGGAGACTGCGGGTGAGGTGGCTGATGACCTTCTCGCCGTCGATCGCGCCACAGCTGAACAGGTCAATCGCGATCAGGTCTTCCTCCGGCCAGGTGTGAATGCTCAGGTGAGACTCAGCCAGGATCAGGACGAGCGTGATCGCGCCGTTGGGGAAGATGACGTGACTGGCGTCGAGGACGTGACCGCCGCCAGCGGCCACCGCGTCGACCGCGATCTCGGTCAGGCGGCCGACTTCACCGACGGGAGAATCCGGAGTGCAGCGAGCGTCGATGGCGTAGAGACGCTTGGCCGAGACAGCCTCCTGCCGTCGCAGGTCCGCGTAGCTGCTCGCCGCTTCCATCCCCGGCATGATGTGCGAGGATACCGTACGGTCATGGACGTGGACTCAGCGGTGACCGAGGTCGCCGCCGCGGTGGGCCTGGCCGAGGGTGAATCGGGCATCCGCGACATACTGGCGGCAGTGCTGGCAGCCGAGCCGGCCGCGGTCCGTGACGTCGCCAGACTGGCCGAGCTTCCCGTTCCCATCGTCGCGGCGGCGTGCAACGAGCTGCGCAAGCGCGGCATCGTCGACACCCAGCGGCCGGTGCGCTTCACCGCCGCCGGCCGCGACGCGGTTGCGGCGGCAAACGGCGCCGCCCGGCTGCACGCGTCGTGTCCCACCTGCCACGGGCGCGGCATCATGATCCCGCCGGACCTCGAGGCGCTCGCGGCGGCGCTGCAGCCGGTCGCCGACGGGGCGCCGGGCGCGCGGGCGGAGCTGGACCAGACCCACTGCACGGTCGAGACGAAGATCAGCCGGGTGCTGAAGCTGCACGAGGCGCGCGCCCTCGGCGGCCAGCGGATCCTGCTGCTCGGCGACGATGACCTGATATCGGTGGCGATAGCGCACTTTGCCGCCTGGGCGGGCAGTCCGGGCCTGGTCCGCAGGCTGACGGTCGTGGACACCGACCCCGAGGTCCTGCGGTGGGCGGGGGAGCAGATCGCCGGGACCGGCGCAGTGGCCGAGCTGGTCGAACACGACCTCCGCCAGCCGCTGCCCGCCGGGCTGACCGGCGCGTTCGACGTCGTGATGACCGACCCGCCCTACACCGTCGCCGGGGCCGAGCTGTTCCTGTCCCGCGCCGTCGCGGGCCTCGCACCCGAGCCGGGGCGGCACGTGTTCTTCTCCTTCGGCGCGCGCCGGCCGGACGAGACGCTGGCCGTGCAGCAGGCCATGGCCGCGATGGGCCTGGCGGTCCGGTCGCTGACCGCCGGTTTCAACGAGTACATAGGCGCCGGGATCCTCGGCGGCACGAGCAACCTGTATCACCTGCGCAGCATCGCGGGAGCCCGCCCGCTGATCGAGGGCGCGTACGACGGCCCGCTCTACACCGCCGACGGCCGCGCCGTGCCGACCCGGCCCTACCGGTGCGCGAGCTGCAAGGCCGTGCACGAGGTCGGGCCCGGTGCCCGGTGGCCGCGGATCGCGGACCTGCAGGCGGCCGGCTGCCCGGAGTGCGGCGGCGCGGTGTTCCGCCCGATGCCGCTGGTGCAGCGATGACCGGCGGCCCGGCAGGCGCCGACGCGCCGGCGCCTGGCACCGACTACGTGATCCGCGACGCCACCGAGAACGACCTCGACGCGATCGTCGCCTTCGAGATCGAGATCGCCGTGGTGTCGTTCGCCGACGAGGCGATCACCGATCCCGCCCTGCACCGGCGGCGCGTCACCGGGTCGCTCGGCAAGCCGGGCGAGGTCACCCTGGTCGCGGTCGCGCGCGACGCGCCGGCGGTGCCGCTCGGCTGGGCCTGGCTCTCCGCCCGGACGAACTCGCTCACCGGCGAGCGGTACGGCAACTTCCGCTCGCTGGCGGTCGCTGCCGGGCCGGATCGCAGCCAGATCGGCGAGCTCCTGCTCGCCGCGGTGCTCGGCGCGGCCGACCAGGCCGGGATGACGCAGCTCACGGGCAAGGTCCACGCGGGCAACGTGGGGATGCGCGCGCTGTACCGGAAGTTCGGCTTCACCGCGACGCACATCACGATGGAGCGCCGGGGGCGGGTTACCGGAGCGGCGGAGACGGGCAAGGCAAACGGTGATTAAGTGCGTGGTGTGGGACATCGATAACACCCTGCTCGACGGGGTGTACCTCGAATCCGCGGGCCAGCCTCCGGCGCCCGACCCGCAGCTGGTGGCGGTCGCCCGCGAGCTGGCCGATCGCGGCATCCTGAACGCCCTGGCCAGCAGGAACCCGCCCGAGGCCGCCGATTACGTGAGCGAGGCGACCGGCCTCCGGTTCGCCGCCGCTGAGTGCGGCTGGGACAGCAAGGCCGGCTCCATCGGCCGGATCGCGGCGGAGCTCGGGATCGGCACCGATGCGATCGCGTTCGTCGACGACGACATGCTCGAGCGGGCCGAGGTGGCGGCGACCCGGCCCGAAGTCCTCGTGCTCACGCCCGAGGACGCCGCCGACGCGCCCGGCTGGCCCGACTTCAGCCCGCCGGTGATCACCGCCGAGGCCCGCCGCCGCGGCGAGCTGTACGCGGCCAGGCAGCGGCGCCAGGCCGAGGCCGCGGCGTTCGGCGGCAGCCGCGACGACTTCCTCCGCCACGCCGGCACCCGGGTCGCGATCCGGCTCGCGGGCCCGGACGACGCGCCCCGGCTGCACGAGCTGTCGGTCCGCACGCACCAGCTCAACTCGGCCGGGACCCCCGTCAGCGAGGCAGAGCTGGCCGCGCTCATCGGGTCCGCGGCCAATATGGTCGTCACCGTCGCCCTGGCTGACGTCTTCGCGGACGACGGGGTGGTCGGCGGTGCCGTCCTGGAGCGGAACGACGATGGCTCGTGGCCGGTCCCGATCCTCATGATGTCGTGCCGGGCCCTGGGCCGGGGAGTGCTCGACGCGCTGCTCGCGTGGCTCTGCCAGGCTGCCCGCGACGGCGGGGCCAGTCAGCTGGCGGTGCCGTGCGTGGTCAGCGAGCGCAACGTCCCGATGCGGCTGGCGCTGGCCGCGGCCGGGCTGCGCGCCGCGGCGGGCGAGGTCGGGGCCGACGGCCGGGCGCTGTTCACCCGGTCGCTCGACGGGCCGCTGCCCGGCCTGGCCGACTGGGTGACGGTGCCGTGACCGGCGGGGCGGACGACATCACGGCCGGGCTGCGCCAGCTGCTGGTCGAGGTGACCGGGCGCCCCGAGCTGGCCACGGTGCCGGCGCAGACCGAGCTGTTCGGGACCGGGGTCGGCCTGGACTCGCTGGCCGGGACGCTGCTGCTTCGCCGCATCCAGCGCCAGTACGGCGTCGACGTGGCGGCGGAGGACCTGAACCTCGATGCGCTGCAGACGCTCGGGACGCTGGCCGAGTTCGTGGCCGGTCAGCTCGCCGCGACGCCGCTGCCGGACAGGCCGGGGTCGGGCTGACTGGTCGCGTTCCCGCTATTAGCCGGGGGCGACGGCCGGCTGCGCCGGTGCAGGGCGGCGGCGATGCCCGGGTAGATCAGAACCGACAGGGCGCCCGCGCCGACGAGCGCGGCGGCGTTGGCCGGGAGCATGACCCCGTCCTGCAGGCCGATCGCGGCGATCGCGATCAGCAGCGGCATCGTGGTCGCGGTGATGAACGTCATCTCTGCCCGCTGCACCGTCGGCAGGACGTGCTGGTAAATCAGCAGCGAGGGCAGGCCGCGGACGACCAGCAGCAGCCCCAGGAAGACCAGCAGGCGCAGCGGGTCCGAGGCAATGGAGTGGATGTCGAGCGTCATCCCCGAGGCGACGAAGAAGATCGGGATGAAGATGCCGTACCCGACGGCATCCAGCTTGTCCTCGAGCGGCTTGACGTCCATGTCCATCCGGCGCGTCCAGCTGCGCAGCACCATCCCGGCCAGCATGGCGCCGAGTACCACGTCCAGGCCGAAGCGCTCCGCGAACACCAGCAGCAGCACGAGCAGGACCACCGACCAGCGCAGCGTGGCCTGGGCCGTCGCGCGCTGACCCTGGACGATCAGGGCGTGCATGCGCTTCGGCCCGAGCAGCCGCGGGATCGTGGTGAGCAGCAGCGCGGCGGCGGCCACAGCGAGGATCGAGCCGATCGCGACGAACTGATTCCGCTTGGTCAGGAACAGCGAGATCGCGACGATCGGGAACAGCTCGCCGACCGCGCCGGCGGCGAGGACATAGCGCCCGAACTTCCCGCCGAGCATGTCGTTGTCGTGCAGGATCGGCAGCAGGGTGCCGAGCGCCGTGGTGGTCAGCGCGAGCCCGATCGGCACGAAGTCGCGGATGTAGTGGAATGACGCGAGGCCCGCGACGGCACCGACCGCCAGCAGCGCGCTGACCGCCCAGCCGATCATGGCCAGGCGACCGGATTTCTCCCGGAAGAGCCGGGGGTCGAGCTCGTAGCCGGCCAGCAGGAACAGGAATCCCAGGCCGATGTTGGACAGCAGGTTGATGCTCGTGGTGTCGGCGAGGCCCAGGCCGTGCGGCCCGATCAGGACTCCGGCGATGATCAGGATGACGACCTGCGGGATCGGCGGGCCGGGCAGGATCGACACCACCGTGGGCGCGAGCGCGGCCACCAGCGTCACCGCCAGCAGCGTGTCCAGGGCCTTGGCGTCCACGCGGTCCTCAGCCTCGTCCGGTGGCGCCGGAGCGGGCCTGCGGGTAACCGCTGACCGCTGGCGGCCGCAGCACGACTACCTGCGTCGGCGTCACCAGCGTGCCCCCCGTGCGCTGCCCGCCGTTGCCCCCGTGCGCTGGCGGTGATGGCTGCGCGCCGGCCCGAAGCCCGGTCGGCGGCAGTTTGGTCAGCATGCCCGCCGGCCGGCCTGGCTACTCCCGAAATGGGCCTGGGGCCCCGGCGCATTGCCAGGGGCCCCAGGTGTTCAGGAGGAGGACTGGTGCCGGGTGAAGCGGCCGACTCGGCCGCTTCACCCGGCACTTGGTGTCGCAAAAACCGGCTCAGCCGTTGTAGTGGTGCAGGAAGATGAATCCGTCGATGCTCTGGGACACGCTGGCCAGCGTGCTGTTCAGCAGCGCCGGGCCGTCGACCGTCGTGTCGTCAGCGCCGGTCACGAACGCATACTTGGTCCAGCCCTTGCTGGTCAGCAGCTGGTAGCGGATCCGGTCGCCGCTGGGCCCCTTGTAAGCGAGCATCAGCGGGCCGAAGCCGTGCGCGTCGACCGAGGTCGCGGCCGGACCCGAGGTGCTGGCGGCACCGTGTGCCCCGCCGAGCAGCCTCCAGGTCAGCGTGTGGCTCTTGCTGATCTGCAGCCCGCCGTGGAAGAGGTCAAGCGTGCTGGCGTAGCTGATCGCCTCGTCCTTGCCGTCGGCCTTCCAGAACACGTAGATCTTGCCGTTGTCGCTGGGGCTGCTGAGGACCTCGCCCAGGCCCGGACTGTTGCTGGTCGTCGTGGTCTTGAACTTCGTGCCGCCGCTGATCCACTGCGAGTGGAAGAAGCTGAACTCGCGCCCGTCCTGAACGCCGATCTGGTAGCGGACGTGGTGGCCAGGCCCACGCCAGGCGATGATCGCGTCGTTCGAGCCGGCCGGGGAGAGCGGGATCAGCACCGAGGGCGCCTCGTCGGAGTTGGCGGCGGTGTCGCCCTTGACCGCGATGTTCCTGACGCTGGTCCAGGCGAACTTGCCGCCGGACAGCTCACCGTCGGAGTAGTACAGGTTGTGACTCTTGAGGCCCTTCCACACCACGATCTCGGATGGGTCGGTCGCGTTGTTGACGTAGAAGGCCGCCGACGGCGCGGCGTCGGTCTTGGCGTGCGGGATCGAGCCCGTCGCCGACCAGTGGCCGTTCAGCAGGTAGCGGTAGTAGATCACGTTGGCGTCGCGGCCCTTCCAGGCGACGAAGGTGCCGCGGACGTTGCTCACGTAGATCGGAGCGAGCGCCGGGGTCGCGTCCGTGAACGCGCCAGGCACAACCGTCGCGCCCTTGGACCAGATTGGCGGCGGCGCTGCGAGGGCCGAGCCGGCCATCGCCAGAGCGCACACCGCACCGGCTACGGCGGCTGCGCCGGCGAGCCTTGACTTCGGGTGACGCATCACAAATCCTCACGTTCTGTTGGCCATACCCCCCGCTCCTGCGGTAGGCAGTTACGAACCATAGAGATCAAGAGCTCTTCCGGCGCCCCTAAATAGCTAGGACTTCGCTGGGTTTTCCCTGTGTGCCAGGCAAACGGGAGATTGCGAGGTCAGCGCCCGGTGTGGCTCCTGGTGGGTCGCGCCCGGCCAGGCCGCTGCATACCTGCATGATTGATCTGGTGCCTACGCCGACCGTCTCGATAGGAGTGGCCAGGTGGCGGTGACGCCGACGTTCCCGAGCCGGGAGACGCTGAGCCGGCTGAGGTTCCGGCCCCTGGACATCGCCGTCGGGGTCGCGGTCGTGCTGCTGATCTACGCCGTGATCCGCGTCGGCGCGGGCGCCCGGGCGCCCATTCAGCACGCCCGGACGCTCGACACCTCGCCGTCGGAGCTGCCGTACTACGCGGCCCGGAGCCTGCTGCGGATGTTCATCGCGCTGTTCTTCTCCTACGCCTTCAGCCTCAGCTACGCCTACGTCGCCGCCCGCAGCCGCCGGTGGCGGCGGGTGCTGATCCCGGCGCTGGACATCCTGCAGTCGGTGCCCGTCCTGGGCTTCCTCGCGGTGACGGTGACGTTCTTCGTCCGGCTGTTTCCCGGATCCATCATCGGCCTGGAGTGCGCGTCGATTTTTGCGGTTTTCACCTCCCAGGCCTGGAATATAACTTTTTCCTTCTATCACTCGCTGGTCAGCCAGCCCTCGGAGTTCGACGAGGCCAGCAAGCTGATGGGCCTGTCCAAGTGGAAGCGGTTCTGGACGGTCGACGTGCCGGGCGGCGCCATCGGCCTGGTCTGGAACGGGATGATGAGCTTCGGCGGCAGCTGGTTCTTCCTGACCGCGTCCGAGGCCATCAGTGTCAGCACGGGCAAGAGCTACATCCTGCCCGGCGTCGGCTCCTACGTCGGGGTGGCCGAGCAGGATGGCGACCTCGCCAAGGTCGGGTACGGCATTGCCACCATGATCATCCTGATCCTGGTCGTCAACTTCTTCTTCTGGCGGCCGCTGGTCGCCTACGTCGACAAGTTCCGGGTGGAGCAGTCAGAGGGCAGCCAGAAGGCCAAGTCGCTAGTTCTGACCGCACTGCGCCGGTCCAGCTGGCCCGCCGTGCTCGGCCGGGGCCGGCGCGCCGTCGCGGAGCCGGTGAACCGGCTGATGGGCATCGCCACCGGCGTTGATGACCAGCGTCTGGCGGTGCACGCGACCCGCAGGCGCGCCGCCGACACCGCCTTCTCCGTGGTGGTCGGCCTGGCCCTCATCTACGGCCTGTACAGCATGCTCGCCTACATCAACTCCGGGTCAGATGGCCTGGCGGTCTTCGGGACCGCGTTCCGGCTGGGCTTCTTCACGTTCCTGCGCGTCCTGGTCGTGGTGATAGCCTCCTCGCTCATCTGGGTGCCGGTCGGGGTGTGGATCGGCTTCAACGCTCGGGTCGCCCAGTTCATGCAGCCGGTCGTCCAGGTCGCGGCGAGCTTTCCGGCGAACTTCATCTTCCCGTTCGCCATCGTTGTCTTCCTCAACCTTGGCATTAGCCTCAACTACGGCAGCATCCTGCTGATGATGCTGGGCACGCAGTGGTACGTGCTGTTTAACGTCATCGCGGGCGCGAGCGCGGTGCCTTCGGACCTGAAGGAAGCCATGGACAACCTGGGTGTGCACGGCTGGGACCGCTGGCGGCGGCTGATCATCCCCGGCATCTTCCCGGCGTACGTCACCGGCGCGATCACCGCGGCCGGCGGCGCCTGGAACGCGACGATCGTGGCCGAGTACGTGACGTACCACAGTCACGTTTACACGGCCAGCGGCCTCGGCGCGTTCATCGCCGAGCAGAGCCAGGACATCCCGCACAGCTATCCGGCGCTGTTCGCCGGGCTGCTGGTGATGGCGGTGTTCGTGACCGGCCTCAACGCCCTGGTCTGGCGGCGCCTGTACAAGCTCGCCGAGACAAGGTTCGCCCTGTCATGAGCGAGGCATCGACCGTGGCGGAGCCCGCCGACATGGGCGGGCGCGTGCCGCTGATCACAGTTCGCGCACTGAGCAAGTCGTTCGAGGGCCGTGGCGGCCGGCCGCTGCCCGTGCTTGACGACATCAACCTCGAGGTGCACGAGGGCGAGTTCGTCGCGCTGCTCGGCCGCAGCGGCAGCGGCAAGTCGACGCTGCTGCGGTGCATCGCCGGGCTCATGGCGCCGACCGAGGGTGAGGTCCTCTTCCGGGGCAAGGCGCTGACCGGGACCAACCGCGAGACCTCGATGGTCTTCCAGACGTTCGCGCTGATGCCGTGGCTCACCGTCCAGCAGAACGTCGAGCTCGGCCTGGAAGCCCGCGGCATCGACCCGGCGCAACGGTCAGAGCGCGCCCTGCGGGCCATCGACATCGTCGGCCTGGACGGGTACGAGACCGCTTTCCCCAAGGAGCTGTCCGGTGGCATGCGCCAGCGCGTCGGGTTCGCCAGGGCGCTGGTCGTCGAGCCCGCCGCGCTCCTGATGGACGAGCCGTTCAGCGCGCTGGACGTGCTGACCTCGGAGAACCTGCGCGGCGAGCTGCTGGAGCTGTGGGAGGGCCAGAAGTTCCCGACCAAGACCATCGTGATGGTGACGCACAACATCGAGGAAGCGGTTCTGCTCGCTGACCGGATCCTCGTCCTTGGCACCAATCCCGGCCGGATCCGGTCCGACATGGTCAACCCGCTGCCGAGGCCGCGGCGGCGCCGGACGCCTGACTTCGACGACCTGGTCGACCAGATCTACCGGATGATGACCCAGCGCGACCAGTCCTCGCCGACGGCGCCAGCCGCGGCGAGCGGCGTCGATGCCGGCACGCTCAGTGACAACCCGCTCCCGCAGGCCACCGTCGACGGCATCTCCGGCCTGGCCGAGATCCTGATCGGCCGGCACGGTGGTGCGGCCGACCTGGCCGACCTGGCCGACAGCCTCGGCCTCGAGGTCGACGACCTGCTGCCGCTCGTGGATGCCCTGGTGATGCTCGGCTTCGCCGATCTGCGCGACGACCGGCTCGAGCTGACCGGGAACGGCCAGGTGTTCGCCGGCGCCAGCATCCAGGACAGCAAGGAGATCTTCGCGCGGGCGTGCCTGGACCGCGTGCCGCTGGTGCGGACGATCTACCGGGGCCTGCGCGCGACCCAGGACGGCAACCTGCCGGCGGCGCTCTTCACCGACATCCTGCGCACTAGCTACAGCGAGGAGGATGCGTCGCATCAGCTGGACGTCGCGATCAACTGGGGCCGGTACGCCGAGCTGTATGACTACGACGCCGCCCGCGGCCAGATCATCCGCGAGGAGCAGGGCATCGGCGCGACGATCGCCGACGCCCCGGTGCCGCCGCGGCGGGGCTCGCTGACCGTCTACCTGGGCGCGGCCCCCGGCGCCGGCAAGACCTTCACGATGCTGAAGGAAGGCCGGGCGCGCCGCGGGCAGGGCGAGGACGTCGTGATCGGGTTCGCCGATACGCGCGGCCGGCCGCATACGGAGGAGGCGATCGGCGGGCTGGAGATCGTCCCGCCGCGCCTGACCGAGGGCACGGCGGGCGAGCCCAGCGCGGCGGAGATGGACCTGCCGGCCGTGCTGGCCCGCAAGCCCGCCGTCGCGCTGGTGGACGACCTCGGCATGCATCACGCCGCGATCGATGCGCTGCGCGCAGCCGGCATCGACGTGATCAGTACCGCCGACGTGGACGACGTCCAGGCCGTTGCCGACCAGGTGCAGCGGATCACCGGCCAGGCGCCGGCAGCCACGATTTCCGGCGACGTGCTGGCTGACATCGACGCGATCCAGTTCGTCGACAGCTCGCCCGAGGCGCTGCGCAAGCGGCTCGGGCACGGCAATATCTACCCGCCCGATCAGATCGACGAGGCGCTGCGGACACAGTTCCAGCCGGCCACGCTCGCGGCGCTCAGGGAGGCCGGGCTCGGCCTGGTGGCCAGGTCGGTGCCGGGACCGGGCGCGGCCCGCCAGCGCCCGCCGCAGGAGGTCCTCGTCGCCGTGTGGCGCGCCGAGCACGCGGAGTCGCTGATCCTGGGCGGTATCCGGCTGGCGCGGCGACGCGGCGGGCGCTGCTACGTCCTCGTCCTCAGTCAGCCCGGCCAGGCCGCGATCAGGCTTCCCGAGGGTGCCGCCGATGCGGCGAGCGCCGCCGGCGCGGTCCTGCTCGACCGCGACTCCAGGGACGCGGCCGCGGCGATCGTGGCGACGGCCGAGGAGACCGACGCCCGGCACCTGGTGCTCGCGGCGCCGGCCGCCGGGCTGCTCGAACGGTGGCGGGCCAGCTTCGTCGAGCGCCTGACCGCCCAGCTCCCGGACGTGCACCTGCACATCCACGCCCCGCCGTCGCTGGCCGCTGCAGCCGCCGAGCCGACACCGGCGGGGAACGGCGGCTCCGCCGAGCCGGCCTCGCCCGACCACCGGCGCGCCGTCGTCCGGGTCTATCTCGGGTATGCGCCGGGCTGCGGTACCACCACGGCGATGCTGGAGGAGGCGCTGCGGCGCCAGGCGCGCGGCACCGACGTGGTGGTCGGGGCCGTTTCCGCGCACGATCGCGAGCATGTCGTGGCCGAGCTCGAGGGCCTTGAGATGGTCGGTGACGGCACCGTGCTCGACACGGATGCGGTGCTCGCCCGGCGCCCGGAGGTGGTCTGCGTCGATGACATGACCGCGGCCACGAGGACGGCGGAGCGCCGGTTCGCCGCGGCCAAGCGGCTGGCCGAGGCGGGCATCACCGTGGTCGGCACCGCCCAGCTCGGCAGCCTGGACGGGACGTTCGCCGACGAGGGCGCGCTGCTGGCGGTGGCAGACGAGATCGAGCTGGTCGACGTCCCGCCGACGATCCTTATCGACCGGGTGAAGCGCGGCGAGATCGTGCCGCCGGACGAGATCGAGGTCGCGCTGGCGACGACCTACCAGCCCGGGGCACTGCAGGCCGAGCGCGAGCGCGCGTTCCGGCTCGTGGTTGAGCACGGGGAGCGCCAGCTGGCCACCTATGCCGCCGAGGACCAGCCGCCGCTGCCCGAGACGGCGCCGAGCATCCTCGCGTGCGTGGCGCCGTGGCCGGGGATGGAGTCGCTGCTGCGGCGGTCGGCGGCGCTCGCTGCCCAGGTGGACGGTGCGTTCTCGGCCGCCGTGGTCCGGTCGGCCCAGCCGACCGCGGATGAGGAGCGGCTAGTGGGCGCGTATGCCGCCCTGACCGCTCAGCTAGGCGGCGAGCTGGCCGTGCTGTCGTCGGCGGCGCCCGCCCAGGCGCTGGCCGAGCTCGCGCACCTGCGCGACGTGACCGAGATGGTCCTCGCGCGCAGCACTACCAGCTCGGCCGGGCGCTACCCGCTGCTGCGGGACCTGGTCCGGGTGGCGCGCGACGTGGAGCTGCACGTCCTGCCCGTCGAGTGACCGTCATCAGGCGCCGGCCACGGCGGTGACGCCGGCCATCGTCCCGACAAGGACCAGCCCGCCGGACAGGGCGGGGGAGACGAAGTCGGAGAGCTGCTGCCCGCTGACCGGCACGCGCAGGCTGATCTGCTGCCTGATCTGGCCCGTGGCGGGCGAGAGCTCGTACAGGGCGCCGGTCCCGGAGCCGGCCACCCACACCGCGCCGCCGCCCACCACCGGCGAGCCCGAGGCGTCCGCGGGCGCCTGCCAGATGATCTTGAGGCTGCCGCCGGCCGTGTCGACCGCGGTCACCCCCTCGCTGATGCAGGGCACGTAGACGATGCTGCCGACCACGGCCGCGCCGCCGAAGGCCACGCACACCTTGGCTTGCGCTATCTGGCCGCCGACTCCGCCGAGGTGCGCGGCGCTCATCAGGTAGCCGACGCCGCTCTTGCCCACCTGCAGGATCAGGCCGCCGCTGGTCAGGGCGGGCGACATCGAGCCGAGGTCCAGGTCGTCGGTGCTGAGCTGCGCCCAGTTGACGGGGGCGAAGACGCCGATCCGCTTCAGCTGGGGGGTCAGCGCGATGACCGAGTCGCTGCCGTCGAAGGGCGGGGCGAACCGGCCGCCATTGCCCGACGAGACGTAGATGACGCCGGACGGGGCGACCACCGGGCCGCCGGCCGCCCAGATGCCGCCCTGCTTGGGTGTCGGCACAAGGTAGGTGTAGACGGGGCCCCTGCCGGTGGCCGGCAGGCCCACGACCGAGCCGATGTAGGGGCCGCAGTCGCCGTAGTGGCCGCCGAACACCACGTAGACGTGCCCGTCGGTGAGCGCGAGCGCGCCGCGCTGCTGGTCGTAGAAGGGCTGGTGGTCGGGCGACGGCACGTTCTCGCGGACCTCGACCCTGCCGTCGGCGGGCCGCAGGCCGGCGAGCAGATGCCCGGTGCGGCCGTCCTGCGCGACGACGTACACCAGCCCGGTCTGCGGATCGTAGACCGGGGTGCTGGTGATCCCGAGCGGATTGACGTTGCCGCACGGCTGCTGGCCGAGCGGCAGCGGCGTGCCGATGCTGGTGTGCCACATGATCGCGCCGGTGGCCCGGTTCAGGCCGAACACCTCGTCGCCCTCGGTCGCGGCCACCACGGTCGTGCCGATCACGAGCGGCTGCCCGTAGACGGCACCGCCGAGACTGGCGGACCACGCGACTGAGAGGCGTCCCGCCGCCGGCATGCGGGCGACAGTTCCCGAGCGCGTTTCGTTCCCGTGATATTGAAGCCAGTCGACCGCCGGGCCGGCCGCCGCGGAGGAGCCGGGCGACGACGATGTGCCGGTGCTCGTCGCTGCCGGGGCAGAGGTGCGGGTGCTAGGCGGGCTCGACTGGCCCGAGCACGCGACAAGCCCCAGTAAGGCCGTGCCTGCGAGGACTGTGGCCGGCAGAAGAGGTCTGCGCACGTAGGCCAGTCTGCACCCGCGGTCGGTGTCCGGGTAGGTTGGCCGTGCCGGTGACCGGCAGGTGAGGGGCAATGACAAATCAGTACAAGGAGAGCAGCGTTACGAGCACGGGCCCGGAACCTCCCGTGGGCGAGCAGATCTTCACCATTCCCAATGTCATCAGCTTCCTCCGGCTGCTCGGGGTGCCGGTCTTCCTCTGGCTGGTCCTCGGCGTGCGCACGCAGACGGGGGACTGGTGGGCCGTCGGGCTGCTTCTCGCCGCGGGTGCGTCGGACTGGCTGGACGGCAAGGTCGCTCGCGCGCTCGGCCAGACGAGCAGGCTGGGCCAGCTGCTGGATCCGGCCGCCGACCGGCTGTACATCGTCGCCACGATCATCGCCCTCGCGGTCCGCGCGATCATTCCGTGGTGGCTAGTCGGACTCCTCGCGCTGCGTGAGGTCGTCCTGGCGGTCGTGCTGGCCATCCTGCGCCGCCACGGCTGGGGTCCGCTGCAGGTGAGTTTCGCCGGCAAAGCCGCCACCCTGTGCTTGCTGTACGCGTTTCCGCTGCTCTTCCTGGGATCACACACGGCCAGTTACGCGGAGGTCACGCGGATCATCGGTTGGAGTTTTGCTATCTGGGGAAGTGCCCTGTACTGGTGGGCAGCAGGCCTGTATGTCGCGCAGGCCAGGCAGTTGCTGGCCAGCGAGGGCGACCCGCCTGGCCAGCGACTAGTCTGACCGGGCCCCGAGGCGGAAAGGAGGCCAGGCTGCCGTGAAGGCGGTAGTGATGGCGGGGGGCGAGGGCACCAGGCTTCGCCCCATGACCGCCAACCAGCCCAAGCCGATGCTGCCGGTGGTGAACCGTCCCATCATGGAGCACGTGCTGCGCCTGCTGCGCAAGCACGGCCTCACCGAGACGGTGGTCACGGTGCAGTTCCTGGCCTCGATGGTCCGCAACTACTTCGGTGACGGCGAAGACTTCGGCATGAGCCTGCAGTACGCGACGGAGGAGACTCCGCTCGGCACCGCGGGCAGCGTGAAGAACGCCGAGGATGCCCTGCGGGACGAGCCGTTCCTCGTGATCTCCGGGGACGCGCTGACCGATTTCGACCTGTCTGACCTGATCGCCTTTCACAAGGACAACGAGGCGCTGGTGACGGTGGCGCTCGCCCGGGTGCCCGATCCGCTGGAGTTCGGCATCGTGATCGTGGACGACGACGGGCGCATCCAGCGGTTCCTGGAGAAGCCGACGTGGGGACAGGTGTTCTCCGACACCGTGAACACTGGCATCTACGTCATGGAGCCCGAGGTGCTGGCCGAGGTCCCGGCGGGCGAGGTCGTGGACTGGTCAAGCGACGTGTTCCCGAAGCTGCTGGAGCGCGGCGCCCCGCTGTACGGCTGGATCGCCGACGGCTACTGGGAGGACATCGGCTCGCACGAGAGCTACTTCAAGGCGCAGGCGGACGTGCTGTCGGGCAAGGTCAACGTCGAGATCGACGGGTTCGAGGTGTCCCACGGCGTGTGGGTCGCCGAGGGCGCCGAGATCGATCCCGAGGCGGTGCTCAACGGGCCGCTGTGCGTCGGCGACTACGCCAAGATCGAGGCGGGGGCTCAGCTGCGCGAGTTCACCGTGGTTGGCAACAACGTGATCGTCAAGGAAGGCGCGTTCCTGCACCGGGCCGTGGTGCACAACAACGTCTACGTCGGGCGCGGGGTCACCCTGCGCGGCTGCGTGGTCGGCAAGAACACCGACGTCATGAGCCTAGCCCGGATCGAGGAGGGCGCGGTCGTCGGGGACGAGTGCGTGATCGAGCCGGACGCCTACGTGTCGGCCGGGGTCAAGGTCTACCCGTTCAAGACGATCGAGGCCGGCGCCGTCGTCAACACCAGCGTGATCTGGGAGTCGCGCGGGCAGCGGACCCTGTTCGGCCCGCGGGGGGTGTCCGGGCTCGTCAACGTGGAGATCACGCCCGAGCTGTGCGTCCGGCTGGCCAGCGCGTACGCGACCACGCTGAAGAAGGGCGCGGTGGTCACGACCTCGCGCGACTCCTCCAGGGCGGCCAGGGCCCTGAAGCGCGCAGTGCACGGGGCGCTCAACGCGAGCGCCATCAACGTGGTTGACCTGGAGGCGCAGCCGATGCCGCTGGCGCGGTTCGAGACCGCGCGCAGCGACTACAGCGGCGGGATCGCGCTGCAGACGACGCCGGGCGATCCGCAGTCGATCGACATCGTGTTCATGGACAGCGAGGGCGCGAACCTGTCGCAGTCGGCGCAGCGCAAGCTCGAGCGGGTGTTCTCCCGGCAGGAGTACCGGCGGGCGTTCCCTGGCGAGATCGCCGAGCTGTCCTACCCGCCGCGCGTCATCGAGGCCTACACCCACGAGCTGCTGCGGTGCATCGACATGACCGGGGTGTACGGCGCCGGGCTGCGGGTGGTGGCGGACTGCGCGGGCGGCACTACCTCGCTGGTCCTGCCGGGCCTGCTCGGCAAGATCGGCGTGGACGTGCTGACCGTCAACAACCGGCTGGATGAATCGGCGCCGACCCAGTCGATCGCCGCTATCCGGGCGGGGATGCACCGGCTGGGCGAGCTGGTGTCCTCGTTCGGCGCGGCCTTTGGCGTCCGGTTCGATCCGGTCGGCGAGCGGATCGCGCTGGTCGACGACAAGGGCTCGCTGGTCAGCGACGAACGCGCGCTGCTGATCGTCCTTGACCTGATCGCCGCCGAGCGGCGCAGCGGCCGGGTGGCGCTGCCGGTCACCACCACGCGCGTAGCCGAGGATGTCGCCCGGTATCACGGCGTCGAGGTCGACTGGACGCCGACCTCGCTGCACGGGCTCTACGAGGCCACCGCGGGCAAGGACGTGATCTTCGGCGCGGACGGCCGGGGCGGCTTCGTGGTGCCGAGCTTCTCCCGGTCGGTCGACGGCATCGCGGCGTTCGCGCAGCTGCTCGGCCTGGTGGCCAGGACCCGGCTCACACTCAGCCAGATCAAGGCCAGGCTCCCGGAGACGAACCTGCTCAAGCGCTCGATGCCCACCCCGTGGGCGGCCAAGGGCATGGTGATGCGCACGGTGGTCGAGGCGGCCGGGGACCGGGAGATCGACACCACCGACGGGGTCCGGGTCATCGAGCCCGACCGGGGCTGGATCCTGGTGCTGCCCGACCCCTCGGAGGCCGTGACCCACCTGTGGGCCGAGGGGAACGACGCCGATACCGCCCAGGCACTGCTCGACGAGTGGGCGCTGGTGGTGGAGCGCGCGGGGCGCTAGCTGGTCTGTAGCCGCTGACTGGCGGCATGGATGGCCAAGCCGTGAGACAATCGCCGGATCACCGAAGTGATGTCTGCATGTCGGAGGTGCGGCCAAAATGTGGCGAAGGCGTCGAGATGAGGCCTCGCGCGGGTCCGGCCGGCCGGACACCGCCGGGGTCGGCGCCTCCGGCACCGGGCCGCGTCCGGTGCTTGGCCGGCGCAGGCCCAGGCCCTTCGGCCGCGCGTGGCGCATGGACCGGTCCGGGTCCGCGCCGGTAGCGTTGAGTGCGCCAACGGACTACGCGCGGCAGCCGGCCGCGGCGGGCCTGGCGCCCGCTCCCGTCGCCTATCCGACGAATGGGAGGCTTGGCAACCTGATGCCCAGCGTCTACTGCACCGGGTGCGGTGAAGCCAATCCCGAGGGCGCGCGCTTCTGCTCGCAATGCGGCACCCCGCTGGTCCGCCGCCAGGGGGAGCGGGTTGCCGACACAACGTCGACGATCTCGCTCGGCGGCAGTGAGTTCGACGATGTGGGCGAGGAAACGAGTGCCGACTCCGCGGCGGTGGCCGCGCTGCCCCCCGGCACCGCCCTGCTCGCCGTCCGGCGCGGGCCGAATGCGGGCAGCCAGTTCCTGCTGGACAGCGACCTGACGCTGGTCGGCCGGCATCCCGACAGCGACATCTTCCTCGACGACGTCACGGTCTCCCGGCGGCACGCGGAGTTCTATCGCCACCACGGCCGGTTCACCGTCCGTGACGTCGGCAGCCTCAACGGGACATACGTGAACCGGGAGCGGATCGAGGAAGCCCAGCTGAGCGAAGGCGATGAGGTGCAGGTGGGCAAGTTCAGGCTCGTCTTCCTGCTCGGCCCGGGCACTCGGTCCGACTACGGCGGAGGCACGTAGGTCCGGGGGATGAGCGCTCCGCCCGCCCGCGGCTACCTCAGCATCAGTGAGGTCCTCGCCCAGCTCCGAGCTGACTTTCCTGATATCAGCGTTTCCAAGATCAGGTTTCTCGAAGCCGAGGGGCTCATCGCGCCAGCGCGCTCGCCGGCCGGATACCGGCGGTTCTGCTCCGCCGATGTGGACCGGCTGCGGGTGATCCTGACCGCGCAGCGCGACCAGTACCTGCCGCTGCGGGTAATCAGAGAGCGGCTTGACCACCTCGGCGAGGCGGCGGACGGCCCCGACGGCGCCGCCGGCGCGCGCGTGACGCCCGGTCCGCCGCGGCCGCGAGGCGCCGTCGGCACCGCCAGCCCGGGCACTCCGAACCGCGCCGGTCCGAACAGCACCGGCCCGCACAGCACCGCTTCGCCGACCCGGCCTGGCGGCGGAGCCGATGAGGCCGCGCCGATGCTCAGCCGGCGCGATCTGCTGGACGGGTCGGGAATGAGCGAGGCCCTGCTGACCGAGCTGGAGACGTTCGGGCTGCTGCGCCGCTACGGACGGTTCTACCGCCAGGACGCGCTCGAGGTGGCCAGGACGGCTGTCGCGCTGACGGCGTTCGGCGTCGAGGCACGGCACCTGCGGGCGGTCCGGGCGGCGGCCGAGCGGGAGACGACGATGATCGAGAGCCTAGTCGCGCCGATTCTGCGGCAGCGCGGCGCCGGCGCACGTGAGCTGGCTGGCCGCACTGCGCGCGAGTGCGCGGTGCAGGTGCTGCGGCTGCACGGGGCGCTGGTGGCCGGCGCGCTGGCCGAGGCGGGACTGGCCGCGGCCGGACTCGGCGATGCGGCCATGGCCGGACCGGCGATCGGCGATATGGCCGATGTCGGCCCGCCGATGCCGGCCCGCGGCGTGGAAGGCGCCAGTGCGTGACCGGGCCGGCACGCCAGCGGCACAATCCGACGACTGCCAGCCGCGATTGCGGGTGTACGTTGACAAAGGGAATGCCTGCCAGAACAACGGGAATGCATGAGGCAGATCCGCTAGTGAAAGCAGCGCGCAGGCGCGGATGAGGACGGAGCCGCCGTGAGGCAGATGGAGGTCGTCGGCGTCCGGGTGGAGATGCCCACGAACAACCCCATCGTCCTGCTCAAGGAGACCGATGGGGAACGGTACCTGCCGATCTGGATCGGCCCGAACGAGGCGACGGCGATTGCCTTCGCGCAGCAGGGCATGGTCCCGCAGCGGCCGCTGACGCATGACCTGATGCGCGATGTGCTGGAGGCTCTGGAGATCCGGCTGACGACGGTGAACATCACCGCGCTCCGGGATGGCATTTTCTTCGCAGACCTGATCTTTTCCAACGGAAGGGAAGTAAGCGCGCGTCCGTCCGATTCGATCGCGCTGGCCCTCCGGACGGGGGCGTCGATCTTCGTCAGCGACGAGATCCTGGACGAGGCCGGCGTGGCGATCCCCGAAGCCGATGAGCAGGAGGACGAGGTCGAGAAGTTCCGGGAGTTCCTCGATACGATCACGCCCGAGGACTTCGGAAAGTCCACCTGAGCCCGTTATCGGGCCGGACATGTCCGCCGGAATCTCACCTGATCAGGGCCGCGACGCGCCGCTGGGGATCGTTGACTCGGGCCTGCCCGCCGGCCTACCGTGCGAGAGGTACACCCAGGCACCCAGGGCCTGGCGCCGGAGGTGGGCGTGGCTGTGACGAGGGGCGGAGGGTCGGTGTCGGCTAGCACTGAGCCGCAGGCCCAGGTGCCCGCTGGCCAGAGCCCTCAGCG
>DAIOWC010000084.1:16508-23587 GCA_036758685.1 Streptosporangiaceae bacterium | reverse complement strand
CTGCGGCAGGTCGGGCGGGGCGGCGGGGGTGGCCGGGCTGGCTTCGGTCGCGAGGTCCGGGACGGCGCCGTCGGTCATGGGCCGATTTTGACACGCACGACCCATCGGACGATGTCGTGATCACGTCGAGTTCGTAACGAAATCGGTGCCAAAGCCGACCCGATCATGGACTGATACCGGGATTTCATGCAGCGCTGGCCAGCTATTCCGCACGCGCCCGTCTGCAGTTGGCAACGGCTAATTACCGTCCGCGCTTGAGATTGCATGAAATGGAGGAACCCCGCATGTCCATGCACTGGAAAGCGCTGCTGGCCGGGGCGGCTCTGGCCGCCGCCGGCCTCGCCGTACCGTGGCCGGCGGCCGCGGCGACGAGCGCGAACCTCATCCTTAACGGGAACGCCGAGACCGGCCTGTGCACCACAACGGGCCTCGACACCATGACCATCCCCGGCTGGCAGATCACCTCCGGCGGCCCCGACACCGTGTGCTACGGAGCGTCTGGCTACCCGACGACGTCCGAGGGACCGCCGGATGCTGGCAACGGGTTCTTCGCCGGCGGGTCCAAGGGCAACGCGTCCATGCAGCAGGTCGTCAGCGTCTCCTCCGGCTCGGCCGCGATCAACGGCGGCGGAGTCACCTATGACCTGTCCGGGTGGCTCGGCGGCTACGCCTCGCAGACCGACAACGTCGGGGTGGTGGCAACGTTCGAGAACTCGGCCGGCACCTCGCTCGGCACCGCCACGCTCGCGCCCGTGACCCCGGCCGAGCGCGACGACGACACCGAGCTGCTGTCGGAGTCGGCGACCGGGACCGTGCCGGCCGGCACGACGCAGGTGCTCGTGCAGGTCAACTGGACCTACGGGGCCGGCAACAGCACCGACGGCTACCTCGACGATCTGTCGCTGACCATGTCCACGACGATCACCCCGCCGGTGCTGACCGCGCCGTCGTCGAACGTGCCGCACTTCGACCACGTGTTCTTCGCCTACATGGAGAACGAGAACTACAGCGCCAGCCAGGCCCCGGCGAACAGCGGCGACTACATCGTCGGCAACCCGGCCGCGCCGTACATCAACAACACGCTGGCCCCGATGGGCTCGCTGCTCGGCAATTTCTACGCCACCCAGCACCCGAGCGACCCGAACTACCTGGCCGGGACGTCCGGCTCGACGTGGAACGTGGACGAGGACGTCTCGCCGGGACAGGTGGATGAGACGAACCTCGCCGACGACCTGAACGCGGCCGGCCTGACCTGGAAGGGCTACGCCGAGGGAATGGACGGCGACTGTGACCTGACCAATCACAACACCGCCAGCGGCGGCTATTACCTGAACGACGACGATGTCTTCCTGGACTACGCCGACAACATCACCCCGGCCAGCTACTGCGACGCCCACAACCAGCCGCTGACGCAAATGGCCACCGACCTGGAGAGTGCGTCGACGACGCCGAATTTCGTCTGGTTCGTCGCGAACGACGACAGCGACATGGAGCAGGGCGGCGTGTCCGCCGGTGACTCCTGGCTGTCGGGCACGCTGCCGGAGATCTTCAGCTCCCCGGCCTGGACGACCCAGCCGTCGCTGCTGATCCTGACCTGGGACGAGGGCTACACCAAGTCGTACGGGCCGAGCTACTCCAACCAGGTGCCCGCCTACATCATCGCCTCGCAGGGCCTCGTGAAGCAGGGTTACGTAAGCCCCGGTTACTACGACGACTACAGCCTGCTGGCCACGATCGAGGATGCGCTCGGGCTGTCGAAGCAGACCAGCAACGACGAGTACGCGCAGTCGCTGGACGACGTGTGGACGGGCTCGGGCAGCCAGAACACCGTCACGGTGACCAACCCCGGATCGCAGACCTCGACCGTCGGCTCGGCGGCCTCGCTGCCGATCAGCGCGTCGGATTCGGCGTCCGGGCAGACGCTGAGCTACTCGGCGGCCGGGCTCCCGGCCGGGCTGTCGATCAATTCCGCCAGCGGCCTGATCTCCGGCACGCCGACCGCGGCCGGCACCTCCAGCGTCACGGTGACCGCGTCCGACCCGACCGGGGCGTCCGGCTCGGCGGCGTTCTCCTGGACGGTGAGCCCGGCCTCGGGTGGCGGCGGCCCGACGTACACCGTTCCTATCGCGAACCCGGGCGCGGAGACCGGCAGCTGTTCGGATACGGGCACCGGCAAGAGCAACGTCGAGGACTGGACCGTGACCTCGACGCCACAGCAGATGTGCTACGGGGCGAGCGGGTTCCCGACCGCGGCCGAGGGGCCGCAGCCGCCCGCCAGCCCTGGCAGCGCGTTCTTCGGCGGCGGCGATGACGCCTCGGCCACGATGACGCAGACCGTGAGCGTCTCATCGCAGTCCAGTTACATCGCCAGCGGGGACGAGCCGTACGACCTGTCCGGCTGGCTCGGCGGCTACGCGTCGCAGGGCGACCACGTGGGGCTGGTCGCTACGTTCCTGAACTCCTCGGGCGCCTCACTGGGTACGGCCACGCTGGCGCCGGTCACCCCGGCGCAGCGCGATGACCAGACCGAGCTCCTCCCGGAGTCGGCGACCGGCACGGTGCCGGCCGGCACCGTGTCGGTGCAGTTCACGCTCACCTTCACCCGCGATGCGGGCACCTACAACGACGGCTATGCCGACGACATCGGGCTGACGCTCGGCTCCTAGGAGCGGAACGGGGTGGCCCGGCCGGATGCGGATTGTCCGCCGGGCCGCTCCGGGTCAGCCTAGGGCCAGGATCGCCACGCCGGACTCGGCGAGGGCCGCCTGATCAGCGGCGGACAACGGCGTGCGGCCGGTCAGCCGGGCGATGAGCCCCGCGCGATCGCAGCCGAGCCGGGCGCCCAGCGCGCTGGCAGAGCCGCCGGGCAGCATCAGGTCGTCCAGGACCGCAGCCGCATCGTCGGTCAGCCAGGGCCGCCGCCCGAGGCCCGCGGCCACATCCAGCCCGTGAACCGCGAGCTCCACGACGCGGGTCACGGCGAAATCCGACAGCAGCATCCGGTCCCCGTGACGCGTGCGCACCTCCTGGCCGGGCCCAGCCGCCTCGAGCAGGGCCAGGCAGCCCTGACAGGCCGTCGCCAGCTCGGCGCTGATCGCGGCGACGGTGTCCAGGCGCGCGGCCAGGCTGGCGGCGACATCGATCCGGTCGGCGTTGACCGGCGCCGAGAATCGGTGGTCGGGCCGGTAATAGCCAGCGGCCGTGATGAGAGGGCCCGCCGCGCCTGGTTCCTGCCCCGCCGTGATGGCCTGGCCGACGCGGCCGGTGGCAACGATGATGTGGCCGAGCAGCCCGGCGATGCTCCACGGCGGGCAGGGGCTTGGCCGGGCCAGGTCGGCCTCGGTCAGCCCGGCGACCACGGCCGACAGCGCGGCGGATTCGGTCCGCACGGCGGCCACAAGAGGCTGCATTGACGGCATGAACGGGACCATACCGGACCGTCACGGCCGGGCCTCTCGGACATCCGGGGGTAACAGATGAAACGATCTGCTGGTGAAGCTGTCCCGTCGACGGCCGCCGGAGGCGGCCCAGCCAGGCTTGCCGGTGGTCGTCGGCCGGCCGGCGGTGCTGTCGGCGGCGGTCCGGGTGGAAGATCATCTGGAGCCTCGGGTCCGGCTGCCCGCTGACATCCTCCGGTGCACCACGGCGTGCATCGAGATCGCGCTGCTGGTGGGACTGGCGCTCGTCGCCAAGCAGACGGCCAGCGGCGCCGAGATCGACCTGTTCAACGCCAGCCGGCGGCTCGCCACCGGCATCATTACGCCGCTGTTCTTCCTCAGCTCGCTGGCTCTCGTAGTGCTGCCGGTGCTCATGGCGGCCCGGATGGTCTTCCGGAGCCAGCTGCGGCGGCTGGGCGAGGCAGCCGGGATCGGGGTGGCCGCGGCCGGCGTCACGCTGGCCTGCGACGCGCTGCTGCACCTGAACGTGCTGTCCGACCTGGCGCACGCGCTCGCCAAGCCGGGCGGATACAACGCCGGCTCGCCACTCGACGCCTATCTGGCCGGGCTGGTGGCCTACGTCACGGTGATCGGCCTGTCCGGCCGGCCGCGGTGGCGGACCGCGTTCCTGCTGGGGATTGGCTTGTACTGCCTGTCGAGCGTGGCCTCCAACGGCGCGGCCACGGTCCTGTCCCTGCTGATCACGCTGCTGATCGGCCAGGCCGTCGGCTCCGGGCTGCGGTATGTGGTCGGCACCAAGTCCGAGCGCCCGACCGCGGCCGAGATCGCGTCGGCCCTGAGCGTGGTGACTGATCCGGTCACCGAGATCCGCCGGATCCCCGATCCGAGCACCGATAACCGCCGGTACGTGGCGCTGCAGCGGGACGGGGGCCGGCTGGACGTCACGGTCTTCGACCGTGACCAGCAGGTGGCCGACGCGATCCTGCGGATCTACCGCGGGCTGCGGTTGCGCAGCCAGGTATCGAGCGCCGCGCCGCTGACCGTGGAGCGTGCCGTGGAACGCCGGGCGCTCCTGACCTATGCGGTCGAGGACGCCGGGGTGCAGACGCCCCGGCTTCGGGCGCTCCTGCGGGTCGGGCCCGAGGCCGCGGTCTTTGCCACCGATCATCGCCTCGGCGTCACTCTCGCCGACCTGGCCGAGCCGCCGTCCGATCGCCAGCTCGGCATGGTCTTCGACGCGGTGCACCGGCTGCATGAGCGGCGGGTGACGCACCGGTCGCTGACCTCCGATCACATCATGCTGACCGGCAGGGACAACGGGATCGTCCTGCTGCTGGATCCGGGCGACGGCGACGTAGCCGCAAGCGACCTCCAGATCCGCCTGGACCTGGCCCAGCTGACCGCTACATTCGCGCTGCTGGTCGGTCCCGAGCGGGCGGCCGCCGCGGCGCGGAAGAAGATCGGCAGGTCCGAGCTGGCCAGCCTGGTGCCGCTGCTGCAGCCGGTCGTGCTGCACCGCTCGACCAGGGCGGCACTGCGCCGGCGCAAGGACGTGCTGCCCGCCCTGCGCCGGGGGCTGGCCGGCAGCCCGAGCGACACCGTCCTGCCGTCGGAGCAGCTCGAGCGGTTCCGGCCGCGGATCGTGGTGACGCTCGTCGCGAGCATCTTCGCCGCGTACATCGTCATCGGCGAGTTCGCCCGCGTGAGCTTCGCGCACGTGCTCAAGACCTCGGACTGGCGCTGGCTGATCGTAGCCTTCGCGCTCTCCGCCGCGACCTACGTCGGCGCGGCCTTCTCGCTGTCCGGCTTCGTACTGGAAAGGCTCAGCCTGTTCCGCACGTTCCTCGCGCAGCTGGCCGGGTCGTTCGTGACGCTGGTGACGCCGGCGGCCGTGGGCGGCGTCGCGCTGAACCTGCGTTACCTCCGCAAGGCCCACGTGGAGCCGGCCGATGCGGCCGCGAGCGTGGGCGTCTCCCAGGTCTTCGCGTTCGCCTTGCACATGACCTTGCTGATCATCTTCGCCGCGCTGGCCGGCACGGTGCACGAGAAGTCGCTGCGGCCGCCCGGCTGGGCATACATCGCGCTCGGCGTGCTGGCGCTCGCCGCGATCATCGTGCTCGCCTTCCCGGCCGGGCGCCGCCTCGCCCGCTCACGGGTGGCGCCGACCCTTGGCCAGGTGATCCCGCGGTTGCTGGACATCGCCCAGCGGCCCGCCAAGCTGGCCGAGGGAGTGGGCGGGGCCTTCCTCCTCACTGCGGCGTACATCCTCTGCCTGGCCACCTGCGTCAGGGCGGTCGGCGGGCACGCGGCCCTGGTCGGCGTCGCGGTGGTGTACCTGACCGGAAGCGCGATCGGGTCAGCGGTGCCGACACCAGGCGGCCTGGGCGCGGTCGAGGCCGCGCTGACGGCCGGCCTCACCGCAGCGGGACTGCCGGGCGCCGCCGCGGTCAGCGCGGTGCTGCTGTTCCGGCTGCTGACGTTCTGGCTGCCGGTTCCGGTCGGCTGGGCCTCCCTGAGCTACCTGCAGCGTCACGACGCGCTCTGACCGGACGACCGAGGCTAAGGCAGCCCGAGGCGGGTGATCGAGTCGCTGCCCTGGTTGGTAACCCAGACGGCATGGCCGTCGGCGGCGATGCCGGTCGGCCCGTGGAAGTGATACCGCTTGCCCGACAGCACCCGGATGAGCGCACCCGAGCCGGCGTTGATCTCGGTGACCGAGTTGCCGACCTGGTTGGCGACCCACACAACGCCGCCGCCGATGGCCAGCGCGGCCGGATTGTTCAGCCCGTACTGGCGGCCGGGAAGTATCCGGACCAGTTTGCCGCTCACCGCGCTGATCTCGGTGAGCGAGTCTCCGGCCGTACTGGCCACCCAGACGTCGTTGCCGTCAGCGGCGAGCGCCACCGGGTCGTCGAGCCGGTAGCCGGCGGCGAGCGTGGCGATCCAGGCGCCGGTCTTCGCGCTCATCTCGGTGACCGAGCCCCCGCCGGAGTTAGCCACCCAGAGCCTGCCGTCCGCGACGGCGAGCGCGTACGGGTTGTCGAACCGGTAGGCGCCGCCGGTGACGGTACGGATCCTGGCCCCGCTGGTGGCGCTGATCTCGGTGACCGAGTTGATCGCCGCATCCGCCACCCAGAGACGGTGGCCGTAAAGCTGGAGCGCGTACGGGCCGGCGAATCCGTAACCGGTGCCCAGAACGCGAATTGGCGCTCCCGTCCGGGTGCTCAGCTCGGTAACTGAATTTGCCGGGGTATTTGCCACCCAGACATGATTCCCGCCGATGGCAATCGCATTAGGCCCGTCAAATCCGTATTGCGCGGCGGGCAGGTTCATGACCTTGCGGCCGGTGGCCAGGGGCAGGCTCGTCACGGTGCCGCCGAGGACGTTGGTGATCCACAGCGAGCCGCCGCCGGCCGCGACCGCGGTCGGTCCGTCCAGGGCGTAGCCGGGCGAGTCCAGCAGGCTGACCGAGGGCCGGCCAGTGAGCGCCGGTGACGGCGCCGCGCCGGGCCTGGTGGTGCAGGACTGGGTTGCGCAGCCGCGCGTGGTCACGGACGGGACGTCGCGGACCGCGTACAGGGTCACGATGACCAGCAGGGCTATCGCCGCGCCGGAGATAATCGCGATCTGCGCCCTGTTTCCGCCGGCCCGCGGCCTGGGTGTGCTGTCAGCCGTCGCATC
>DAIOWC010000084.1:13335-16408 GCA_036758685.1 Streptosporangiaceae bacterium | reverse complement strand
CGGCCTCGCGGCGCCCCCGTCCGGTTTTCTGCGCGGGTGACGTCGAATGGCGCGGCCGATACCCCGAAGTAAGCATTAATTCTGCCTTTACTGTCCCCCGTGAATGCCCCTGTCGAATATGCAGGATAGCCCTATAGGAGCATGCGCCACGGAGCGGGCGGCGTTACAGCTAAAAACGGCGCGTTCGATTCCGGCGGCTAGCCGAGCCGGACGATGGCGAGGCCCGCTGCGAGCAGCACGACGCCCCAGGAGGTGGCGCGCAGGGCGCGCTCCAGCGGGCGCAGCAGCCGGTCGGCATCAAGCGCGATGACCTCGCCGTTCGCGAGCGTGATGGCGCCCGACACCTGGGCCGTCCGGCGGCGCAGCAATCGCGCCGGCGTGCTCAGCGCCCGCTGCGCCGCCGATAGTGCGAACGCGGCCGCCGCGGCCAGCGCCGAGCCGGCCGAGAGCGTCCCGGTCTGGGCGACGTAGGCCGTCAGGACCGGGAACGCGCCCCAGGCGGCCGCGAATCCGGCATCGGTGTGCATGATGCCGCCGAACAACTCGGCGTTGTAGGCGATGACCAGGCACGGGCCGACGACCATGAACGGGACGAGCGGCCAGCCCACGCGGACCAGGCCGGCGACGCCGAGGCCAACGGCGCCGCCGAGCCCGACGATCGTGACGGCGATCAGCACCGGGCCCGGTATGCGCGTTCGCAGCGGCCGGCCGTGGAGTTCGTCGAGCGCGTGCGCGGCGAGGCCGACGGCCAGGAAGAACGCGGCGAGCGCGGCCAGCAGAGGAGTGAGCCGTACGTGCGGTGCGAGCGAGGCGCCGATGACGACGTAAGCCAGGTGCCACGCGGTGTAGGGCGGATGCAGCAGCGTCCACCAGTCACGCCAGCCGCCGGAGGCGGCAGCGTAATAGGCCGGCCGGTCGGGCAGCCGCACCTCGGCGGCTGCCGCAGCCTGCTGGCCAGGCGCGCCGCCCGGCTGCGGTTCAGCCACCCGCTCGGGTTCCCCACATCACCAGGCCGCCGCCGAGGCTCATCGCCGACCAGCCGACGTCCCGGACGCCCGCGCGCTGCCAGGCATCGACGGTCCAGGTGACGGGGTAGGCGCGATAGTGCTTGGAGATGCTCGGACCGAGGAAGCGGCCGACCGAGTACCACTCGCGCCCGCCGGTCAGCAGGCCCCCGAGCGGCAATCCGATCGCGGTATAGGCCCGCCACCAGAAGCGCCAGAAACGGCTCGGCGGTAGCAAGAACTCCAGGCTCGCGATGGTGCCGCCCGGTCGCACGACCCTGGCCAGCTCCTTCAGGGTTGCCTGCGGGTCGGCGACGTAGCGCAGTAAGTAGCTGAACGTCAGCGCGTCGAACGAGGCGTCGGGGAACGGGAGCTGCTCGGCGCGCCCGGCCACCAGCGCGATCCGGTCGGTGGCGCCGGCGGTCGCGACGTTCTCCGCGCCCTGCCTGAGCATCTGCTCGGTGAGGTCGACGCCGACGACGCGGGCTCCCAGGCGCCCGGCGAGCTGGAGCGAGATCCCGGCGGTCCCGGCGGCGACGTCCAGGACCAGCTGGCCGTCGGCCGGCTGCAAATGCCCGACCATTGCCCGCCGCCAGCGTCCGTTCTGGCCGAACGACAGGATCTCGGCGAGCCTGTCGTAGCGGGCCGGAAGGGGTGCGAACAGGCGCTGGGCGAAGCTGTTCCGGCGGTCGGGCGGGGGAACCTGCACGGCGTCTCCTCGGGGTCCGGATTCACCGTACGCCAGCAATGTGCCGTAAGCGCAATACCGCACGCCCATCCGCCAACACAGGATCCGCCTAAACCATAGCTAATCCCATAAAAGCGGATGCAACCTCGATCGGCCTTTTGCAGGCTAAGGGCAATTACATCCCTCTATACCAAGTCTTTACACTCTTATGGTTTAACCATGACTATCGAGCACTATACGTTCACGGCACGTCCCCGCAGGTTCGGTGAATTAACAACCCGTTATACGACAAGTCATGTGATACCTCGCCGAGGATCGCCCCGCGCCGAATACGTTGCGTAGCGAGCCAATCGAGGCATCCGACTGCGCCCTGCCTCCCCCAGGGCGCGTGACGGCTGCGAGTTCACCGATCGTGCATCCAACGGCCAAAGGGAGATCAATGGTACGTCGATGGAGCATACCTATCCTGACCGTCACGCTGGCGTTCGGCTCGATGCTTGCCCTGGCAGGCACCGCGTCGGCCGCTACCCCCCGCCATGAGACCACGCTCGCCCGGCCCGGAGCCGTCGTTCACGCGTTCAAGCCCGGTGGCCTGATGCAGGGACGGCACGTGACGAGCCGTGACGGCCGATTCACCACGGCCGAGAGCACCAACTGGTCCGGCTACGCCGTCACCGGTGCGAACGGCGCGTACAACAGCGTCTCGGCAAGCTGGACTCAGCCGACCGCGACCTGCACGAGCGGCCGCCGGGGCCGGTCGTCCGACTCCTACGCCGCATTCTGGGTCGGCCTCGACGGCTACAGCAGCGAATCCGTCGAGCAGACCGGCACGGACTCAGACTGCGACGGCGCGACGCCGGATTACTACGGCTGGTATGAGATGTATCCGGCCGACCCGGTGTACTACACCAACACCGTCAAGCCGGGTGACAGCATCAGCGCGTCGGTGACCTTCAGCGGCACCGAGACCTACACGCTGGTTCTGAAGGACTCGACGCAGGGCTGGACGCAGACCCAGTCCATCAACGAGTCGGGCTTCGACCGCTCCTCGGCCGAGGTCATCACCGAGGCACCCTGCTGCACGAACAGCGGCGGCATCCTCCCGCTAGCCGACTTCGGCACCATCAACTACGGCTCCTCGGCCGCCAATGGCACCTCGCTGGGCTCGCAGAGCCCGACCGCGATTGTCATGATCAACAACAGCGGCGAGGACAAGGACTCCACCAGCGCGATCAACAGCTCTGGCGGGTTCAGCAACACCTGGATCAGGTCCAGCTAGACCCGCACCTAGGTCTGATCCGGCATCGAAGGCAGTCCCGGCGGCCCCGGCCGCCGGGACTGCGCCGCGACTTACGGCTCCTCGGCCGGGGGCTCGGCGTAG
>DAIOWC010000084.1:0-13235 GCA_036758685.1 Streptosporangiaceae bacterium | reverse complement strand
CGCCTGATACCGCTGCTCGAGGATGCCTGACACCATCCGGGTCGCCGCGACCTTGATCAGGCCGGCGGCCTCGAGCTGCTTGATGTGCCGGTAGAGCTTCGTCTGCGGCTCACCGAGGCGCGCGGCGATCTCCTTGACCGACATCACCGGCAGCTCATTCGGGTGTTCCATCAGCACGGTCAGGATCGCGATCCTCGTCGGATCGGCCATGGCCTTCAGCATCTCGACGGTGGCGACGGTCCGCGCGGCCGGCGGCGCAGCCTCGTGATCTCGCTCATCCACATTTACATCTTGCCACACGCTCACGCTCATGTCATCATTCACGTAATCATGAATGCTGATGTAGTCAAGAACGTTTAGAGGTGAGCAAATGACCAGCCCCGCGCTCGACATGGCGGCGGATCAGGCCGACGGCCAGGTCCGGCCGCTCGTCCCGCTCCGGCGGAATCTGCAGTTCCAGACGCTGTGGGTCGGCAGCGTCACCTCGACCCTCGGCCTGGCGGTGGGAGACATTGCCTACCCGCTGGCGATCCTCGGGCTGACCGGCTCGCCCGGCCGGGCGGGGCTGTTCGCCGCGCTGCAGGCCATCGGCATGCTGGTGGCCGGGCTGCCCGCGGGCCAGCTGGCCGACAAGCGCGACCGGCGCACGATCGTGATCGCGGCGGAGGCCGGGAGCGCCCTGGTCACGGGGATCGTGGCGGCCGGGCTCATCCTGAGCTGGGTCTCGCTGCCGATGCTGCTGATCGCCGCGGTGCTGCTGGGAGCGGGTCAGGCGATCGCCGGGGCCGCCCGCTTGCCGCTCGTCCGGTCGGTCGTGGCCCCGGAGCAGCTCACCACCGCGCTCGTACAGGACGAGATCCGGGTGAACGGCGCCACGCTCGCCGGCCCGCCGCTGGCCGGCGTTCTGTACGCCATCCGAGCCCTCGGACATGCCGTTCCCTTCCTGTTCACGGCCGGATCCTTCGTCGCGTCGCTGGTGTCGGCAGTGCTGATGAAGGCCATGCCCGGCGGCGCCGCGGCGCCGCCTCAGGCGCCGGCGGAGGCCGAGCAGAGCGGTACAGCAGAAGAAAGCGGCACGGCAGCAAGCGGCGGCATGCTGACCGGGCTGAGGACGATCTGGTCGCATCCGGTGCTGCGCGCCGCGATGACGCTGATCATGCTGGTCAACACCGTCGGCATCGGACTGGACCTGGCGATCATCGTGCTGCTGCGGCACCAGCACGTGCAGTCAGGCGTGATCGGCCTGGTGCTCGGCGCCGGAGCCGTCGGCGGCCTGGCCGGCGCGCCGCTGGTGAAGCAGCTGCACCGGCTCCGGCCCGGAGTCCTGCTCATCTCGGTGTGCTTCGTCGCCAGCGCCGTGATCGGCCTGATGGCGCTGCCATTCGGACCGTGGTGGGTAGCGGCCCTGACGTTCTTCGCGATGCTCGGGGTGCCGTCGATCCGCGTGCTCGTGGACGTCCTGGTCTTCCGGCAGACACCCGACGCTGAGCGCGGGCGCGTCATCGCCGCGGTCATGGTGCTGATCGGCCTCGGCATGCCGGTGGGGGTCTTCTTCACGGGCATGCTGCTGCAGTACCTGTCCGCGTCGGCGGCCCTGCTCGTGCTGGCCGGCGTTCTCACCGCCGCCGTCGCGATATTCGGGACCCGGCGGGAACTGGTCCGGGCCCAATGGCCCCAGCAGGGCTGACGGCGAATAGGCGGGAGCGGGACCCGGCCGGGGCCGGGTCCCGCTCCGCTGTTTGCTGTTCCGCTGTGTTCAGGCCGGGGGCATTGCCTTGTACTTGAACTCGTCGAACAGGCTGACCTGATCGCACAGGTGCGGGCTCGGCACGCCGGCGGCCGAGATGAAGGCACTCTCGCCCGGCGGCAACTCGTCCCTGCCCGTGACGCGGCGCCGTCCGACGTCGACGGCCATCATGAACGTGCTGCGGTTCTGGCTCGCGCTCGTGCCGCACGAGGTGCTCACGCCCACGGCCAGCGGGTCAAGGCTGTCCCAGTTCTGGTCCTGAGCGGGCTCGTAGCCCCACTTCGCAATGTCGGTCGTGCCGAAGCCGGGCACGTTCTGGCCGAGTTGCGTGCCGGTGCCGGACAGGATCGTGATCGCGTCGTTCAGGCTCTCGACCAGCAGCTGGTCACGGTGACCGCTGAAGTATCCGCCCTGGTAGCACAGCGTCCCGCAGGGATCGATCCCCTTCGTGTGCGCCAGGATGTGATACAGCAGGTTGTAGGTGCCCATGCCGCCGAGGCCCCCGTAGGTGCCAAGGTCGCCGGGCAGCGAGCTGTCGCTGAAGTTCACCGAGCCGGTGTACTGCTCTCCCGCGGAGACCCCGCCCTCGAACACGTTGCGTTCGTAGGCCTCCAGGAAGTTCATGAAGATCGACATGGCCGGGCTGCCGAGCGTGCTAACGCCGTTCCAGTGCCGCAGGGCGGCGATGGCGGACGCCAGGTCCGGATGGGTCGCCGGATCGGTCAGCGCGCTGTTCGCGGCCCGCAGCTGGCGGTAGGCCGCCACGAGGTAGGGGATGAAGTACGGAGCGGCCGGCCGGGTGTTGTCTTCGTTGTCAATGGTGCCGATGGCGTGCTCGATGCGCTCCAGGTAGCCGACGGTGAGGTTTCGGCTGGCCGCGATCAGCTGGCTGATGAGCGTGGAGCGGAAGATCGTGCCCCAGTACTCGTCGCCGCCGTTCTGCTGGTAGAACGCGGTCGCCGAGGGCTTGGTGTTCCAGTTGTCGAGGTAGCCCTGCGCGGGGTTCACGCTGTGCGGCATGTCCCTGAACGGGACGAAGCCCCGCCACTGCTCGGTGCCGTTGCCGAGCGCCGGCAGCCGGGGGTCGACCTTGCTGAACGACGGCTCGATCGGCACGAGCCCGTCACCGAAGTAGGCGATGTTCCCGCGCCGGTCGGCATACAGGAAGTTGTGCAGTGTGGTGACCAGGCTCATCGAGTGCCGGAACTGGGCGAGGTCGGTATCGCCGCCGAGCTGGGAGAAGCCGAGCAGCGAGCCGGTCTCGCGGTTCCAGGAGGCGAACCGCATGGAGAACGCGACGCCCGCCGATGTATCGGTGTCGAAAACCGGGCCGTCCTTGGTCCGGTACACGGTGAAGGACTGCGGCGTGGCCTGGCCCGCGACCGGAATCGGCTCAGCGATCGCCTGCATCGGGATCCACTTGCCGTCCCAGAGATAGGTTGGCGGGCTGGTGGCGAAGTTGACCTGCTCCACGTAGATGCGCTGGTCGACCGTTTCCTCGCTGGTGGTGGTCCAGGCGATGTCCGCGTTGCGCCCGATCAGCACGAACGGCTCACCGGTGATCGCCATGCCGCCGGCGTCGTAGCCCGGCCCGTGGAGGTACACCTCCCAGTCGACGCTCGGCGTGCCGAAGCCCTCCTGCGGTGCTCCCCACAGGAGCGCGTGGTGGTCGGCCGACCGCCAGGGCGCCACCGCGATCGCGTTGGAGCCGCCGTGCGACAGGACTCGCAGCGAGATGCCGGTCTTCAGGATCGAGGCGCGGTCGCCCGCGAGCTTCGACTGCGCGGTCTTGATCGCAGAGCTGGTCAGCATCCGCATGCTGGCGAGCGTGGATGTAGTCGCGATCGACGCCGAGGTCGGGGCCGGGGCTTTCGCTGCTGCGGTCGCTGCATCCGCCGTTAGGGTCGGCGATGGCACGGTCGTCGGCGCGGTCGGGTCGTTGATCCAGCGCGCGTCGTTGAAGATGGCGACCGCGTCGGTCACGGCGTTGACGTCGCCCTTGGCCGTCTGCTCCGCGACCTGGTAGTCAAGGAAGCTGAGGTTCTGCAGTTCGCTGCCGCCACCGCCGCCGAACTCCCTGGCCAGGTAGTTGCCGACCGCCACGGTGTCCTCGGGCGTCCATGGCGCGGGCCGGTACGGGGTTCCCGACGGCAGCCCTAGCGCCTGGCCGAGGACGAAGAACTCGTACGGAACGCGGCTGGCGGCGGAGGAGTAGGCGTAGTTCTCGTAGGCGTTGATGCCCGCGGAGAACGCCGTCAGCGCGCGGCGGGTGACCGCGGGCATGGAACGGTACTGCGCGGTCAGCTCGGCCGGCGTGTAGAAGAACGTCCTGACCGTCTCGTCCTGGCCGAGCTCGGACGGCCCGAAGATCGCCGACAGGGTTCCCTCGACCGACCGCCGGGTGAGCTCGAGCTGGACCAGGCGATCCTGTGCCTGGGCCCACCCGTCGCCGAACCACATGCCCTGCCGGGTGGCGGCGTAGACGCTCGGTACGCCGTAGGAGCTTCTGAGGATGACTGCCGCGCTTGCTCCGCTGCCCACGTGCTGCGGCGCGGTGCTCGTCGGCGAATGCGGCGTGGCCGCGGCCGCCGCCGGGACCATCATGCCGGCGCCCGCGACGAGAGCGGTCGCGCCGGCGGTGATCCAACGTCTCGTCATGCGGTGCGATGACAAAGCTCACCTCCGCTGTCGCCGCCGTCCGCGTCGCCGGTGACGGCTGAACGGCGGAAGGTCAGGAATGGCCGGCCTGTCGTCGCGGCAGTTGTCATTCGGCAATCCGGCAAATGCGCGCATGCAGCGATATGAGGGCGCGGTTACCGGGAAGTTAACGTGCGGGTTTGGCCGTGTCAATGGGGCCGATGATGCCGCAGAAGCCCTTTTGATCAGGCGGTGCTTATTCAGGCGGGCCGGAAACGCAGGGCGGACCAGACGTCGTCGAGCGCGACCTGCCGCACCGGGCGGATGCCCTGGCCCTCGAGTGCGGCCGCCAGGCGGTCCCGGTTGAGGTCGGTACCGAGCTGGCCGGCCTTCGGGTAGGCGACCCAGGCGAGCCGGTCCAGCCGGGCGGCGTCGATCGCGTCCTGCGCAGCCGCCGGCAGCTCCGCGGCCTGATGCACGAACGCGATCACGGCCCCGGCGTCGCGCGCAGGCCCGGCCAGCCCGGCGCCGGTCAGATCGGGCCCGTCAGCCGGCGCCCCGACCGCGCACACGACGGTCCCCGGCTTGATCTGCAGCTTGCCCGCGAGGTCCATGCGCCCATTATGGGCGTCTGGCACCACATGGTCGGTCGGCTTACTGCCACGAGGTCGGGGCGAGCGCCAGCCGCAAGACCCGCAGGCTGACATACCCGGGGTTTCCGGCGGCACAGACGTCGGCAAGAGAACTACTGCGCCGACGAGCCACCCTGGCGCTCTTCTGCCGCCAGGCCTCGCACCGGACTATTCAGCCTAAACACCTACGAACCATCGAGTTTCCGCATCGTGGATGTGCGGTAGCTATGGCTATAGCAATACCTATGGCACATCCACGATGCGGAAACCCTTCAGTAGCCGGGCTTACAGGCATGAAACGGGCAAGCGATCGCCCGGCCCGCCCTTCACCGGGCGGGAGTTCGAGATGGGTCCTCCTGGAACGTACCGTCTCGGCTGAGGCAGACTCTTGGCCATGACCTACGTTGCTGCCGAAGATCGCTACGAGAAGATGCCCTACCGCCGCTGCGGGCGCAGCGGGCTCAAGCTGCCCGAGATCTCCCTCGGGCTCTGGCAGAACTTCGGCGGCTACCGGCCGCTCGACCTCCAGCGGGCGATCATCCGGCGGGCCTTCGACCTCGGCGTGACGCACTTCGATCTGGCGAACAACTACGGGACGCCCTACGGCTCGGCGGAGTCCGCCTTCGGCGAGATCCTCCGCACTGACCTGCGCGGCCATCGGGACGAGCTGGTCATCTCCACCAAGGCGGGCTGGGACATGTGGCCGGGCCCGTACGGCGAGTGGGGCTCGCGCAAGTACCTGCTGGCCAGCCTCGACCAGTCGCTGGACCGGATGGGCCTGCCCTACGTCGACATCTTCTACAGCCACCGCTTCGACCCGGACACGCCGCTGGAAGAGACCATGGGCGCGCTGGACACGGCGGTGCGATCCGGGCGGGCGCTGTATGCGGGCATCTCCCAGTACTCGGCGGACAAAACGCTCGAGGCAGCGAGCATCCTGAACTCCCTGGGCACCCCGCTGCTCATCCATCAGCCGTCCTACTCGATCCTCGACCGCTGGATCGAGGACGACCTGCTGGACGTGCTCGGCCGGGAGGGGATCGGGTGCATCGTGTTCTCCCCGCTCGCCCAGGGCGTGCTGACCGGCAAGTACCTCGGCGGCATCCCGGCCGGGTCGCGCGCCAGCGAGGGCGGATCGCTGACGGCCAGCGACATCAGCGAGAGCGACCTGGTGAAGGTCAGGGCGCTGAACGAGATCGCCGCCGCCCGCGGGCAGTCGCTGGCGCAGCTCGCGCTGTCGTGGGTTCTGCGCGATGACCGGATGACCTCGGCCGTCATCGGCGCGAGCAGCGTCGCGCAGCTGGAGGAGAACCTGGCCGCGATTGCCCACACCTCGTTCGCCGACGATGAGCTGGCCGCCATCGACAAGATTGCCCCCGGCAGCGCCTGAGTGCCGATGGGATACACGAGCGATTCAGACGCCGCGCGGGTGGCATGGGTCACCGGGGCCAGTCGCGGCATCGGCCGGGGCGTGGCGAGAGCGCTCGGCCAGGCGGGATGGATCGTGTATCTCACCGCTCGCTCGTCGGCGGCCGGACGGACGGGCGAGCTGCCGGGCACCGTCGAGGAGACAGCCGGGCTCGTGACCTCCGGCGGCGGCCGGGGCGTTCCGGTCCCGTGCGACCATCGCGATGACGCGGCCGTGGCCGCCGTGGCCCGGCGCATCCGCGACGAGCAGGGCAGGCTTGACCTGCTCGTCAACAGCGCGTGGGCCGGGTATGAGCGGCTGAGCCCGCAGACCTACCAGCAGTGGACCGCGCCCATGTGGCAGCAGCCGCTCGAGCTGTTCGACGCGATGTTTGACGGCGGAGTGCGCGCGCACTACGCCGCGATCGTCATGTGCGCGCCGCTGCTGATCGCGACTCCGGGCAGCCTGATCGTGACGCTGTCGGTGGCCGTGCCGGAGGCCGAGCAGGAGGCCTTCGGCGTCGCGTACTCGATGGCCAAGGTCGCCGATGACCGGCTCGCGTTCGCGGCCGCCGAGCAGCTCCGCGCGCTCGGGGTCACCTCGGTCTCGCTCCACCCGGACTGGGTGCGCACGGAGAACGTGCTGCGGTTCGCCGGTCATATCGACTTCGAAGGGTCGCAGTCTCCGGCTGGCGTTGGCCGCGCGGTCTGCGCGCTCGCCGCCGATCCGCAGGCGCTCAGCCTGACCGGCCAGGCCCTGACCGTCGAGGAGCTGGCGGCCCGGTACAACGTCGATGTGACGAGCTGATCGCGGCGATCAGCCGAAGGTGAAGTCGTAGGCCTGCACGCCCGGCGACATCTGCAGCAGCATGGTGCCGCTGGTGACGGCATTCGCCGAGTACAGCGTGTAGAGCCGCGGTATCCCCGCGACCTGAATGGTCTGCATGTGCTTGCCGTTGATGCTCACGCTGACGCTGCCCTGCCCGCCCATCACCAGGTACACGTCCTGGGCGAGGAAGCCGAGCTCGAGCTCGGCGTGCGGCCCCGCGGTGGCCTCCTCGGCGTGCTCGGTCCACGTGCCCGACAGGCCCATGCCGCCGAGGGGGAGCGAGGCCGGGAACTGGTAGGCCGACGGGGCGTTCTCGACCACGTCGGTGCTGGGCACGAGGTACTGGAGCCGGTCGTAGCCCACGTAGGTCTCCGGACTCAGCTCGCCGGTCGGGGTCCGGTCGGGCACGTTGGTGGGCGGCGGCAGCGCCAGGCCCGGATGAGCGTCGGCGAGCAGCGTGCGGATCAGCTTCTCGGTGGTGGAATAGTCGCCCTCGCCGAACGCCACGTGCCTTACGTTGCCCTGGGCGTCGATGAGGTAGTCGGCCGGCCAGTACTCGTTGTCGTAGGCGTTCCAGGTCGCGTAGTTGTCGTCCACGGCGACCGGGTAGTGCACGCCCAGCGCCGCCGACTGGGCGATGACGTTGGAGACGACATGCTCGAACGCGAACTCGGGCGTGTGCACGCCCACCACGACGAAGCCGTCCTTGGCGTACCGGCTGTACCACGCCTCGACGTGCGGGAGCGTTCGCTGGCAGTTGATGCACGAGTAGGTCCAGAAGTCGACCAGGACGACCTTGCCGCGCAGCCCGGCCATCGTGAGCGGCTTGCCGCCGGGCGTGTTCAGCCACGCGGTGATCCCGGTGAAGTTCGGCGCCGGCCCGCAGTCAACCAGCGTGGTCGCGCTGGAGTTGCATTTCGTCAGCGACGTCTGCTTGACGCCGGTCAGCGAGTTCAGCTCGCTGCGGACCTTGGCCGAGCCCTGCAGGGCGCTTGAGTAGCTGGGCACGTCCTGCTCCAGGCCCTGGAAGGCGTTGAACGCGATGGCGACGGCCATGCCGATCAGCACCACGCCGCCGACCACCCGCGCCTGCGGGGCGCGGCGGCGGATCGCGGTCAGCCGGCGGGAGAGCTGGCCGCCGGCGAGGGCGACCGCGAGGAGCGGAACGGCCGTTCCGATGGCGAATGCGGCCGTGACGAACACGGCGGTCAGGCCGACCCGGTGAGTCGCGCCGACGACCGTGATCGCCGCCAGCACCGGCCCGGCACAGGGCACGTAGAGCACGCCGAGTGCGAGGCCAAGGGCGAAGCCGCCGCCGCTGCCGTTCGGCCGGCGGACGCGGATCCGCGCGAACGGGCGCTCCAGCAGCGCGCCGAGCGGCGGGATCAGGTAACCGAGCCCGACCAGGGCCAGGAGGGCGATGCCCGCGTCGCGCAGCGAGTCCGCGGGCAGGTGCAGAAGCGAGATGATCTCCGACCCGGCCAGGATCAGGACGCTGAAGCTCAGCACCAGCCCCAGGACGACCGCGAGCGGCCGGGCCAGACCGCCCCGGCTCGCCGTCGTTCCCGTACTGGCGGTCGTGGGCTCAGCCGGCCCGGCGGAATCGGTGACCGGCCGGGCGGCGCCGGCGACCAGCACGACCGGGAGCAGGGGCAGGATGCACGGCGAGATGCCGGCCAGGAAGCCGGCCACGGCGCCCACGAGAATAAGCCCGATCATGAAGTCACCTCTGAAGCCTCCGTGCGCCGGTGCCGCCGGACCCACGGGGTATTCGTCGCCGGCCGCCGGTCAGCTTGGTCAGCCTAGTTGCGCTCAAGTGCGGTTGAAGATGCATGCTGTCTGGCATGGCTCATGATCCGCCGCGCCCGTTCCGGCAGCGCAAAGAGGACACCCTGGCCCGATTCACCAGCGACGTGGACGCGTGGGTCGCCTCGGCCGACGCGAGCGGCGCCGCGTACCTGGTCCCGCTGTCGTTCCTGTGGGACGGGCAGGCGTTCACGATCGTGACGCCGGAGGCCAGCCGCACCGCGCGGAACATCCGGTCATCCGGTCGGGTCCGGATGGGCTTCGGGCCCACGCGCGACGTGACGCTCGTCGACGGCGTCGTCGAGACGTTCACGCTGGAGACGGTGACCGAGGACGTGGAGCGGCCGTTCGCCGAGAGGCTCTGGGACGCGCGCAAGGACGCGGACCGTCACGTCTGGCTGCGGGTGACCCCGGAGCGGATCCTCGCCTGGCGGGAGGTGAACGAGCTGCCCGGCCGGCTGCTCATGCGGTCGGGCCGCTGGCTGGGCTGAAGCGGCGCCGGGCAGCTTGCCGGGTGTGCCCCGGCCTGGCCCGACCCGGCTACGGCGCGGTCAGGGTCATGGTGCCGTTCCCGATGATGGTGGCCCGGCCGGCGACGACGACCTCAGTGAGCCGGCCGTTGTCCTGATGGGCGGTGCCCTCCAGGATGCTCGGGCGGCCCATGGCCACGCCCTGGTCGATCGTCAGGCGGAAGGTGCCGTCCGGCCGGGATGAACGCTGAGCGAGGCTCGCGACCAGCGAGGCGCACGCCGAGCCGGTGGCCGGATCCTCGTCGACGCCCACTCCCGGCGCGAAGAACCGGGCGTACACGCGCGCGTCATCACGCAATTCGCCGGCGAAGACGTACAGGTGCGGAGACCAGCCGCCGGCGACCCCTCTTTGCCACGCCGCCCGGTCCAGGGCGGCGCGGTCCACCGCCTCCCGGTCGGCCAGGCGCACGAAACAGAACCGCAGGCCGACACCCGCGTGCCAGCAGTCGGCGATTGCCTCCTCGGGGAGGGTGAGGGCCCTGGCGATCGCGGAGACCGGCGGAGCCTCATCGGTGGTCTGGTAGTCGGGGGAGCGGACGTGCATCCGTATGCCGTGCCCGTCGACCACCACGGTGATCGGCCCGATCTCTTCCTCGAAGACGAACCGGCGCTCGGCGGCGGGGTCTCCGGCGTCCTCCGCGGCGCCCGTTTGCGCCAGGACGGCAGCGGTGCCCACCGTGGGGTGCCCGGCGAACGGCAGTTCCTGGGTCGGGGTGAAGATCCTGACCCGGCAGGTGTGCGCGGGATCGCGGGGCGGCAGCACGAAGGTGGTCTCGGAGAACCCGAACTCGCGCGCGAGCTGCTGCATGGTCTCGTCGGTGATGCCCTCGGCGCGGGGGAACACTGCGAGCTGGTTCCCCCCGAAGGGGCGGTCGCTGAACACGTCGACCAGAGTGAAATCGAGTCCCATGGCTCAGGCCACGACCACGTCCATCTCGACGGTCGCGCCCAGGGGCAGCGCGGCGACGCCGATCGCGGTACGGGCCGGATAGGGCGCGCTGAAGTGCCGCGCGTACACCTCGTTCATCGCGGCGAAGTCGGCCATGTCGGTGAGGTAGACGCCGACTCTGATCACGTCGCCGAGGTCTTTGCCAGCCGCCTCCAGGGCGGTGGCGATGTTGCGCAGGATCTGCTCGGCCTGGCTCGCGGTGTCACCGTCGAGCAGCCTGCCGGTCGCCGGGTCCTGGGCCACCTGACCGCTGAGGAACAGCAGGCCGTCACCGCGCACGCCCAGCGAGAACGGGCCGACCGCGGTGGCGAGCTTGTCAGTGGCAATGGCGTCGCGAGTCATGATTGATGGTCCCTTTCCTGAGCTTTATATATCGGACAGGCGGTCGCTGCCGTCTCGCAGTCGTTCCAGGCGCGTGAGCAGGTCCGCGACGTTGGTTTCGCCGAATTCGTCGTTGACCATCTGCTGCACCCGCTCCCAGCGGGGGTGCGCCTCGGCGCGCTTGCTCGCCCCGAGGCTTGTCAGGCGCAGCACCCGGCGCCGGCGGTCGGCGTCGTCGGTGTCCTCCACGAGGCCAGACTTGACCAGCGGCGCCACCTCGCGGGAGCACGTCGTCCGGTCCATCGCGAGCCGGCCGGCCAGTTCGCCGATGGACAACGGCCCTTCCTCGGCCAGCCGCGACATGATGCTGTAACCGGTCACCCGCAGGCCCGCGGGCGCTAGTGCCCGGTCATACAGCCGGTTGACCGAGCGGGTCGCCATCCGGAGCGAGGTGCACACGCAACTGCTCTTGTAAGCGCCCACGGAGAAGAGTGTAAATACACGTATCTGCTGGGGTCAATCTTGGCGCGCCCAGGTGCACGATCCGGTGGCGGCCTACTGCGGCGGCTGGCCGTCCGGCAGCGTGATCGTGAACCGCGTCTCGCCCGGCCGGCTCGCGACGTCGGCGCGGCCGCCGTGCGCAGCGGCGACCGCGTGCACGATCGCCAGGCCGAGCCCGCTGCTGCCGGCCGCCCGCGACCGGGACGTGTCGCCGCGGACGAACCGCTCGAAGACGGCCGGCTGGAGTTCGGCCGGAATGCCAGGCCCGTTGTCGGTCACGCTCACCACCGCGGTGCCCCCGCTAGCGGACACGGCCACGGTGACCACGGTTCCGGCGGGAGTGTGCCGGCTGGCGTTGCTGAGCAGGTTCGCCAGTACCTGATGCAGCCGGTGCTCGTCGCCGCGCACGATGACCGGCTCATCGGGCAGCTCGAGCTGCCAGCGGTGATCGGCTGATGCCGCCCTGGCGTCGCTGGTGACGTCGATGGCCAGCCGGGTGAGATCCACCGGTTCGCTGGCGAGCGGCCGGCCGGCGTCCAGCTGCGCGAGCAGGAGCAGCTCGTCGACGAGCAGGCTCATCCGGGCGGATTCGGCCTCGACGCGGCTCAGCGCGTGCGCGACCTCGGCCGGCAGTGGGTCCGGGCTGCGCCGGGCCAGCTCGGCGTAGCCGCGGATCGCTGCCAGCGGCGTGCGCAGCTCGTGGCTGGCGTCCGCGGCAAAGGAGCGCAGCCGCCCCTCGCTGGCCTCGCGCCGGGCCAGCGCGGACTCCACGTGCCCGAGCATGCGGTTGAACGCGGCGCCGACCTGCCCGACCTCGGTCCGCGGGTCCGCGTCTGGCACCCGCTCGGGCATGCTGACCTCGCCGCTGGCCAGCGGCAGCTGGGTAACCCTGGTGGCGGTGGCCGCCACCCGCCGCAGCGGCCGCAGCGACACCCGCACCCAGGCGGTGCCGAGCAGGCCGGTGAGCACCAGCGCCAGCGAGAACACCGCGATCTCGGCGAGCGCGACCTGGCGCAGCGTGGTGTCGACCGGGGCGAGCGGCATGCCGGTCAGCAGGACCTGGCCGTCGCCGAGCGGGCGGGTCACTACCTGGTACCGGCCGTACGCCGACAGATCGACTTGCTGCGGCTGGCTCGTCGACTGCAGGTGCGCCTGCGAGATGTCGGTGAGCAGCGCCTCGTCGTCCTTCGACAGGCGGCAGCCGTCGGTGGAGTAGGCGATGTTCTTCGCGACGAGGCTGCCGCCGGTGTTGAACTGGATGTTCATCACGCCCGTGCCCTGCTGCTGCGAGCAGAAAGCGGAGTCACCGGCCGGCGGGTCGCCGCCCGGCCCCGACTGATCGTGATCGCCCGGCGGGTGAATGCAGTTCACATACCGCTGGCTGGCGTCCGCCAGCTCGGTGTTCAGGCCGCCGATCAGGACCGAGTGCAGGTGGGCGTAGGTGAGCGCGCCGATGCTCGCGCAGGCCAGGAACAGCAGCGCGAGCAGGCCCGCGACCAGCCGCCCGCGAAGCGTCCGGCGCGCCAGCCACCGGCCTGCGGCCGTGCGCGGCCGACCGCCGGCCCCGCGGGAGGCATGCGCGGGGACGGCGGGTTCGGGGACGCCTGGCCCGGGGGGCGGTGGCCCGGGGGCGGCTGGGGCGCCGGACGAGTTCATGGTCAGCCGGGCGGCTTGAGTACGTAGCCGACGCCGCGGACGGTGTGGATGAGCGGCTCGCGGCCGGTGTCGATCTTCCGGCGCAGGTAGCTGATGTACAGCTCGACGACGTGGGCCTGGCCGCCGAAGTCGTAGTTCCACACCCGGTCAAGGATCTGGGCTTTCGACAGCACCCGGCGCGGGTTGCGCATCATGAACCGCAGCAGCTCGAACTCGGTCG
>DAIOWC010000083.1:14047-23705 GCA_036758685.1 Streptosporangiaceae bacterium | reverse complement strand
ACGCTGCGCGATGGCCGCCGGAGCATGCCTCTCGTCGTCCCTCTACGGTAACCCCGGCGAATGCCCCGGCCCCGGTCCGCCTCGGTGGACCCAAGCTTCGCCGGGACGCGCTCACGGAGTAGGAGCCGCTCGGTCCTGATCGGTCAGGCGGCCAGGCGACGGATCCGAGTCAGCCATTACAGAGCAGCCGCATAAATTACCGCCTCAGCGCCACTTGCCGTGACGGCGTGTTTCTCCACTTCGAGACCGATCTTCGCGGCAACTCGCTGTGAGGGGAGGTTCCGTGGATTGATGATCGCGATCAGACGGCGGGCGCCGAGAACATCGCGGGCGAAGTCACGCGCGGCCGCCGCTGCCTCAGTTGCGTAGCCATTGCCCTGCCGCGCGGTCCGGACGTGATAGCCAACCTCAAGTTCATCGACTCCGTCGATGCGCTGGTAGGTCAGACCACAGTCGCCGACGAACTCGCCGGTGTCAGTGCGGTGCATGATCCACAGACCGAAACCATGCGCCTCGTACCGCTCCTGGTTGCGGACGATCCACTCCCGCGCTTCGTGCCGGGTCTTTGGCCGCGGGTAGTAGCGCATGACGTCCTCATCGCCCAGCAGCGCCGCCATATCGTCCAGGTCGGCATCGGTCATCTGCCGCAGTGTCAGCCGGGGCGTCACGGGAGTGGGCACGCCTACCAGTACACCTCCGAGGGGCGGATCTCGACGGCGCCGCCGAAGCGTGCGGCCGGGACCCGCGCGGCCACCTCGATGGCCGCCTCCAGGCTCTCGGCATCGAGAATGAACCAGCCGCCGACCGCCCCATTGATCCCGGCGAACGGGCCTTGCGTGGTCATAGTCTTGCCGCCCTCAACCCGCACCGTGGTCGCGCTGTCGGGCAGGCCCATCGGAAGCCCGGCGGTGACGCCTTCCGTCTGGTTGACCGCCTGGTAGTCGGCGTAGACCTGCTTCTGCTCCTCCGCGGGCAGCGTGGCCTGCCGGTCAAGCGCGGTGCCCTGGTAGATCAGCATGATGTACTGCATCGCTTCCCCTATGCCGGACGGACGACTTCTGCCATCATCCGCTGATGATCGCCGCTCATTCCCCCGATGCTACGGCGCTCCGGTCCCGCGGTCAGACGCCCGCGCTGAACGCGCGAATCGCGGCCGCCACGTCGGCCGGCCGCTCTTGCTGCGCCAGGTGACCGGCTCCGTCGATCGGGACGAACTTGCTCCCGGTCAGGGCGGCGAGCTCCTCGGGCACCTGCGCCGGAACGGCCCGGTCCTGGACGCCGTGGACGTAAAGCATCGGAGCCACGATGCCGGGCAGCCATGATCGCGGATCGTACGTAGCCTGTTCCTCGAACAGCGCGTCGATGTGCGGAGACGCGTCGAGGATCTGGCTGACCGTCCATGCGCGCAGCGCGTCGCTAGCCTCATCCGTGTACATGGTGCTGACCGACGCGGTGACAGTCGCTGCCCGGTCGGCGGCCAGTGCCCGCATGTGGGCGCGGAGCCGCTCGGCGATGTTCGGTGCCCAGCGGCAGTGTCCGGGACCGTCGACGACGACAACGCCACCGGCACGGTCTCCGGCCTCGCGCGCAGCCTCACAGGCGAACAGGCTGCCGACCGAACTCCCGACCAGCACCGGACGAGCAAGCGCGAGATGGTCGATGATTGCCAGCAGGTCAGCCGCGTTCTGGCTGATCGTATTGCCGCCGTAGGTCCGCGCACTGCGACCGCAGCCGCGCCAGTCGTAAGCCACGACCTGGTGATCGGCGGAGAGGTCGGCGATGACCTGATCCCAGACGCGCAGTGTCGTTCCCCAGCTGTTGACCAGCACGACCGGCCGGCCGGCCCCGGCAATCTCGTAGTAAAGGCTGACGTCCTCAAGCTGAATCTGTGCCATGCAGCCAGTGATCCACAGCCGCGGGCGAGGGATCAACGAGCAGTTCCGCTGTAGACTCATCACGATCAGTGATCAATGGGGTGATCGGTGGAGATCCGCCAGGTGAGGTACTTCCTCGCGGTGGCCGAGCTGAAGCACTTCGGCCGCGCTGCCGGCCAGCTCCATATCGTTCAGCCCGCAGTCAGCCAGCAGATTCGCCGCCTCGAGCACGAACTCGGAGTGGAGCTCTTCCACCGCACGACCAGGGCGGTGGAACTCACGCCGGCCGGAATCGCGTTCCTCGAGCACGCCCGCGAGATCGTTGCCGCCGTCGAGCGTGCTGGCCAGGCCGTGCACCACGCCCGCCTGTCTGGGCCCGTCCTGCGGATCGGGACCGGGTCCGGACTGGGCGACCTGATCGCCGAGGCGCTCGAGGAGCTCGCCCGACGTCAGCCCGACCTCACGGTCGAACTGGTGCGACTGCCGGAGCAGCAGCGACGCCGCCAGCTCGCCGACGGCAGGCTCGCCGCCGCCATCGTGCGCGGCGCCATCGGTCCGCTCCCCGACGGCGTCCAGCGCGCCACCGTGATCACGGAGCCGCTGGTCGCGGCGCTGCCCTCGGGCCGCACCACGCCCCGACGGACCACCATTCGCCTCGGCGATCTCGCGTCGATGCCAGCCCGGCTGCCCCGGCGAGACCAGAACGCTGTTCTTAGCGATGCGCTCATCGCCGCGTGTCAGCGCATCGGAATGCCGCTGCGGCGCATCGCGGGCGGCACGGACGAGGACATGCTGGCGCTGATTGCCACCGGCCCTCCGTCCTGGACCGTCTTCTACCCGCGCAAAGCTGAGGTCCTGGCGCGCCAGCTCCCGCGCGGCGTCGCCTTTCGCCGGATCGTCTCACCGCCCGTGACCGTGACCACGTCAGTGATCACTCGGACCGACAGCCCCGAAGCGCAGGCATTTGCCGCGAGTCTCCGCATTCTCGCCGGGCCGCGATCTAATGGAACGACGCTCCGCGGCGGCCAGTGATCAACGCGGGGACGCTGGCGGCTGGCGGTCTGGTTGGATTGGGAGGCATGCCCGGTGTCCGAGGTCGGTAACAAGGCACTTGTACAGGGGATCTTCGCCGAGACCGCGAAGGGCAACGGGCGGCCGTTCGTCGACGCGCTCGCCGACGACGTCCGCTGGACGATCATCGGGCAGACCGCGTGGTCGCGCACCTACGAGGGGAAGCGCGCCGTGCTGGGCGAGCTGCTCGGGCCGCTCAGCGACCAGCTCGGCGGCCGCAACATCGTCAGCGCCCAGCGCGTACTGGCCGACGGTGATGTGGTCGTCGTCGAAGGCCGCAATCACAGCGTCACGAGCTCAGGCCGTGACTACCCGAACCGGTACTGCTGGGTCTTCGTCATGCGCGACGGCAAGGTCGCCGAGATCACCGAGTACGCGGATACCCAGCTGATCGCGGAGGTGCTCGCCCCGCCGCCGGCCGTCTAGGTCTGCAGCCAGGAGGCGTAGAAGATGCCGAGGCCGAGGGCCACGCACAGGCCCGAGATCAGCCAGAACCTGATGACGATCGTCGTCTCGGCCCAGCCCAGCATCTCGAAATGGTGCTGTAGCGGCGCCATCTTGAACACCCGGCGCCCCGTCAGCTTGAAGGAGCCGATCTGGATCACGTCGGACATCGTGACGATCACGAACAGCCCGCCGAGAATGACCAGCAGCAGCTGTGTCTTCGTGCAGATGGCCAGTCCGGCTAGCAGTCCCCCGAGAGCCAGCGACCCGGTGTCGCCCATGAAGATCCTGGCCGGCGGCGCGTTCCACCACAGGAAGCCGAAGAGCGCGCCGAGCACGGCGGCGGCCACCACCGCCAGGTCGAGCGGATCCCGGACCTGGTAATCCTGCGGCCCGAGGATGCGGGTGATGTCGTTGCGCTCTTCCCAGACGCCGATCAGCACGAAGGCGGCCAGCACCAGCAGGGTCGCGCCCGCGGCCAGCCCGTCCAGCCCGTCGGTCAGGTTCACGGCGTTGGAGGTGCCGGCCACCATGATCACTGCCCAGAGTATGAACGGCAGGGTGCCGATAGCCGGGCCAATGTCCCGCAGGAACGATATGTGCGCGTCCGCCGGCGTCAGGTCGAGCTGATCGGGATAGTGCAGCACGCCCCAGGCGAATACGGCCGCGATGAGGATCTGACCGGCAAGCTTCGCGCGGCTGCGCAGCCCGACGCTCGTCTGCCGGAAGATCTTGATGTAGTCATCGACGAACCCGACCAGGCCAAGCCCCGTCATCAGCAGGAGCACCAGGACGCCTGAGGCCGTAAACGGCTCATCCGTCGCCACGTGGCCGACCACGTACCCGATCAGGGCGGCGACCACGAAGACCGCGCCGCCCATCGTCGGCGTGCCCCGCTTGGTCTCGTGCGACTTGGGGCCCTCCACCCTGATCGGCTGGCCGTAGCCTTTCCGCCGCAGCAGCCTGATGAACAGCGGGGTCCCGAATAGCGCCGTGAGCAACGCCACGCCGCCTGCGACGATGATCGTCTTCAACGGGGCGCCCTCAACGGGACTGCAACGTGATCATGGATCGAGGGCGGTGGCACGGTCAGAGGCTACCCTCCGTCGACGGCGCGGCAGTCTGGATTACGGGCATCTAGGCATGTTCCACCGCAATCCTCGGCCGGGTGAGCAGGGCAGCTCTCAGCCAGGACTGGCAGCGCTGCGGGCCGCCTCCTCTACCCGGTCGCGGTAGTCCCGCCACCAGGCCGCATCCCCGTCCGGCAGATTCCCGTTGCCCGGCATCAGGCCGGCCTCACCATCGATCAGCTCCCGGACGATGTCGGCCTGGCCAGCGTGGCGCTGGGACTCTGCGATCATGTGAACAACGATCCGGTGGAGGGTTACCGCGCCATGATCACCCCACCACGGCACGCGCCCGGGGGCGTCGAGCGGCAGCGCCGAGATCGTCTCATCGGCTAGCTGGCCAGACCGCTCGTACAGGGCGACGATCTCGGCCCGGCTCTCATCGGGCGTCGCCCACATATCGGCATTGGGCTCGGCGTCGGCACTGATCCATGGCAGCTGCGGCCCGGTCGGACGGCCGAATACGGGGCCGAAATACTCAAGCTCGACGCTCGCCAGATGCTTGACGATGCCAAGCAGGTTGGTGCCGGTCGGGGTCAGCGGCCGGCGGATGTCGTACTCGCTGAGCCCGTCGAGCTTCCAGAGCAGCGCCTCGCGTGCGTCCTGCAGGTAACGACGGAGGTCTGCCTTGGGATCAAAGTCCGTCATGCCTGGCAGTCTGCCAGTCACCGCTGACAGGGGCCGCTCAGGCGCTGGCGGTCCGCCTGAACAAGACGGTCGCCAGGGCGAACGCGACGACGATGATCCCGGCGAACTCCGCCAGCGCGAGGGACAAGTGGCTGCCCGCCGGCTGACCGGCCAGCAGGGCCCGGAGGGCGTCGATGGCCTGGGTGATCGGCTGGTTGGCCGTGACGACGCGGAGCCAGGACGGCATAGTGCTTGCCGGGACCAGGGCGCTGCTGAGGAAGACCGGGATGATCACGATCGCCGCGAGCTGCTGCGCTGCCTCCAGGCTCGGGCCGAGCAGCCCGATGAGGGCCGCCAGCCAGGACAGGGCGAACGTGACCAGCAGGATCACGCCGATCGCCGCGGCCCAGCCGGTGACGCCGGCCGCTGGCCGGAACCCGACGGCGTAGCCAACGGCGATGGTCACGGCCAGCCCGATCATGCTGCGGGCGAGATCGGCGATGACGTGGCCGGCCAGGACGGACGACTTGGCCATCGGCAGGCTGCGGAATCGGTCGATGACGCCCTCGCGCATGTCCGCCGCAACGCTCGTGGTCGTCGTGATCGCGGCGAAAGCCGCCGTGACCACGAAGATGCCCGGCATGACGAAGTTGATATAGCTGCCGTGCGTGCCGGTCTTGAGTGCGCCGCCGAACACGAAGGTCATGAGCACGACGATCAGGACGGGCTGCAGCGTCACGTTCGCGAGCTGCTCAGGGTCGTGGCGGATGTGGCGAAGGCTCCGCCTGATCATCTCCCAGTAGTCGCTGACGACCCAGGCGGCTGAGTACGGCCGAGCGCTCGCGCCGATCGCGGTCATGGCTTGTCCCTTGCCTCGCCGGGCCGGGCAGTGCCGGTGAGCTGGAAGTACGCGTCGTCGAGGTTGGGCTCGCGCAACGAGAACCGCTCGATGCGGGCACCGGAGTGCCGCGCCGCCTCCGTGATGACGCTCAGCGTGCCGAGGCCCGCGGTGCCGGTGCCGCGCACAGGCACGCTGAGGCTGCACGCGGACGCGTCGCGTTCTGGCTGGAATCCGCTGAGAGCCGAGGTCAGCAGGTCCAGATCGCCGCCGGTGGCGGCGATCAGGTCGAGCCTGGCCTCGCCGGCCTGTGCCTTCATCTCGGCGGGCGTTCCGGTGGCGACGACCTGGCCGGCGTCGATGAACACCACGGATTCGGCGAGGGCGTCGGCCTCGTCGAGGTACTGGGTTGTCAGCAGCACGGTCGTCCCCTGGCTGACCAGGCCGCGGATGATCTCCCACAGGGCGTGCCGGCTGGCCGGATCCAGCCCGGTGGTTGGTTCATCCAGGAAGAGGATCGGCGGCTCGCCCATCAGGCTGAGCGCGAGGTCAAGCTTGCGGCGCATGCCGCCGGAGTAGGTCTTGACCGCCCTCTTCCGGGCGTCACTCAGGCCGAATACGTCAAGGAGCCGTGCCGACCGGCTGCGCACGACGGGCCAGCGCAAGCGGTGCAGCCGGCCGAACATCGCCAGGTTCTCCCGACCGGACAGCCTGCCGTCGACCGACAGTGACTGGCCCGTCAGGCCGACCAGCGCCCGGACCCGTTCCGGTTCCCTGACCACGTCGTAGCCGCAGATGCGGGCGGTGCCGGCGTCCGGCCGGAGCAGGGTCGCGAGGATGCGGATGATCGTGGTCTTCCCGGCGCCGTTCGGGCCGAGCAGTGCGGTCACGGTGCCGGTCTCGGCCTGCAGGCTGATGTCGCGCAGCGCGACCGTCTTGCCGAAGCGCTTGGTGAGCCCGGTCACGGAGATCGCGGGCGCCCGGTCCCGGATCGGTGCCTGGACGTCAGTCGTGTCTTGTTCGTACAGCATACGAACAGGGTACTTCGTATGCTGTACCAATGGCAAGCGGGAACGACATCCGGCCGATCTGGGCGCTGCCCGAGCCAGCGACCCGCAAGCCGCGCTACCGCCGCGAGCAGATAGCCGCCGCGGCGCTGCGGGTTGCCGACGTCGAGGGGTTCGACGCGGTGACGATGAAGCGAGTCGCGGCCGAGCTCGACGCGGGAACGATGACGCTCTATTACTACGTGCGCAACAAGTCAGACATCGTCGCCCTCATGCAGGACGCGATCATGGCCGATGTCCTGATCCCGAGCGAGGAGTTCCCGGCGGGCTGGCGGGAGCGCATGAGCGCGATCGCGCGGCGGACCAGGCAGGTTCTGATGGCGCATCCCTGGTCGCTGTCATCGCTGAACGAGGCTCAGTTCGGCCCCAACGCGATGCGGCACTTCGAGCAGTCACTCGCGGCCACGACGGGCATCGGACTGTCCGGCCCGGCCCGCTTCGAGCTCATTGCGGCCGTCGATGACTTCGTGGCCGGAAACGCGCTGCACAGCGTGGAGTCCCTGACCCGGGCACAGCTGGCCGACGCCGATCCGGAGATGGTCGCCGCGGTCATGGAATACGGAGTCGCCCAGCTCCAGGGCGGAGATTTTCCCGAGCTGACCGCGCTCTACGGAGATGCCGCGGGTGCCGCCGCCGATGAACCGCCGCCCACGCCGCCGCTGACCGAGGAGGCTCTCAGCAGCCAGTTCGAGCGCGGCCTGCAGGCGCTACTCGACGGCATCGCCGCGCGCCTGAACATTCGCTGACCTGCCGGAAGGCTCGTCATCGGCCGCGCGCACCGGCCGCGCAAGGCTTCAGGAGTGAGCGGGCTGGCGCTAGATTTGTTCCGACAAAGAACTTTTCGCGGGGATTGGATGCAATCGGACGTACAGGCTGAGTCCCCTGCGTCGGCTGACCGGGTCGCCGCCGCCTCCGCGAGCCCGGGGATCGTCAAGCGCCTCGCCTGCGCCGTCATCGCTGCCGGGGCCGGGCTGACGATCGGCCTGAGCGCGCATCACGATCAGCAGACCACAGCGGCCGCGCTGAACCCGGCCTCCATCGCGGTGGCCGTCTCGACGAAGCAGACGGAGGCCTGCCTGTACCACGCGATCCGGACTGAGCTGCCGAGGGGCGCAACGATCTACGTGGGGAGTCCGGATGTAGCGCACTTCCAGCGACTGGTCGAGCTGTCGACCCTGTGGGCGGTGCCGGTGCCGACTCTGGCCACCGCGCAATGGCAGGTCTGGATCGCCCCGTACACCACTGGCCCTGGCGACTGCCTCGGCGTCCAGCTGATGGTCAAGCACCTGTGAACGCCCTGCTGATCGTGCTCGCGGCGCTCGGCGGGGCCGGGCTCCTGCCGGCGCTTGTCCTGGCGCGGCGCTCTCCGGTGCTGGTATTCCTCGCGCCGCTCATCGGCGCCTGCATGGCCGCGGTGGGGGCCGAGTTCGAGCTCGGGGTCGGCGGCTCGCTGCGTACGTGCTTCATCGCGGTGGCGGCAGCGGTCAACACCATTGCGGTCGTCTGGTGGCTGGTCGCCGGCCGGCTCCGCCGGTGGCCGAGTCCGCCCTGGTGGTGGTCACTGGTGGCCGTCATCGTCGTGCTGGGCGCGCTGACCTACCCGCTGCTGGGTCTGCGGGGGCAGCTGGTCGGGGGCCGGGATCCGAACACGATCTGGCTGACGCACGCCCTGATGATCTCGGGCGGGCACCACCAGCTCCTCGCCGCGCTGCGCAACCCGGTCTACCAGTTCACGAACCCGGACTACCCGCCGCTGGTGCCCGCTGCGGGCGCGCTGGCCTTCGCTTACCTGGGCCGCGGTGACCTCTACGTGGCCATCGACATGACGGAGTACCTGAACGCGGTCGCCCTCGGTGTTCTCGCCACTGGTATCGCGCTGGCGGCGAGGAGGGCCGGCGTGGTGGCGAACGCCCTGGCGATCCTCGCCGGCGGGGCCATCGCCGTCGTCGGTTTCGCGGTGGCCGGGCGGCCTGGCATCGATGGCTATGCTGACCTGCTCTGGGCCGCCGCGGCCGCCGCGGCGATCATCTGGGGGCTCGTCCTGCCGCAGAGCCCGCAGGCGCTCGTGATCTCGTGGCTGTGCGCGGTCGCGGCGAGCCTGACCAAGAACGAGGGGCTCACCACGTCTCTCATCATCATCGTGCTGGTGGCGCTGAGATACCGGCCACTCCGGCGCCCACGGTGGTCGCAGCGCCAGGGCCGCCGCGTGACGGTGCTGCGGACGGCGCGACGATGGGCCGAGCGCGGCGCGCTCGTCGCCGTGCCGGCGCTGCCCGGGCTGACCTGGGCCTGGCAGATCCGCGGTCTCGGCCTGCACAATGCGTTCTTCGTCACGTCGGGCCTGGAGTCGCTCAGCGTGCGCGCAAGTCACGCCGCGTCCGGCATCGCCGGCCACCTGACCGTCGCGCCGGTGGCATTCGGGGTGCTCATCGCCGGATCCCTCATCATGCGCGCGGATCGGCGGCGGGCCGGGCTGGCGAACCCGGCGTGGCTGTGGCTGGCCTGCCTCGGATCGCTGCTCGTCATCTTCGGCACCTACGTGTTCGGCGGGCTCGAGATCGACTCCTGGCTGCAGGCCAGCGTCAGCCGGACGACGATCTTCGCGCAGCT
>DAIOWC010000083.1:8156-13947 GCA_036758685.1 Streptosporangiaceae bacterium | reverse complement strand
GCCGACCTGAGCTCAGGCGCGCCGCCAGTCACACCCGCGCGTCGTCAGGTGTCAGGGTGGTGACATCCGCGACGAGGGAATGTGGCTGATGGAGGACAAGGAATGGCTGGCCGCCGCGTTTGAGGGCTACCGCGATCATCTGCGGGCGGTCGCCTACCGGCTGCTCGGCTCCATGAGCGACGCCGACGATGCGGTCCAGGACACCTGGCTGCGGCTGACCAGCGTGGACAGCAGCGAGGTGGCGAACCTCGGGGGCTGGCTGACGACGGTGGTCGCGCGCGTGTCCCTCAACATGCTCCGGGCCCGCAGGAACCACCGGGAGGAGCCGGTCGGCAGTTCCTGGCCGACCGCCGCCGAGCTCGCGGCCGTTGGCGGGCCGGGCGATCCGGAAGACGAAGCCGTCCTGGCAGATTCGGTGGGGCTGGCTCTGCTGGTCGTGCTGGACACGCTCACGCCGGCCGAGCGACTTGCGTTCGTGCTGCACGACCTGTTCGCCATCGAATTCACCGAGGTCGCCGAGGTACTCGGGCGCTCGCCGGAGGCGACGCGTCAGCTCGCCAGCCGGGCCCGGCGGCGAGTACACGGCGCGCCGAGCCCGGATCATGCCGCTGACCTGGCCCGCCAGCGAGCGGTGGCCGATGCCTTCCTGGCCGCGGCCCGGGGCGGCGACTTCGCGTCTCTGGTCGCATTGCTGGATTCCGAGGTCACGCTGACCGCCGACGCGCTCTCTACCCCGGCCGGCCGGCCGCTGGAGGTCCGGGGGGCGGAGTCCGTCGCCAGGGGCGCGCTCGCGTCTTCAACCAGGGCGGGCCTTTCCGAGCTGGCGCTGGTGGACGGCGCCGTCGGTGTCGTCTACGCGCCCGCCGGTCACCTCCAGCTGGTGCTGGCGCTCACGGTCGGCGCGGAGAGCCGGATCACGGCGATCGAGCTGATCGCCGATCCGGACCGGCTGCGGCACCTGGATTTCGCCCTGCTGCCGGACTAGGTGCGTTTGTAACGGGTTGCGAGCCCGCATCGCTCTGCTCCTGACCAAACTCAACCGAAGGAGAAGCATGCGCGCGATTCGGTCATCCCTGCTGGTGCCTCTATGCTCGGCCGCCACAGTAGCCGTTCTTGCGACGGGCGGAGCTCTCGTGGCCGCGAACGCGTCGACTGCGGGCAGGGGCCACCCGAAGCCGCCGGCCGAGACCACGCTGTCGATCAGGAACAGGGCCATCGCTCACCGGCGACACCACGCTGACGCCATTGCCGGAGTGCTCAGGTCACATCACAAGGGCGTCGTTGGCGCGACGATCAGTCTGGACAGCCGGACGGGCAAGAAGCCGCGGTGGGCGGTCGTGGCCACGGGCACGACTGGTGCCGGCGGCGCCGTGACCTTCACGGTCGCGCCAGCCGTCAGGACCGAGTACAAGCTGGTCTTTGCCGGTACCTCCAGCCTGCGCCGGAGCCACAGCAACGTGATCACCCTGAAGGCAGCCAGGAAGTAACGACGAGCCGGGCGGGGCCGCATGTCAGAGCCCCGCCCGGCACTGTCGCCGGCGCCCGGTCGCGCTTACGCGACGACAGGCCGCCGCGCTCTCACCGGTTTAACCGGGACGATTTTTTCGGGTTGCGGCCGTGGCCGCCGTGGCGCTGCCTGACCGGCTTGCCGGGGTGAGCGGAATGCGCGTTCTTCGCGATGCCGTGGGGTGCCGCGTTCTCCAGCGGCCCCCGGCCCCGCTCGCCCGGCTGGCGTCCCGTCCGGGCGGCGTGCGACGGCGGAGTCCGGGGATGGCCATCCGAGCTGTGCCGGGCCGCCGGGGCCCCGAGCACGTGATGAGCGAGCTCCTGGACGGGCGCCGGCAAAGCCCCGGCGTAAGCGGCCGCCGTGCCTCCGAGCACAACGCCGACCGCGGCCAGCACGGCCGCCAGCCGGACCCGCCCGCCGGCGGCCACCCGCCGGCGGCGGGTGCCCGCAGTGCCGGCGACGGCCGAGAGGCTGCCGGGGGAAACAGAGCGCTTAAACGCCGTCAGCGCTGCTGCCTCCCCTGGCAGCTCACCTGGACCAGCTGGGGCAGCCAGGTTAGCGAGCCCATCGGCCATGGTGACAATGCCTTGCGGGGCGTCTCCGGGCAGGGTTTGCCCGGCAAGGACCATGTCCAGCAGCGGCTCGTCTGGCTCTGGGCCGAGCCAGCTCGGGAGGGGCATCCCAGGCATCTCGTGCCAGGAAGCGTCCGGGCCGCTCAAAGTGTTACACCGCTTCGGTCAACGACGTCGGCCAGCCGCCGCAGGCCGCGATGCGCGGCCACGCGGACCGCGCCGGGAGACTTGCCGACGATGCGGGCCACGTCGGCTGCGTCCAGGCCTGCCACCACCCGCAGCATGATGATCTCGCCCTGATCGCGCGGCAAGGTCGCGAGCGCGCTCAGCACTGCGCGGGTCGAGATTCGCTCGATCACGACGTCGGCGGTGTCGGGCGCCAGGAGCATCTCGATCGCACCGCTGTCCACCAGCGGCACGGTGGGACGCCGGCCGCGGGCCCGGCCCCAGTCGGCCGCGCGGTGGCGGGCGATCGTGAACAGCCAGGCGCGGAACGCTCGTTCCTCCCCGCTGAAGCCGGTCAGTCCGGCGACCACCTGCAGCCAGGTCTCGGCCGCGACATCCTCCGCGGCCGCCGGAGCGATCACGTGCAGGTACCGCAGGAGAACCGGCTGCACGTCCCGGAAGATCGCCGCAAAGGCCAGCTCGTCCCCGCCCTGGGCATCGGCCAGGGTGGCCGGGAACGCTGGACCGAGCACCGGCCCAGTATCGGCCGCGCCTAACGCCTGCCGCAGCTCTAATCGGACATCCGCCGAATCCGGCGGCTTCGGGGCCCGCAGGGCAACGCGACGGCCGGACTGGATCTCGTTAGGCTCATGCGGGTGAGCACGGACAATCTGGCCGATCAGGATGCACACACGCAGCGGACGCGCGAGGCCTACGACCAGCTCGCGCCGGTCTGGTCGGCCACGACCGACGACGGTCCCTACAACGGCTACCTTGAGCGTCCGGCCCTGCGCTCGCTGGTCCCCGGCGGCCTGAACGGCGCCGTCGTCCTGGATGCCGGCTGCGGCTCCGGGGCGCAGGCCCAGTGGCTGCTCGAGCAGGGCGCCGAGGTCATCGGCATCGACGTGAGTCCGCGGATGGTCGAGGAAGCCGAGCGCCGCTGCGCCGGCCGGGGCCGCAGCCGGTTCCTGGTCGCGGACCTCGCCCGGCCCCTGCCGCTCGAGCCCGCGTCGATCGACGGGATCACCTGCTCGCTCGCGCTGCACTACCTCAGAGACTGGAGCGTGCCGCTCGGGTCGTTCGCGGCCGTGCTCCGGCCCGGCGGCTGGGCCGTGCTATCACTCGACCATCCGTTCGCTCCGCCCCTGCCGGGCCAGCGCGGCGGCTACTTCGACACCGAACTGGTCGCCGCGGCGTGGCGCAAGGCGCACGTCGAGATCACCCAGGAGTTCTGGCGGCGGCCCCTGGCCGCGGTGGTCGGCGCGTTCGCGGATGCCGGCTTCGCCGTGGACCGCATCGCCGAGGCGCGGCCGTCGCCAGAGGCGCAGCGGCTGTTCCCGGACGACCTGACCGAATTGGCCCGCGAGCCGTCGTTCATCGTCTATCGCCTGCAGCGGCGCCCCTGACCGGCTGGCGGCGTTACGCGATCGCCTTCTTGTACAGGTCCTCGACGTTCGCCAGGAAGCGCGGCGAGTAGGAGATGGCGGGATTGTCCCCGCCGAGCTGGTAGCCGCCGATGACGCCGATGATCTCGCCGGTCCCCGAGTGGCCGACGTGGATCAGGAACGGTCCGCCGCTGGTCCCGCCGGTGAAGGCGCCGCAGTCGAACACGATCTGCCGGTACCCCGGCTTGTGGAACTGGCGGGCGGGCGCGGTGCACCTGATGGGCTCGTTCGTACGGTCCGGATAGCCGATGACCTCGGAGGTCTGCGGCAGAGAGACGTCGATCCCGAGGGTCTCCGCACCGGTGGACTTCTCGACCTTCTGGCCGGGCTTCCCGACGACAAGGAACGCGACGTCGTCGTTGGGATTGCGCTTCGTCAGCCACTTCGAGTCCATGACGGCGGACATCACCGTCCAGCGGCCCTTCGGGTAGTGGCCGTTGTTATAGCCGGGCGCGAAGTAGACGTCGCCCTTCGTGCCCAGCTTCTTGCCGGTGATGCAGTGGGCGGCCGTGATGACGAGGTTGCCCTTCGGGCTGTGGACGACCGCGGCGGTGCAGAAATGGCGCCAATGACCGTCGATCACGGTGAAGAGCGCTCCGACCGCCGCCGTGCCGATGAACGCCTTCCCCACCGGGGAAGGCGCAGGCGAAGGTGAGGGCGACGACGACGGGGTCGGCGAGGGCGTCGGGGTCGGCGAGGATGTCGGGGTCGGTGACGATGATGGCGCCGGCGGCGACGCGGAGCTGCTCGGGGAGCCTGCGGCGAGAGCCGTCGGCTGGCCCACCGCGAACAGCGCGACCATCAGGCCCGCCGCCAGGACCGAACCGCTGGCGAGGGTGATGCGCCGACTGGCACGCTCCATCCGGCGTGGCTCCTTCTCCCGGACCGGCTGATCACCTGCGGCAGATTACGAAAAGCGAGAATACGGGACAGTCCGGTTTCCCATCCGGCAGAGTCCGCAAATAACTAGCGGCGGGCGGCAGCCAGCCGTGCGTTCGCCGCGCGGACCTGATCGCCGTCGATCTCGAAACCGAGGAACAAGCAGCCCGCCCCGATCGCGGCGACCCCGGTTGTGCCCGAGCCGCTGAACGGGTCAAGGACGACTACATCCGGCCCGGCGGTGCCGTAGGCGTCGATGCAGCGGCTGGGCAGCTGCTCGGGAAAGCGCGAGAAGTGCCTCGGCCCGTCCACCTTCTCGTTGGCGAACTCCCACACCGAGCCGACTGGCGGGTTCGTCCGGAACCCGTGTCGCTCTGAGCGCGCGAACAGGTAGATCGATTCGTGCGCGCGGTGCGGCCGCCGGCACCGGCCTTCCGGCATCGGGTTGAGCTTGCGCCAGATCACCTCGCCGCGAAACAGCCAGCCGGCGTCGCCGAGCGCGATGACGAGCCGGTAAGGCAGCGCGAGCAGGTTTCCGTACTGCAGCCACGGCTCGCTCGGCTGCACGAACGCCCGCCGCCGGTAGCGGGGCTTGGTGTACGCGGAGTTAGCCGGGCCGAGGCCGGCGCGAGCGGGACCCAGCGTGCTGTAGGCGCGATCCTCGAGCCGCCAGTTGACCGGCGTGTTGTAGGCGTCGCCCAGATTGATCCACATGATGCCGGCCGGCTTCATCTTCGGCAGCAGCGCGGTGAAGATCTCGGCGAGTGCGGCGAGGTAGCTGCGCGGGTCGGCCTCCACCCCCGTCGCCCCGGACGTCCGCTGGCCCCAGTACGGCGGGCTGGTGACGACCACGTCCACGCTCTCATCGGGCAGGTCCAGGATGAGCTTGCGGCAGTCACCCTCATGAACCCGGTCCAGCCGGAAATGTCCGAGCGGGTCAGGCGCCATGGATGCGACGATAATCCAGTGCCTGCCGTGACCGTCGCAACCTGCCAGTTCCCGGTGAGCGCGGACGTGAGCGCCAACCTCGGCCACATCACCAGGCAGATCAGGGCCGCCGCGCGGCGGGGCGCGGACGTCGTTCAGTTCTGCGAGGGCGCGCTGTCCGGCTACGCCGGCGTCGACCTGCCCTCCTTCGATGGCTTCGACTGGGCCGCCCTGCGGCAGGCGACGCTCGCGGTGCTTGACGCTGCCCGCGAGGCCGGCGTCTGGGTCGTGCTCGG
>DAIOWC010000083.1:0-8056 GCA_036758685.1 Streptosporangiaceae bacterium | reverse complement strand
GGTGAGCAGATCGGCCCGCAGCTGGCCCGGCTCAACCGGGCCGCCTCCTTCACCTATCCGGGCATCACCATGCCGGCGAGCATGACCGCCGCCGCCGCGTCCAGCTATATGTGGATCAGCTGCGCGAACACGTCGGCGGCGGAAAGCTGCTGGCCCGCGTTCATGGTGCGGGCCGACGGCATCACCGTCGGCCGGCTGCGCCGCAATGTGGCGGGCGTCCTGGTGACGACGGTGGACACCGACGCGGTGCCCTACGACTCGACCGTCGCCTGGCGCGGCCGGGCGCTGGCCGGCCAGCTGCACAGCGGCACCGTTCCCGCCGATCCACGGTCGGCCGACCGCGCGACCATCTAGCGCGGCGGCAGGTAGGCGACGAACCGCAGGCTGGACGTGCGGATACCGGGCAGGTGGTGGGCGCGCCAGCCGCGCGCATAGGCCGGCCGTCCCGTGCGCGGGTACTCCAGGACCGCCACCCTGACCGAGGCGGGCTCCGCCGTCGGCACCGCTGCCGAGCCGCAGCCGGCGTAGAACGCGACTGGGATGTTCTGCTCGCCCTTGATCAGGCAGGGCGGCCGGATGCCGAGCCGATGCAGGTCAGTGGCGATGCGCTGGTAATCGCCGAAGAACGCGACCTTCTCCGACACCTGGTGGGCGAGCACGACCTGCTGGATCAGGATCTGGCCGACAAGCGCGGCGCAGACCGCGTACCGAGCCAGCGGCCGGTAGTCCGGGCGGGCCTGCGTGAGCATCCAGGCCAGCGCGTCGGCCACCGGGATGACCAGCAGCGCGTAGGCGGGGAGCAGGAACCGCGGGGCCGCGTAGTTGATCAGGAACAGGTACTGGAACGCGACGGCGAACCCGCAGAAGGCCACAAGCAGCGAAGACCGCAGCCAGCCGGCTTTCCGGGCCGCGAGCACGCCCAGAGTCACGATCACCGGCAGGGCGAGCCACCACAGGCTGAGCGCCGGATACCGCACGCCGACCGTGCAGGGCCGGCACAGGGTCGGGCCGTTGACCGCCCGGAATTCGTCCCAGAACGCCAGGTGGAAGCCGAAGCCGCCCTGCTCGGCCCCGGCCGCGTGCAGCCGCTGGAGCGGCCCGCCGAAGCGCACGTAGGCCTCGACGACCCACTGGATCGAGCCGGCCGCGAGCCCGGCCGCGATCGCCGCGATGAGCTGCCAGCGCCGCCAGCCCCGGATCACGATGATCGCCAGCACCAGCCCGCCGGAGAGGAAGAACGCGTCGCCCGGCCGGACCAGCGCCGCCGCCGCGACGCAGCCGGCCAGGCCGGCGAGCGCGCCGCGCGAGATTCGCGCGGGAGAAGTCCGCTCACCGGCGGCGCGCAGGAAGAACCCGACGGCGGCCAGCGCGGCGAACGCTACCCACTCGTCGGGCATGGCCTGCGGGCCGTAGTAGAGGGCGACCCACAGGCTGGCGTAGGCGGCGCCCGCGAGCGCGAGTACCCAGGCCGGGCGCAGCCCCCGCCAGGTCAGCAGGGCCAGGAACAGGGCGAGGGCCGAGGCCAGCGCCAGGTAGATCCGCATGGCCACGACCGACGCCGTCAGCAGAGTGACGGGCGCCACCAGCAGGGGCACGCCCCGGGCGCGGGCCGGATCGAAGTACGCCGCCGGGGCGTGCATGCTCACCTGGCTGACGTAGACGACCTCATCCCAGCTCAGCCCGAGCCGGGGAACCACGAAGACCAGCTGGGCGAGTCCGAACGCGCCCGCGACCAGGACGAGCCACCACAGGCTGTCCGGGCCCGGCAGCCTCCGGGCGGCTCGCCGCTCGGCCGGCTGCGGCAGGCGGACGGCCGCCGGCGCTGACTCTGACACGTCTCAAGGATGCCGGACGAGCCGGCCAGTCGGCCCAGCGAGCCCGCGCAAAACGCCTCGCCGGGGCCGGACCCGCCCGCGTAGGGTCGGCCCGTGCACGGACGGCCAGCCGACATCAGCGACGCCCGGGTGGCCGCGGCCCTGCTCGAAGAGTGGGCGCTGGCGGCCGCCGGGCTGGAATACCTGCCGGTCGGCTTCGGCGGCTACCACTGGCTCGCTACCGAATCGGCCGGGCGGCGGTGGTTCGTGACGCTGAGCGAGCTAGACGCGGCTGGCGGGGAGCGGGCATTCGCCGACCTGGCTGCGGCCATGCGGACCGCCGCCGGCCTGGCGGCCGCGGGCGTGGGTTTCGTGGTGGCGCCGCTACCGAGCGAGGCCGGGCCGGCGGTCGTGCGCCTCGGGCCGCGATATGCCATGGCCCTGTTTCCCTACTGCGATGGCGTGCCCGGCCGGTGGGGCGAGCCGCTGACCGGCTCGGACCGGCTGACGCTCATCACCATGCTGGCCGAGCTGCACGGTGTGAGTATGGATGGCGTCCCGGTGCGCGGCCTGGACCTGGCGAACCGCGAAGTCCTCGACCTTTCACTACGGGAACGAGGCAGCGCCTGGGCCGGCGGACCCTATTCCGAGCCCGCGCGGGACCTGCTGGATAGCCGCGGGCCGCAGCTTGCCCGCGAGCTCGAGCGGTTTGACGCGCTGACGGCCGAGGTTGCGGGCGACGGCCGGCCCTTGGTCATTACCCACGGCGAGCCGCATCCCGGCAACCTCGTGCGGGCGGCGGACCGGTTCCTGCTGGTCGACTGGGACACCGTAGGCCTCGCGCCGCCCGAGCGTGACCTGTGGTCGATTCTCACCGCGAGCGGTGCCGAGGCGGCCAGGTACGCCGAGCTCACCGGGCGCTCGGTCAGCGCGGCCGCGATCGAGTTCTACCGGCTGCGGTGGGCCCTGGACGACATCAGCCTGATCCTGGCTGAGTTCCGGTCGCCGCATTCACGTACGGCGGACACCGACGTGTCCTGGGCTGCGTTCCGCTCCTATCTGGAAGCCTTGCCGTCGCGCTGAGAAGAATGAAAGTTGGCTTAAGCCAGGCCGGAGCATTAGGGCTGTTATGGCATCCTGACCAGCATGGCGACGGGCGACGTTCAGGGCAGGGTAAACGGTCAGGCGTTCCTGGCCGCGACCAAGGTGCCCACCCAGATCACCGTGTGGTTCTGGCTGACGAAGATTCTGAGCACGGCGATGGGCGAGGCCTTCGCGGACTGGATGAACCTCGACCACGGGCCGCTGTTCGCCGGCTTCGTCGGCTCAGTGATCCTCGTGGTAGCCCTGGTCCTGCAGTTCGCGTCCCGCCGCTACAACACCTGGATCTACTGGTTCGCGGTCGTCGCGGTCGCGATCTTCGGCACGCTGGCCGCCGACGGCCTGCACATCCAGCTGCACGTCCCGTATCAGGACTCGACCGCGTTCTACGGGGTCTCGCTGATCGTGATCTTCGTGATCTGGTACCTGACCGAGCGGACGCTGTCGATCCACAGCATCAGCACCTGGCGCCGCGAGGCGTTCTACTGGGCCACGGTCATCGCCACGTTCGCGCTCGGCACGGCGCTGGGCGACTACACCGCGACGACCCTGCGCCTCGGCTACTTCTCCTCCGGCGTGCTGTTCACGGCGGTGATCCTGGTGCCGCTGGTGGCCTGGCGGCTGGGCCTGAACCCGGTCATCGCGTTCTGGTTCGCCTACACGGTGACCCGACCGCTGGGAGCCTCCTACGCCGACTGGATGGGCGTCAGCAGCAAGCTCGGCGGCCTGGACCTGGGCCGGGGCCCGGTCTCGATCATCCTGACCATCCCGATCATCGCGCTCGTGGCCTACATGGCCGTGTCGAAGGTCGACATGGGCCCGGAGAACCCGGCGCCGGTCGGACGGCCGACAGCCCGGCACCGCGCCGCCTGAGGTTCGCCGCTCGGGTTGACCCTCCTGTAAGGGGAGCCGCGAGGGTCGTGGCATGACGAACCTCAGCGCTTCTCTTCTTACAACCGGGCAGGCTCCGGCAGCTCCGGCAGCTCCGGCAGCTCCGGCGGCTGCGGCGGCCCCGACGGCGGCCGAGACCCGGCCGGCCCGCAGCCGGTCGCCACTGCCGGTACTCATGTGCGCTACCTTCATGATCGTTCTCGACTTCTTCATCGTGAACGTCGCGCTGCCCTCGATCCGCGCCCAGCTGAACGTGGGCTCGGACGCGACCGAGTGGATCGTCGCCGGCTACGGCCTGACCTTCGCGGTCCTGCTCATTACCGGCGGGCGCCTCGGCGACCGTTACGGTCGGCGGCTGATCTTCTGCCTCGGGATGGCACTGTTCGTGCTCGCCTCGGCCGCCTGCGGGCTCGCGCCGAGCGCGGCCGTGCTCGTCGCGGCCAGGCTTGCACAGGGCTGTGGCGGCGCGCTGATCAGCCCGGCGGTCCTGGCCATCATTGGCGTCTCTTATCCGGGGCCGGCCCGAGTGCGGGCGATCACGATCTACGGGATGGTCATGGGCCTGGCCGCCGCGACTGGGCAGCTACTCGGCGGCCTGATCATCCAGCTCAACCCGTTCGGGCTTGGCTGGCGCACCGTGTTCCTGGTCAACGTGCCCGTCGGCCTGGTCGCACTGGCACTCACCCGGCGCCAGATCCCCGAGTCCAGGGCAGCCCGGGCCAGCCGGCTTGACCTGCGCGGCATGATCTTGGTGACCCTCTGCCTCACTGCCCTGGTGCTGCCCCTCGTTGACGGCACGCAACTGCACTGGCCGGCCTGGACGTTCGCCAGCCTGGGATCGGTGCCGGTACTGGCCGCGCTCGTGGCGTTCAGCCAGTTGCAAACCGCGAGGTCGGGCGGCACCCCGCTGCTGGAGCCCACGCTCTTCCGCCGCCGTGCCCTGGTCGCGGGTCTCGCCACGCAGTGCGCTTTCTGGTGCGGACAGGCGTCGTTTTTCCTCATCGTGGCCCTGTACCTGCAGCTGGGCATCGGCCTGGATCCCCTCCAGGCGGGCCTGGTGATCTCGGTACTGGCGGCTGCCTACCTCGCCACGTCCCTGCGTGCGCCCAGGCTGACGATGCGCTACGGGCGTTCTGTTATCACCATCGGGGCCGTGCTGCTGTCGGCGGGAGAGTTCGTGCTGCTGCTCACCGTGGCTGCTCGGCACGGGACCGCCACCGGGCTGGACATGGCCTACTGGCTGATGCCCGGGCTCATCCTGGCCGGCGCCGGCATGGGCCTCGCCATCACCCCGCTGACGACGCTGGTGCTCGGGCACGTGGACCCGCAGCGGGCCGGAGCCCTGGGCGGTGTGCTCTCGACGATGCAGCAGGTCGGCAACGCGGTCGGCGTCGCCGTGACCGGAGTCATCTTCTTCGGCGCCCTGCACCTCGGTTACGACCGCGCGTTCGAGCTCAGCATGCTGCAGCTTGGCTGCCTGCTGCTGGTGGTCGCCGCGGCCTCGCGGCTGGTGCCCGGCCCGAAGGACGGCCGGTCATGACGGCCTTCCAGCCGCTACCGGGCCGGCTTGACGTGCCCGCGGCCATGACGTCCAGAATCGCAGCTATGCCCGTGCGACTGCCGATCGGCGACTTCTCCCGGATGACCCACCTCAGCGTCAAGGCGCTCAGGCACTACCACGACGTCGGGCTGCTGGAGCCGGCCGAGATCGACCCGTACTCCGGGTATCGGTTCTACGTCCCGGACCAGCTGCCAGCGGCGCAGGTGATCCGCCGGTTCCGCGACCTGGGCATGCCGCTGGAGGAAATCAGGGCGGTCCTGACGGCGCCGGACGTAGCGGCCCGTAATGCGGTCATCGTCGCCCACATGCAGCGGATGGAGTCGCAGCTGGCCGCGACGCAGGCGACGGTCACCTCCCTGCGGCACCTGCTGGAGCGGCCGCCCGCCCAGATAGCGGTCGAGCATCGGCTGGTGCCCGCATTCCGGGCGCTTGCTATCACCGAGCACGTGACCGAGGCCGGCCTGGCGGAGTGGTGGATGGCCGCCTACACCGAGCTCGACGCGGAACTGCGCGCGGCGGGTGCCTCGGCGGTCGGCCCCCGCGGGGCGCTGTACCCGGCCGAGATTTTCGAGCAGGAGGCCGGCGAGGTAGTGGCGTACGTTCCGGTCGACATTGATCCTGACGTCCGCGGCGGGCGAGCCAAAGTACTCGATATACCGGCGGCTGAGCTGGCGGTGGTCGTCCATCGAGGCCCGTTCGCCGACCTGGACCAGACCTACGCCGCGCTCGGCACCTACGTCGCCGAGCGCGAGATCGGGGTGGACGGGCCCATTCGCGAGCTCTACCTCGTGTCGCCCTTCGAAACCAGCGACGAAGCCGCACACGTGACGGAAGTGTGCTGGCCGGTCTTCCGCACCACGCCCATGCCCTAGCTCGTCGCAGCACGTTGGCGCGGGGCGTCGCTGGTGGCCAGGTCGCGCTGGTACCACGTGCCTTGCTTACCGCCGATGTGAGCCGGATCGGCCGGGCCCACGGCGGCAAAGCCGGCCTTGGTCAGTACCTTCTGGGACGCGGTGTTCTCTCGGGAGGTGGCAGCCCTGAGCGTGCGCAGCCCGTGCCGGGCTGGCGCCAGCCGGCACAGTTCCCGCACGGTCGCGGTCGCCAGGCCGCGGCCGGCGGCGTGCTGCGCGACCCGGTAGCCGAGTTCCGCAGTGCCGTCTCCGGCAAGGACCAGGTTGAACCGGCCCAGGACCGAGCCGTCCTCGGCGACGAGCACGTAGTAGGCGCCGGCACCGGCGTCTTGCTCAGCCAGCAGGGCGCTGTGCCTCTCGGCGAACTGGTCGAAGAACTCATCGCCGCGGTCGGAGATGAAGGCGGCGAAGTACGAGCGGTTGGCCAGCTCGAAGGCTAGGACCGCCGGGGCATGACCGGGATGCAGCCGCTGCAGCTCTGGCACGGCCGGAGGCTATCAAGCTGGGGTGCCGGTGACATCTGGGTTTCTGCCGCGACAGCCTCACCGGGTTGGTGGTCCTGGGCGAGCTGTGGGAACTGGGTTATACCTGGGTACATTTCTGCAATTACGCTAGCCGGACAGGAGTGCTCGGTAACATTTCCGAATCACAGTGGGGTTGACCTGGGGTAACGCTTTCTCGCTCTGCTATCGTCAAGGCGCATAAATAGGCTTGGCAATACGGGGAATTTGAGCCAGCCTGGTCAGGTAACGCGCAATCGTTAAATCGCTGATATAACGCGGCTTCAGAGCGCAAGACGGCCGGGCCTGGTTTTAACGGGCAAGCGGGGGATAACGGCTGTGCTCCGGAGCTTGAAGTGAGTCGCAGGCCGGCCCATGCGGGTCGGCTGCCGCTGTGGGAACGGCTTGCGTTCGGGGTCGTCTTCGCGCTGATGGCCGGGTTCGTGGTGGCGATGACGATAACGGCGGCCAAGTCAGGCAAGCACTCGGGCGACGGTACTGCCGTGGCGGCGGGCAGCGTCGGCGCTCCGGGACCGGTGGTCAGTGATGAGGTGACGCCCGCGTCGGCGTCGGCGTCGCCGGGCCGCGGCGCCGGGCCGGGACCGGGCGGGAAGCCGGCCGACGCCCGGGCTACGCAGTTGCGCCTGAGCCGGCGCCTGGCCGCAGCCCTCCGGCCGGTGATCCGCGCCTCCGGAGGCCGCATCGCCGTCGGCGTGATCGACGCGAGTACTGGGGCACAGGCTCTCTACGGAGCTAGCCGTCATTTCCACACGGCCAGCATCGAGAGAGTGGACATCCTCGCCGCATTGCTCCTAGCGCAGCAGAAGGCTGGCACTCAGCTGACCGAGCAGCAGGCGCAGCTCGCGGCACCGATGATCGAGTCCGGCGACAGCGAGGCGGCAGCGGCTCTGTGGCGGCTCGATCGCAGCGGCCAGCGGCTGACCGCGGCGAATTCCGATCTGGGCCTGGCGCACACGGTCCTGGCACCGTCGGGCTCGCTCTCATTCACTAGGACCACAGTCACCGACCAGCTTCGGCTGCTGACCGATCTGTGCACGTCCGGCTCGCGACTAAACTCCGCGAGCCGGGACTACGAGATCGGGCTGATGGAGGACGTAGAGGCCAGCCAGCGGTGGGGAGTCTCGGCCGCGGCGAGCCCCGGCACCATCCCTGCCGTCGCCGACGGCTGGCAACGCGATGCGACCCTGTGGGTCACCAACAGCATCGGGATCGTTGAGCATGGCGGACAGCAGCTGCTCATCGTGGTCATGGCCAGCG
>DAIOWC010000082.1:0-23815 GCA_036758685.1 Streptosporangiaceae bacterium | reverse complement strand
GTGAGGCCCACCTGCCCGTCTCTTGCCGCGAGAAATTGCGACTCAAGTGCCTGAAGTCCCACTTTCTCGACGTAGAACGCTTTGGCCCGGCCCACGTCTTGCGCAGGCAGTGCCGCCGTAATCCCAGACGTCCTCATGACGGGATGGTAAGGCGTCCGGCGTCGCCGCTGCTGCCGGACGAGGCCTAGCGGACGGCAGGTCCTCGTCAGCGACGCCATGCCACCCGCAGGCTCGGGGAGGACAGGTGCCCTGACCAGCCGAACGGTCACGACACCTATCCCCGCCCATCAGGCTCGGCGCCGACCACGCCCGTCACCGCCTTAGATGGCGCGACAGCCAGGTCTAGCGCCTTCCGGGATCAATACAGGTGGCGCATGCCGTTCACCTCCTGACATAACCGGTCGAGCCGGCCGGCTCGGCGCAGAATGGTGCCTTGATAGCGGGAACGCCATGCCCTCGTCCGCGACGCCCGGTCACCCGCAGGCTCGGGGGGGATAGGTGCCCTGACTAGCCGAACGGTCACGACACCTATCCCCGCCCATCAGGCTCGGCGCCGACCCACGTCCGTCACTGCCTAGATGGCGCGACTGCCAGGTCTAGCGCCTTCCGGGTTTAATACCAATGGCGCATGCCGTTCACCTCCTGACATAACCGGTCGAGCCGGCCGGCCCGGCGCAGAATGGTGCCTTGAGATGGCCGCTCATACGAAAAACACCGGTCCATGGGCCGAGTGGATGACGAGCCTCGACGGCTGCCCGAATGGGGCGCTTCTCCGGATGATTCCTGGGACGTCGTTGCCGACAATGAAATATCCGTAGCTGGTAAAGGTCTTCTCGCTGACTATCGTTCCGCCATGAATCACTCCGACGCTTTCGGCGTCATTGTCCACGAGCATCTGGGCCAGCCAGGCCTCGTCCGCTGCCAGCGCGCCATCCACGGCCTGAGCCCAGTCCGTGGATGTCGTCTCGCGGCCGATCGTCACGCCGCGACCCGCAAAGCCGTGGCACGGTTTCAGGACCAGCCGATGCTGGTTCGCGATGCACCAGGACAGGAGGTCGACCTTCTCCCCGTCCACGGTCGCCGGGCCGTCCGCAAGGAACCGGCTCCACGGGATAAACGACGAGAGGGTCCTCTCCAGATCTGGGGGAAGATGTCCGGCCTCGAGCTCTTCCGACAGGATTACGAGTGCCGCCTTCGTCGTGGCGATCTGATCGTCGAGATCGTCGAACAGGATGACCAATCCTGATCGGGCTGCCTGCAGTACGGGCTGTAGCACCGGATACTGACCGTCCGGATCGGGCTGGTCCGCCCAGAAGCGGTAAATCAGGTCGACCGTCTGCCCCTGCCAGGTCACCGATTGAGTCCCGCATTCCACGTCTTCGGCGGCGCCCAGCTGTGCTCGTATGCCGTGCCGGCGCAGCTCGGCGGCGAAGATCTCGATGTGGCCGGGTACTTCGTCGCCGACGAACTCGCGCAGATCTGACACCAGCACCAGTCCGTCCGCGCTCCGGCCCGCCCGGCGAAGCCGGGACCGGAGCATGTCTGCCACCTGGCGCATGATGTCCGGGCCAGCAGCACCGACGTCCCGCAGGAAGTCACCGATCACTGGCGATGCTTCGAATACGCGGCCGAGCATGTCCATGTCTGGCAGGCCGCCGCAGGATGATCCGCCGTTGGGTTCGACCATCATGATCGCGTCGCCCTGGAGTGCGCAATCCGGCCTCGCGATGGCAGACCAGCGCGGCCTGTGGCTCTGGTTGAGGTATCGCCGTGTGGCCCCGCTCAGGTGAAGCTCGTCGGCTAGCCGCTCCCATTGCCCGTACATGCGGCGCTCGAAGATCTCGGTCAGTGCCGCCCGGAATGCGGCATGCTGCGTGCCGATCTGGTGCCGCGCGCGGGCGGGCAGAAGCGGCGGGGGCACCTGCAGGCGGTCGGGCAGAGCCTGCGGTATCCGGTGTGCTCGGATTAGCGCGAGGGCGTCACCCCCAGGGTCGAAGTACTCGGCGAGCATGTTCGCGTGCCCGGCCGTCCGCGCCATTAACGCGGCGTTGAGCTCGGCCGACTCCTGTGCCAGCGACGCCATCTCAGCTCCTTTTCACGGTCCGACCATCAGGCAACCAGGGCAGGGTGCCCGCGGCCGTGTCGCTGCCCGAGCGCAGCGATGCACACGATGACGCCGACGGCACCAGATCCGGCGATGACCAGGCTCGGCCGGGCAACGAGGGTGATGGCTCCGGCCACCGCCATGGCGATGCCCTGGCAGGCCATGACACCGGACGACACGAAGATCATCACCCGCCGCCTGGTCGCGTCGTCGGTGAGCTGCAGGAGGTCGGCGTCGACGCTCTGGAGATAGGCCAGGCCGCTGCCGCTGAGGGCTCGCAAGAGGATCGCCGCAAACAGCGGCGGGGAAACCGCGAAGCCCAGTGACGGCAGCTGCGTGAGCAAGATCAGCGATGTGGCCGATTTCCGGCGCGCGCCGGCGGACAGCCGGGAACAGCAGACCTCACCGATGATCGCTCCCCCGGCGAAAGCGGCCAGCAACAGGCCGACCGCCGTTCCGCCCTGCCCGATCTGGGTGGCGTAAGCAACAGTGATGCCCGTTCCTGCCGAGGCGAACGATATGGGCAGCCATAGCCGGAGGGCTGTCCGGCGAAGTGACGACTGGCGGAAGTCCTGCCGGAGCGCGCGGACCGAGGCCATCGGATGAACGTGCAGTTCCGTGACCGGTCGTGGCCCTGGCATGCGCGCGGTTGCGAAGAACAGCAGCAGGGCGGCCAGCGCAAAGCTGGCCGCGTTGCCGAGCAGGACGGCTCGTGGTCCGAATTCGGCTGCCAGCGCCCCGCCGCAGACAAAACCAGGCACCACGGCCAGCTGAGCGATGATCCGCAGCACCGAGCGCGCCGCCAGGAACGTATCGTGATCCAGCGAGTCGACGAGCATCGCGGCCCGCGTGCCACTGTGAATCGGGACGATGGTGCCGAGGACGGCGGCAAGCGCGAGCTGCCATCCGACCGGGGTCCACGGGGCGGCCATCGTGGCAGCGAGAAGTGCACTGGCGGCGTTCGCGCCGACCAGGACCGTACGTGGCTGGTAGCGGCCAGCCAGCCCGCCAAGGAACGCGCCAGAGAAGGCCTGCGGAATGAACACGACGCTGAAGGCAAGCGCGGCATAAAGGCCTGACTTCGTTTCCCGGTAGATCAGCAGCGAGAGTGCCGCGTCCGCTGCGACTGTGCCGAACATGGATATCGCGTGCGCTGCGGCGACCGCCCGCAGCTGCGGTGAACGAAGCACGACCGCATAGCGGAGAGCGTGCCGGCGCTGGCCGTCACGGGGCCTTGCTCGCTCGGCGCGCACGTTCGTCATCGCGGCGGCCCCAGCAATGCCACCAGGGGCCTGGGCTTCATGCCCATCCTGCGCTTGAAGGTCTCGTTCAGCCGGCCGCACTCGGCAGTCTGCACGCCCAGCGACCACATCAGCTCCAGCGACTCCCACCAGAGCGCGTAAAACGGACTGAAGGTGAGATCGGTCCGGTCCCGCACATAACCGGCCGACCAGCACTGCAACCGGGTGTCCTCGACGAGGCAGATGCCGACCGCGAGCGTCTCGCCAGCATTGTCACGAAGCTCAAGCACGCGGACGGGATCACCAAGCTCGGCCAGGAAGCTGGCAAAGCGCGGCGGGTCGTAGTACTTCGGTGAACCGGCGCGCGTCGCGGTTGCTGCGACCAGTTTGAGCATCCGCGCCAGGCCCGGCACATCGCCCTGATGTATAACCGTGCTGACGCCGTGCTCGGCTGCCCGGCGCCGCTGGCGGCCCAGTTCGATGCGCGCGCGCTGGCGCAGCCCCGCAAGATAGGCCGAGCCGTCTGGCGCGGACTGGCGGGTTACCACCCACCGTGGCACCAGTTCCTTGGCGCGGAAGCCTCGCTGCAGCAGGTGCGGCACCATCGGCGAGTCTGCGCTCACATTGACAAACCCCCACAGTGAGCATCCGAGTGCCTCGGCCTCGGCGGCGAACGCGTCCTGGAGGGCATCGAGTGCCGCGTCATCAGCGGCAAGGACCCTGGAATCGGGACTGTGCCACATGGGTGACAGCAGGCCTTGCTCACCGTCGGCCAGGCCCAGCAGGCCCAGCGGGTCGCCCTGAACATAGGCGGGCGCCGCGGCGAGCAGGTCTCCGCCCGGCCCGCGTACCTCGAGGTAGCGGGGCGAGCTGATTCGCTGCACCGGATGATGCTCGTAGGCGCGCATGAACGCACGGCTGTGAAACACCGGAGCGTCGAGCGACGCTGCCAGCTGATCCCAGTCTCCGCCCAGCTCGTCGGCCGAGTGCAGTGCCATCGTCGCCATGGCCGAATCGCGCATGTCACCCTCCAAGAAGCTCCCCGACGGATGCGCGGACCCGGGAGTGGTCCAGCGTTACCGGCGTTCCGCTCACCCGGTTGGAGGCAAGCCCTTCGTCCACGATCACGTCGACCATCGCCGGGCCGACCGGGCCGAGGCTGGTCGGCAGGCCGCGCCGGGTGAGCAGATCCGAGATTCCCGCCCCGATGCTGCCCTCGGGCACCGCCAGCACATCGCGGAGAGCACTGGCCTCCGCGGAGCGCCAGGCCGGCTCGATCATCGGCGCAAGCCAGATCAGGTTGAGGGCACACGCCAGTCCGTGCGGCACGCCAAGATGCACGGTCAGCGGGTACGCGAGAGCGTGCGCGGCGGTCGTGCGGGTGAGGTCGATCGCCCGTCCTGCCAGTGTGCCGGCCTCGCTCAGCGTGTCCCGCTCGGCCAGGCTCGGCAGTCGGTCCGCGTCCCGCAGCACCGGGACCAGGAGTGCCAGCGCGGCCATCGCGAACGCGCGAGACTCGCTGGTCGCGCACCTCGACCAGGCTGATTCAACGGCGTGCGCCAGCGCGTCGAACGCGCAGCTCCAGGTCAGCCACGCGGGACAGGAATCGGTGAGGGCAGGGTCGATCACCGCGACATCGGCCTGAACGCAGGCCGCGTCGAGCGACACCTTACGGCCGTGCCGGTACAACGTGGCAAACCGGGTGACCTCGCTGCCAGTGCCCGCCGTGGTCGGCACGAGCACCAGCTCGACCCCGGCGCGGGCACAGGCGGTCGTGCCGATGATTGCCGCGGCTGCCTCGCCACGGTCGGGCGGTAGCGCGCGGGCAGCCTTGGCGATGTCCAGCGCGGAGCCGCCGCCGACGCCAAGCACGAGGTCGGCATCGGCGGCAGCTCGCCTGGCGGCAGCCGATATTGCCTGGTCAGTCGTCGGATTGGGCTGGAACTGGCTGAACAGCGTGGCACCACGGGGCAGCCAGCTTGCGAGTGCGGTGCGCTGGGCAGCGCCGGGGCTGGCGACCGCAAAGACCCGTCGGCCAGCCAGCAGCGCGGGAATTTCGGCCCTGGCACCCCGGCCCGCGATGACCCGGGGCCCAGCTGTGGTCGTCGTCACCGCGACCGCGGTTTCTGCGCGGCTTCGGCGAATCTCCGGCCGATGTCGGCGGGGCCGGCGGACGCGGTCGCCCGCGCGTGAACCTCATCCGGGGTCGGCAGCACGCGCACCGCGCACAGCACCGGTCCTGGCGCACGGAGCGCCTGGGTGATGATCGCCGGCAGCATGCCCCTGGTATCCGCGCTGAGCACGGTCCGGTACCCCAGTGCACGGCCGAGCATCGCGAAGTCCACCGCGCGCGATGTGGATGGCTGGCAGCCCGTTGATTCGTAGCAGCCGTTGTCCACGACGACATGGACCAGCGACTCCGCGCCGCTCGCGCCGATCGTCGAACCGGTGCCGAGATGCATCAGGAAGGCGCCGTCACCGTCAAGCACGACCGTGCGGCGGCCCGATGCGGCGGCCGCCAGTCCGAGGCCAATAGCCGCGGCATGGCCCATCGAGCCCTGCATATAGAAGTTCCCCGGCCGGTCACGCTCGTGGTGAGCCTGCCGGGACAGGTACCCGGTGGTCGTCACCAGCAGCTCATCGCTGAGCGCGGCCATCAGGGCGGCGACGACCAGCGGCCGGGTCAGCGATTCGCGGTCGGTGGCAGATCCATTGTTCCCTCGCGGCGTGGCGCCGATGACTCGCATGGGCGCCAGCAGGAAAAACGGGCTGCGCCGCTCACGGGCTTTCCCGGCCGAGGCCAGTGACTGCGCCAGCGTCTGCCTGCCGAGCACGGCGTACCCAACATGCAGCGCCTCGAGGAGCGCGGTTGTGCTCGCTCCCATGACGGCGTGCTGCGGCTCGTCCGCCGCGGGATCGGGCCAGCCGCGCAATGTCATTATCACCAGGACAGGGATCCGGTAAGGCAGCAGCAGCGAGGTCAGCGGATTGAGCAGGTTGCCGAACCCGGAGTTCTGGCAGAGCACGACGCCGGGCTCTCCGGCCAGCTCCCACCCGGCGGCCATGGCGAGCGCAGCACCCTCCGACGCTGCGGGAACAAGGCTGCCTGCCTCTTCGAATAGCTGCCACAGCCCGGCAAGGTGCCCGCATGGAACGCCGGTGGCGCGCCGTATCCCGTGCGCGCTCAGCGCCGTGCGGACATCGGCCGCGGCGATCTGGCTGGTCATCGGTCTAGGTCCAGCCATTGGTCCGTGCCGACGATATTCAGGACGTCCTTGACGGTGGCGATGTCGGACTCAACGCCACCGGTGCCTCCGGCGGCGAGCACCCTGGCCCACATGTCACGAATGGCGGCTATCGCCGCTCGCACGCCATGGTTTGCATAGATCACCATGGCCGCGCCCGCTTCTTCCGCCTCGCTAGCTGACAGGGTCGAATAGGTGGTGGGCACAAGCACCACCGGCGCACGGCAGCGCCAGTCCGCCAGGAACTCGATGACCTCGGTTGGGTCAGCCGATTTCGAATGAACCAGGACAGCATCGGCGCCAGCGTTGACATAGGCATGACAGCGCGCGAGCGCTTCCTCGACGCCGAAGCCGCAGACGAAAGCCTCTGTCCTGGCAATCAGCACCGTTTCCGGAAGGACCTGAGCCTCCTTGACGGCCGCGAGTTTGGCGCTGAATTCCGCGATGCTGAGCAGTTCGTGGCCGCCGCTGACGAAGCTGTTCCGCTTGGGGAATACCTTGTCCTCCAGGCAGATGGCCGCGATGCCAGCCGCCTCGTAGCGCATTGCCCCGTATATGGCATTGAGCGGGCCGCCGAAGCCGGTGTCACAGTCGGCGATGACCGGGATATCCACTGCATCGTGCATAGTCGTTGCGGCCGCCAGGAACTCGCCGAGCCCGAGCAGACTGAGGTCGGGCAGACCATGCGCGGTGCAGATTTCCAGCCCGGACGCCCACGTGGCGTCGAAGCCCGCCTCTTCCGCGAGCCGGGCGGACAGACCGTCATGTGCGCCGGCGACCCGCAGGAACCGGCCTTCGGCGAACGCCTCGCGCAGGACGGCCGCCCGGCGGGCAGGCACGGCGCGGTCAGCGCGTGGGGCCGTAGGAGTTACTGGCATGGTGCGCCTCCCGCGAGCACAGGCCCGGCGCTCGCGGCAACGGGGCGACGAGCGGCAGAGAAGAACCTGGTGAGCCGTTCCGCAGCCGCGCGCAGTACCTCGCGCGGGGCCGCGACGCACAGCCGCAGATGACCATCAAGGCCAAAGGTCGACCCGGCGCGCAGCCTGACGCCGGCAACCTCGGCGAGCCGGGCGCACAGTTCGTGATCATCGGCCGAGCCGTACGCGCCATCCCGCAGCGCAGCCGACGCGTCGAGGCAGAGGTAGATACCGCCGGCTGGGGGCACGGCACGCAGCAGCGGAACGGCGCCGAAGAGCTGGATCGAGTACTCCCGCAGGGCCCTCAGCCGATCCGCACGCGTGGCGACCGCGGCATCATCATCGAGCACCGCAGCCACCGCGGCCTGGCCGGGTGCCGACGCCGGGCCCGTGGTGTGCTCGACGAAGTCCCTGATGCGCGTGAGGAGCGTGTGGTGTGACCAGACCCAGCCAACGCGGAGCCCGGCCATCGCATGTGTCTTGGTGGCACTGCCGACCACCGTCGCGAGCTCTCCGGCGGGCGCCAGGTGACCGCCATTGCCGAACGCCCAGTAGCTGTCATCGACGATCAGGTGAATCTCACGGCGAGCCGCCCAGGCACTGATCTCGGCCAGGGCGTGCGCGTCGTAGACGCTGCCTGTCGGGTTCACGGGACTGTTGACGATCAGTGCGCGGGTCCGTGCGGTACACCGCGCATTCAGCAGGGCGGGCCGGGTGAGCCAGCCGTCGGCCGGGTCACCATCGACGGGCACCGGGTGCGCGCCGGCGAACGCGACCACCTTGGGGTAGTGACTCCAGTGCGGTCGTGGCACCAGGACCTCACCGCCAGCGGCGACCGCGGCGATGGCGGCGAGTAAGCCGTGCCGGCCGCCGGCGCTCACCGTGATGCCGGACGCGGTCGCCGTCTCCAGGCCCCGGCGGACGTAGTGCGCCGCGACGGCCGAGCGCAGGCAGGCACTGCCGGCGACCGGCGCATACTCCGCACCGCCGCTGCCTGCGAGGGCGAGCCTGGCAGCATGCGGCAACGGCTCGGCGAGCTGCCCAAGCGACAGGTCGATGAGCCTCACAGGCAGTCCCCGACCCAGGTCCGCAGCAGCAGTCGGGGAGACTCTGCCGTGTCCCGGAACTCGGTGCGCCCGTGGAGCAGGGACAGGTTGTCGAATATGGCGAACTCGCCGCCGCGCATCTTGTCCTCGCGGATATGGCCGGCTGAATACACGGCTTCATCCAGGGCGTCCAGGGCCGCGATCTGGGCGGACGTCAGGCGGGGTATCCCCGGATGCTCGTGGCCGCGCTCGATGTAGCTGCGGAAATACGCGATGGCCGGCTTGCCGCCCTGAGTGAAGAGTACGGGCTTCGCCACGGTAGGCCCGGCGCCTGATTCCTGATCGCCGCGCCTGTCGAAATGGAATGGAGCGCGCAGCACGTCGAGGACGTCCGGTCGGCTCGCTAGCGCCGCCAGCACATGGCGGATGTGCACAAATCTCAGAGCTCCGCCGAACTCAGATTGCCGGACGCAGAACAGAGTGAAGTAGGCGGGCGCCGGCAGCGGGCGTTCCACGCCATCGGTGTGCATGTGGCCGCCGAATCGTGAATCGGAGTAGCGTGCCCGTTCCCCCTCGGCGATGCCTGTCCCCCGGTCACGCACCTCGCGGACGAGCACCCCGTCCTTGTTCTGCGGCAGGATCTGGCCGAGAAGTGCGGCCAGGCGCCGTGAGGCGCGCTCCCCGTCCGATGCGGAGGCGGGCAGGCCAGTGAGCACAAGCAGACCCAGGTCCGGCACGACTTCTCGCATCAGATCCGTCAGCTCGGTGCGGGCGGCAGGTTGATCTGCGTCCGCACCGTCGGGAGCCAGCAGGCACCTCGCCAGGTGAGCGGTCCGTGAGATCTCGGTCCGCGGGAAGCGCCCGGTCAGGTCAGACGTACTGGCATAGCCTCGGCTGCCGGCCACGATGGCACCCTCTCTTCCCTGGTCGTACGCCTCCGCGTTTCCTGGCATTTACTCTCCACACGCCAGCCTTCGACGGCCATGCAGACGCACTGGCAGATTCCATGCATATTGTGGGCAATATCTGACCCAGCGTGGTGTATGAGGCTGGTGTGCCGATCGCCTCAGCGCTTGGCCGGCATGATCGGCAGCCCGACCAGGCCCCGCAGGGTTGGGTTCTGGTCGAACGCGGGATCTCCGGCGAGCCTGAAGCGTTGCCCGCACGCTGCGATGGCCATGAGCGTGGCGCGCACCAGGCTGAGCGCTACCGGGGCACCGAGGCAGGCGTGGGCGCCGCGACTGAACCCGAGGTGCGGGTTTGGCCGCCGGCCGGGCATGAAATGGTCAGGTTCGTCGAACCGAGCGGGGTCCCGGTTGGCCGAGCCCAGCAAGACGACGACGGTATCTCCCCTGGCCAGGCGCACGCCCTGCAGCTCGACCGGCCGGGTGCACATGCGGCTCTGCGCCTGGGACAGACTGTCGAATCGCACGAACTCATGCACCGCGGCCCGTGTGACAGCGCGCTTTCCGGCCAGGGATGCGCGCGCCTGCGTATCGCGCAAGGCGGTGAGTAGCGCCAGTCCCAGCATCCGCTGAGTGGAGTTAATGCCGGCCAGCAGCAGTACCCGCAGGGAGTTCTCCATGATCAGGTCAGGCACCTCGGCTTCGTGCCGGTGCGCCGCCATATAGGACATCACGCCGCCGTCAGCCGGCTCGCGAGACCAATGTGCGATCAGCGCGCTCAGTTCCCGGCGCGCGATCCGTCCCGCCTCTTCGGTTTCGGGGCGCAGTCCGGAGTTCATGCTCGCCACGACAGCCGCCGAAAGGTCAAACAGCCGCCCGTTGTTCTCCGCTGGCGCTCCGAGCAGGCGCAGGGCTGCCTCGATGGACACCGGCATGGCTACGTCAGCCACGAAGTCACCGCCGTCAGCCGCCAGCCCATCCAGTCGCTGGCAAGCAGTGTGGTAGGCCCCGGCAGCCAGCAGAGCGCCATTCTGAGCCTGTACGGCATCGGTGAGCAGGCGGTGCAGGGCGCGTTGCTCCGGCGGATCGATCGTCTGGATGCTGAGGGATTCGTCGGGCTCTTCCGCCCCGGTCCGGCGGAAGTCGGAGGCGAACGTATCCCAGTCACGGATGACCCTCTCGCACGGCTCATACTCGGTGACCACCCAGGAATCCAGGGAGTCGTGCCAGAGCACGGGCCCTTGAGCTCGCAGCTGGCGGTACACCGGGTACGGGTCGGCAAGAAACGCCGGATCGAAGGGGTCCCACCAGCTGCACGACTGTTCGCCCATATCTCTCCTGTCCTACTGCCAAGCGCCATGCTGGCAGCGGCAGGCGTTACGTCCCATGCAGCGGTGGCGGCACTTTCCTAGCAGTATTTGTTTCGGAAGTGACAGAGATAGACGCGCATGGTCTGCGCGCAGGTCACGCTGGCGGGCGGAGCCAGTCGTCCGCGTGGGGATCGCCAAGATCGGTGAATATCTCGCGGGCTTGCCGCCATGTCTCCTGGGCTTGCTCGGGCCGGCCGCACGGGAGCAGAGCATGGCTCATGGCCGCGAGCGTCCGAGCTGCCAGTTGCCGGTCACCTAGGCCACGGGCGATCTCCGCTGCCCGTGACGCATGGGCAAGCGCGTCTTCAGGATCTCCGGCGCCGATTTTCGCAAAGGCCAGCTCGACAAGGGCGCCGCTATGCTCGCGCTCATTGCCGACCTGCCGGAGGATATCCACCGCCAGCTGAGCGCTGGTTGCCGCGTTCTCGAAGCTGCTGAGGCGCCGCTGCGTCTCGCTGAGAAGATAGTGGCACCGGCCCTGCTCGGCTAGATTTCCGGTCTCCGCGGACATGGCGAGTGCTTGCTCGAGGCTTTCCACAGCCGCCTGCAGCCGGCCGGCCTCGGACAGTGCCCGGCCGAGGTTCGCGAGCACCACGGCTGTTCCGTGGCGATCTCCTATGCGCTTGCGGATGTCGAGGGCCTCGCGGAATGCCTGTATGGCTCCACTGGAGTTACCGGACTGCTGGCGCGCGATCGCCAGATGATTCAGCAGCCAGCCTTGCGCCGTCCAGTCTTCGAGCCTTCGGGCGCTCGCAATCCCGATCTCAATGGATTTGATCCAGTCAGCCCAGTACGAGCCCATGTCGAGAAGGTCCCACAGCTCGACGGCGAGCTTCCAGGCGATCTCGTGCTCGCCTAGCGCGGCCGCGTGCCGTACCGCGCCGAGCAGGTTGACCCGCTCAGACTCGAGCCACTGCAGTGCCGCGTCGTAGCTTGCGAAGCCTGCTGGTACGCAGTGTCGCGGTGGTGTTCCCAGGCTCACGTGGCGTCGCGTCGGATTCACCACCTGGGAGGCCGCCGCCGCAGTGTGCAGATACCAGGTCAGCATGCGCCAGCTAGCGCGGCGGGCGGCTCGGGTGTCACCTGGCCCTGCCAGTTCCTGAGCGTAGGCGCGGAGCAGGTCGTGGAACCAATAGCGTCCGCGCGGCCATTCGCTGAGCAAGTGCCCGCTGACGAGCTGGCTGAGGGCACCGTGCGCCCGCTGCAGCGGTATGGCCGCGAGGGTGCTCGCGGCCAGGGCGGTGATATCGGGCCCGTGGTGCAGGCCGAGGAGCTGGAACATGCGCGCTGCCTCCGGCGGCAGCTGCTGATAGGAGCAGAAGAAGGCGGCCCGGACGCTGCTGGCCGGATCACCGGCATCGAGCACGTCCAGCCGGGTCTGCGTGTCCCGCATTTGACTGGCCAGATCCGCCAGCCGCAGACCTGGTGACGCGCTCATGCGCGCCGCGGCTACGCCCAGTGCCAGCGGCAGGCCGGCGCATAGCCTTATCAGCTCATCTGCCGCTTCCGGTTCGCCTGCCAGCCGCTCTTTACCGAGTCTGCCCGCGAGGAGCCGGCGCGCCGCGCTTGCGGGCAGCACGTCCAGGTTGAGCACGCGTGCGCCTTCGTTGGCGGCAAGCCCGAGCAGCCAGCTGCGACTCGTCGTGATGACCAGGCACTGCGATGAACTGGGAAGGATCGGGCGTACCTGGCTAGCGTCGCGGACGTTGTCCAGTACGACAAGTATCCTTCTGCCCGCCACCAGACTGCGATACAGGCCGACCTGCGCGTCGAGGGTCACCGGGATCTGCCCGGGCCGCATGCCCAGGGCATCCAGCATGGTGCGAACTGCCTCCGCGGGGCTGAGCGAGGTGCCTGCGGGGTCGAAGCCGCGGAGATTTACCCACAGTTGTCCGTCCGGAAAACGCTCGGCGATCTGGTGCCCCAGCCGCAGCGCCAGCGTGGTCTTGCCCACTCCGGCGGCTCCTACGATCGCGAGGATAGTGACGTGCTGATCAGCCTCGTCAGGACCGTCAAGCCACGCCTTCAGCGTCCTGAGCTCGGCCAGCCGGCCAACGAACCCGCCACCCGTCAGCCCGGGCAGGTACCGGAGCGGAACCTCTCGCTCTCCCTGGACAGGCAATGGTGCGCCCGCTGCTTCGTCCACCGCCTGATCCGGCCAGCAGAGCGGGGCGCCGCGCGCAATGGCGATCAGTGCCCGGGTGTGGACGGCGTCGAGGTCAAGGGCAGCAGCCAGCAGCTCAAGCGATCGCCGTCGCGGCTGCGTAATCCTGTCCCGCTCAAGGTCGCTAATCGACCTGACGCTCAATCCCGAGGCACCGGCCAATTCTTCCTGCGTCATTCCGGCCGTTTTCCGGAGGCTGGCAACCAGCTCGCCCAGGCTCCCGGGCGGCTTTGGCTCCACCTGGAGGAAACGGTCCATACAGGCCATTATCGCTTGCTTCCAGGCAACGGCATATGGCTGGCGAGTAACGATCATCGTCGACCATGTGAGCCGGCCCGTCGGCGCCGCCGAGCTGGACATGGCCGCGTGGCAGATGGCCGCTGACCCCGCCGTACGTCCTGATGATCTTCGACTATCCGACTGGGCCGCCAGGCCACGGGCCATTTACGCCGGTGGCGGCAGCTTTGCTCTCACAGGCCCTGTTCGGCGGGTATCCGTCCTGAGGTAACGGCGTCCACGAGAGCCTGGTGGTCGCGCTCGTTCTGGTCGGCGTAGGCGCTGGCGAACTGGGTGATGGCCTGGTCGAACACGTCTGTGCCGCCCAGGTAGGCAGCGATCGCGATCCGGTCGCCTGAGCGGGCGTGGGCTCGGGCGAGCGTCCAGCCGCACAGCGCCCCGTACAGGCGCATGCCGCGGGGAACCATGGTGGCGATGTCGGCCGAGAATTTCCAGTCGCGCAGCTGGCGGACGTAGAAGTCGCGATGCTGGCCGTCGGCGCCTGTGGTGATCCGCTGCCAGCCCAGGAAGATGTCGCTGGAGGCCTGCATCAGACGCTGGCCCGCGACCACCCGCTGGCCCTGGTTGGCGTATTTGCTGGCGCCGGCGAAGCGGCTGAGCACTGATGGTTCGGCTTCCTTCACCTGCAGGAACAGCGCATCGGATTCGCCGCTGCCGAGCATCAGCACGACCCAGCACCGGGTGCCGACGCTGCCGACGCCGACAACCTTGCGCGCCATGTCGGCGTAGACGAATTGGTCGGCCAGGTGGCGGCGGTCGGTCTCCAGGGTGCGCTGGTACCCGGCGATCAGGTCGGACATCTGAGCCTCGATGGCTTTCCTGTCCATCTGGCCGGCCAGCAGGTCGCTGACCGGGACGAGCAGGGGCGGATCAGAGATGATGCGGGGCCGGCCACCGACCATGTGGGTCAGCTTGCCGACTTCCTGCATGCTGTCCCTGGTCAGCGCCTTGGCCTTCCCTTTCGCCAGCACCTTGCGCTGCCGGGCCTTCACCTGGGAGCCGAACTGGGCCCGGAGCTGGTCGATATCGGCGGCCGCATACCAGACGTCCAGGTCCGTCATCGCGGCGAAGCCGCGCATCGCGTTCCGGTAGCCGGCGACGGCGGCCGCGACGATGTCGCGCCGCTTCCGCCCGGGGAATCCGCTGTCGCGCGCGGCCACTTCGAGACTGGCGGCCAGCCGCTTGACGTCCCATTCCCACGGACCCGGCAGCGTCTCGTCGAAGTCATTGACATCGAAGACCAGCCGGTGCTCAGCCGAGCCGAACACGCCGAAGTTCGACAGGTGCGCATCGCCGCACGCCTGCACCGCAAGCCCGGAGGCCGGAGTGGCCGCCAGATCGCTGGCCATCGGCAGCGCGGCCCCCCGGTAATAGGTAAACGGCGACACCATCATCCGGCCATACCGGACCGGGACCAGCTCAGGCACCCGGCCTGCCGACTGCTCTTCGAGCAGGTCAATAGGGTCGGGCCGGTCCGGCGGAGGCTCAAATACCGCATGGCTCTCCCGCGGCACCGCGGCCCGCGCCGCCTTGCCCCGGTCAGCGCGCTCGCTCGGCGTCATGGTCCCGAGCCGTGACTCCAGCTGGTATCGGCGCGCAACCCGGGGGTGCGCCTCCGTCACTGTCGTACTCATCCAGCAACCATGCCCAGCGGGCAGCTGCCCGCGTCATCCTCGCAGGGTGAACTGGCTCGCCGGCGGTGTTCCTCAGCGGTCCCGGCCGGCTTGAGACCATGCGCTATGTCCTGTCACGATTTTCCTATCCGGACAAGGACCACCACGTTATCGGCCGGCCCATCCGCTGATCGTCGAGCCGGCGCAGGTGGAGGCCGTGCCGGGCGCTGCAGTAGCCGGCGGCGCGCTGGGCGCGCCGGTGCTAGCTACCGAGCAGTTTGGCCTTGGCGGCGGCGAACTCGTCGTCGGTGAGGGCACCTTGCTGATGCAGCGTGGTGAGCTGGTTCAGCTGATCGAGCATTCCCGGTGCGGGCGCCGCCGGCTGCTGGGACCCGGCTGCCTGCTGCTGTTCGACGCTGCCGATGCGCTCATCCTGCTCGGCCCGTTCAGCGGAGCCCTGAGCAGCTCTCTTGCCAGCGACGTACGCGCCGCCGCCAACCACCGCTGCGCGCAGCAGCGGCCGCCGTCTCATCATCATTGCTGACTACCTCCGTAAATAACCTCGCACTAGCTACTCATCAGGCAGGGACAGTCCGAGGGCAACCATGAGCTCTGGTGCAGCCGCCACGATCTTCGGGCCGCCGACCTGTGGGGCGATGGCGTGCAGGACCCCAAGGAGATCCTGCGGCGTAGCCCCGGAGTCCAGAGCGTTGCTGACCTGCCAGAGATAGGAGGCAGGCGGAGCGTCGAGCGCTATGAGGGCTGCGAGCTTGACCAGGGAGAAACTGCGTGGATCTAGACCGCTGCCGGCCTGCCAGTCGGCGCGTAGCTCCATGCCCTCCCCGAGAAGCTCCGGGTCGCCCAGCGCGAGCCCGGCCAGCGCGTCCCTCGTACCGTCGTCGACTGCGGCCCTGCTAGGCATGTTCATGGCGAGCGTCCTCTCGCGGTTCGTGGTCGCGCTGGCGCAAAGCAGACCTGCTACCGCCAAGGATTCCGGCTGCGCGGCCGGGCCGCGTCACCCGTAGCGGATGGTCGTGAACCCGCGGGCCTGGCGCACCGCTCACGCGCCCGGGAAGTGCTCGTCAGCCTGCGGGCGGACTGGGCACGGCCGGAGGCGGCGGCGCGCCAGCGCCCGCCTGGCCCGGGGTGGCGACCGGGGCCGGGTTCGGGGTGAGCCTGGCCGAGACGACGTACCCCACTGCGACCGCGACTATGGCCAGCGGCATTATTTGCAGACCGTCCGACGACAGGAGCAGGGTCGCCAGCAAGACCGATGTCAGCGGGAGCCTGAGCATCACCACGGTCATCGCGCCGATGCCGATGGCGACGCCGTCGACGAGCGGCAGGCCGGGCAGATGCGACAGCGCCACGCCGCCCACTGCGCCGAGGAACATGGCCGGGAAGGTCGGACCGCCGCGGAAGCTGCTCAGCGAAGCGCCGTAGGCGAGCCCCTTGCACGCGATGAGCAGCAGCAGTGCCCCGACCGTGTAACTGGCGCTGCTGCTGATGAACGGGCCCAGCGCGGACTGCCCGGAGAACAGCACCTCGGAGGAGCCCTTGCCGGTGCCGGCGGCGAACGCGATCGCGAGTCCCGCGACCGCCAGGCCGGCCAGCGGCGTGGCCAGCAGCATCCGCCGCTCGACGTGGGGTCGCAGGAACAGCCCGAGCCATCGGATCCCGGCGCCGAGCGGCGCAGCCGCCACCCCGATCGCCAGCGCCCACAGGAACTCGGCGCCGGTGGGCGACCCGACATGGGGAAGGTGAGGAATCGCCAGCGAGAAGGTGCCGAGCCCGGTCAGGTGGTCAAGGCCGATGAAAATGAGCGAGCCAACGCCGGCGGCGAGCAGGCCGGGCACCAGCACGAGTTCCATCATGGCACCGCCCAGTCCCGAGGCCTCCATCAGCAGGAACGCCCCGAGCAGCGGGGAGCCGAGCAGCGTGCTGATCGCGGCGAAGCTACCCGCCGCGGCCACCACAGTGCTGGTTCGCGGCGGGGCGTCCCGCTTGACGAGGCGGACGGCAAGGACGCCGAGCCCGCCGCCGAGGGCGATCATGGGCGCCTCGGGCCCGAGCACCACGCCGAGGCTCAGGGTCGCAAGCGCCGCGAGGATGACGCCGGGAAGCTCGATCGGCGCAGGCGGGCCTTCCCCTACCTTGAATCCGTCGGCTGGTGAGTGCCCGCCCGTGCCCGGCAGATACCGGATGGTAAGGGCGACCAGCAGGCCGGCCAGCACCAGCGGCGGAATCGGCCACCACAGCGGCTCACCATGAAAGCCCAGGCCCTTGGGCAGGTCGGTGAATATCCATCCCTGCAGCTTGCTGACCAGCGCGAGAAAGAAGTAGGCCGCCGCGGAAACAGGTACCCCGATGATCGCCGCAAGCACCAGCAGGGCCACGTAGCTCCGCGACCGCAGCAGCGCAAGCGGATCGGCCGGCGCCGTCACCAAAGTCCTGCCGAGACCCAGGCCCGGCAGGCCGAGCGGGAAGCACCCGGAGTCGCGTTCACAGCCCCCCTGCCCGGTACGCGCTGTCTGGCGGCAGCCAGCAATTCCTGGTGGCTGAGCCGCCCACCAAGGAATCATGGCTACGGCGGCTGCGGATAACTCACCCCATCCGGGTGATCTGCCCAGGTCCGGTGCCCAGGTATTTGAACGAGCGCGGCGGGCCGGCTGCTCGCATTACAGCAGGCGAACCAGGGCGCTGATCACCAGGTAAGCGCCGAGGAGCAGCGCGATCCAGGCCACAAGTTGCTTGGCGTGGCCGGCCAGCCAGGCCTGGGATCTCCTGAGCATCGCGGTGGTGCCCTCGGGCCGCAGCTCCAGGAGGGCCCACGGGATGATGATCAGTAGGAACTCGATGAGAGCGAAGACAACGACTGAGGCGACCTGCGTCGTGGTCGAGTATTTCCCGGCGATGAGATTGTGCAGCGCAGCTATGTAGGAGGCGCCGGGCAGGCCGACCAGCACGCCGATGAACACAGCCAGCCCGAGGCGGGGCTCGCGGAGTGACCGCTGCGCCCAGCTGTCTCCCTTGTCCTTCTTCTTTCTGGCTTGCGTTCCGTCCGCCGCGGGCGCCGCCGCCTTGCGCAGCCTGGGCAGCAGGCCGGTCAGCAGGATCACGCCCAGGGCGAGCAGGATCAGGCCCACGGCGAGGTCGACTCCGGCGCTGATCTTGCCCTGGGACTTGACGGCATCGGCATGCACGAGCAGCACGTCCACGAGGCCGATCGCGATGGCAACGCCCAGGCCGCCTGCCAGGATGCACGCGAACATGGCGCGCGGCCGTCGGTTCTCGATCAGCAGCAGGTCCAGTGCCAGCAGCTTAGGGTTCGCCGCGGCGGTGAACGCCAGTGCGAAGAACGCAGCGTTCACTGCCGATCAGCCGGCTTCCTCATCCCCCGCTATCCCCGCAAGTGACAGATCAGTTCCCTGCAGCCGGCGAGTGGAAACTAGCCGCACGACTGTGCCCAGCGCATCCGGAGGCAAGTGGACCGCAGACCGACAAACCTGGGACGCCGCGGCGGATCCATCGCCGGTGATTGCCGCAGGGACGCCACTGCGGGCTGCCGGGTTCGCACCCAAGGAACGCTGGCAACTGCGAGGCATTGGCGCTTGAGACCAGGCCGGGCCTGGTCCTGCCCTTGGTCACGCCTCGGGCAGACAGGACCAGGCCGAGCCGCGAGCCCTTACTCAGGCATCACGGAGGCGGAGCAGCAGCCCGCCCGTGACCAGCGCGGCCGCTGCCCAGATGGCCACGACGCCGATGCCTGCCCAGGGAGCGATGGGCAGCTTGCTCACGTCGATGGTTGCCTGGACGGCCAGACCCGCGGACATAGGGGCGATCTGGTCCAGGTGCCGCTGCCAGGCAGGGTTCGACACGACGTGCGCGACGACGGGGAACACGAAGAGCAGCGCGAGCACGATGCCGGTGGCGGCCGCGGAACTCCGCACGGCGGTGACGATGCCGAGTCCGAGCAGCGCGATCAGCGTCAGGTAGATCACCGACCCTGCGGCGGCGCGCAGCACCGGCCCGTTAGCCAGGGACAGCAGGGCGGCGTAGCCGTGCTGCACAGTGAACCCGTTGCCCGGCAGCAGCAGCCGCCCGGCGAGCACGGAGCCGAGCACCGAGGCGGTGCCCGCGACCACCGTCACGCCGGTCAGTACCACCGCCCTGGCCGCCAGTACCTCGGTCCGCCTCGGGAGCGCGCAGAAGGTGGTTCGGATCATGCCGGTGCTGTACTCGGTGCCGACCGCCAGCACCGCCACGATCGCGATCACCACCTGTCCCGCCATGACCCCGGTCAGGCTGAGCCTGGCCGCGTCCTGGCCGCACCCGGCCGACGGGCATCTGGTGGTCGAAGCGATGCCGGCCCCGATGGCCACCGTCAGCACGACCGCGCCGACCAGCAGCCAGATGTTGCTTGTCTCGGTGCGCAGCTTGGTCCACTCCGCATGCAGGGCGTTCTTCATGCTGCATCCCTCCGGCGTAGCAGGATGACGGCCACGGCGAAAGCGACCGCCGTGTAACCGCACAGGACGGCGAACCCGCCCCAGGGCGAGAGCGGGAAGTAGCCCGACGACGGGTTATAGGTGCTGTCGACCTGTGGGTAGTACCTCAGGCTCTGCTGGATGGCGAAGCCCGCGGCCGGCGAGACGCGCAGCAGCCAGTCCCCGGCGCCGTCGGGCAGGATGCCGGAGGTGGCCAGGATGTACGGCAGCACCAGGCCGGCCACCGGGATCGTGATCGCCACCGCGCTGCGCCGCACGATGGTGCCGACCGCCAGCGCGAACACGCTGGCGGCGGCCAGCAGCAGGCCGGTGCCGAGCATGACCCGGACCTCCGTCGCCAGGGGCACCGTCGCCACGGCGAAGCCGTTGGCTGCCGATTCCCGCTCCCCAATAGGTATCGCCACCAGCGCGGCCACCACCCCGACAGCGAACGCGGCCAGGCCGAGAACCGCCGCTTTGGCTGCCAGCACCCGGCCGCGGCGGGGGGTCGCCGCCAGGGTGAGGCCGAGCAGGCCGCGCCGGTACTCCGCGGTCATGAAGCCGGTCGCGATGACGATCACCACGATGAGGCCCGCGAACCCGCCGACGAGGAAGTTCTCGATCTCCCGGCCGCTGGCGAACGCGGACCCGCCGACGACCGGCGCGATGTCACCGGCCCCGGTCAGCGTGAAGGTGCCGCCCGACGATGTGTACTCGCCAGAGCCGTTCCCGAGATAGCTGCCGGAGGTGCCGGCATCCCTGCCGATTTGCGTCCCGGTCCAGGAGTCCCCTGCGGGCTGGCGGTCCTGCCATTGGCCGCTCAGCGCGACCCGGTCGAAGCCTCCCGTGGCCACGGCGGGAATCATTCCGGGTCCGGTGCTGGTCGCCGCCGTCGCCTGCGGCGTCGTGGTGAACATCCCCACTTCGACCTCAGGGGACAGCCCGCTGAGCCGGGCAGCGCCGACCTTGGTCCAGCTGGTCCCGTTGACGGAGTCGTAGCCGGTGACGATGTCACCGGTGCGGGTCAGCCGCAGCCACCGGGGCGAGCCGGCCGAGACGCGGCCGGCAAGACCGGGAGCGTCGCGGGTGTAGTCGTACTGCATCCGCACCCCGTGGGCGGCGGTGACCATCATCGCCGCGTAGCTGGATCCCTGGGTGAGGCTCTGCTTCACGATGATGCCGGCCTTGGCCCAGGGAGCGAGGCCAGGCGTCTCGCCGCTTCGCGGGCCGCCGGCCGCGACCTCGCCGGTCAGGGAGGTCACTTCGGCGACGATGCTGCCGTCGCCGTCGAGGGACTGGTGCACGAAGTAGAAGCTGTCGTTGACCGCCTCGCCGCCAGGGCCCACGGGCAGCGCCCCGGCACCGTTCGGGTTCGACGCCGCCGTCCCGATCAGCCCGACGATCACCACGGCCAGCAGCGCGGCGACCATGCCCCACGCCCAGCCGCGGACGGTACGGAACTTCGTCCACTCCGAGTGCAGCCCCCGGCCGATGGCGGTCATCGCGAGACCTCCTCAGCCAGGGCGCCGTGGTACTCCACTGCTTCCCTGGTCAGCTCCAGGTAGGCCTCCTCCAGAGACGCCCGGTGGGCGGAGACCTCGGCAAAGGGCACCCCCGCGCCGGCGAGCAGCGCCACAATCTGCTCCGGCTGCAGCCCGTCAATCGTCAGCGCGCCGCCGCCGGCGGCGGTCACGGTGCCGCCAGCCCGCGCGAGCTCCGCCGCCGCGAGCCCGGCGGCGGAGGTGCGCAGCGTAACCCGGCTGCAAGCGACCGAGGCGAGCAGCGTTCGCATGCTGGTATCCGCGAGCACCCGGCCGCGCCCAACGACGATCATGTGGTCCGCGGTGTCCTGCAGCTCGCTCATCAGGTGGCTGGAGATGAACACGGCGCGGCCCTCGCGCGCGAGCGCGGCGAGGAAGCCGCGCATCCACATGATGCCCTCCGGGTCCAGGCCGTTCAGCGGCTCGTCGAGCATCAGCACCGGCGGGTCGCCGAGAAGCGCGGCCGCGATCCCCAGGCGCTGGCGCATGCCCATGGAGAAGCCGCCCGCCTTGCGCCTGGCCGCACCGTCCAGGCCGACCTGCGTGATCACCTCATCGACCCGCCGCGCGCCGTAGCCCTGCGAGTGGGCCAGCCACAGCAGGTGATTACGAGCGGAACGGCCCGGCTGCACGGCGCCGGCGTCCAGCAGTGCGCCGATGTGACTCAGCGGCTCCCGCAGGCTGCGGTACGGCTGCCCGCCGACCAGCGCGATGCCGTCATCGGCCCTGTCCAGGCCGAGGATGACGCGCATCGTGGTGGACTTCCCGGCGCCGTTGGGGCCCACGAAGCCGGTGATCAGGCCGGGGGCGACGGTGAACGACATGCCGTCGAGGGCCTGGACAGAGCCGAATCGCTTGCGCAGGCCAGTCACTTCGATGCTGTGTGTGGTGCAGCTGTGATTTTTCATGCGGCCAGTTCTACGCAGCCGCCGGTGTCGGCACCGTGTCGCCTGCCGACACCTGACTGACACCTATTACCTGGCATATTGGACATATGCGAGTACTGGTTGCCGAGGACTTCGAGGTGCTGGCGCAGGCCATCGCCACTGGCCTGCGCCGTGAGGGCATGGCGGTCGACGTCGTTCTCGACGGGGCCGACGCCCTGGAACGGCTCGCCGTGACCCGCTACGAGGTCGTGGTGCTGGACCGGGATCTGCCCGGTGCGCATGGCGACGAGGTCTGCCGGCGGATCGTGACTGACGGCGGCGGCAGCCGGGTCCTGATGCTGACCGCGGCCAGCACCGTCAGCGACCGGGTCGACGGCCTCGGCCTCGGCGCCGACGACTATCTCTCCAAGCCGTTTGACTTCGCCGAGCTGGTGGCCCGGGTCAGGGCACTTGCCCGCCGGTCCGCGATCGCGGTGCCGCCGGTACTCAGCCGCGGTGACATCACCCTCGATGCCGGCCGCCGGGTTGTGCAGCGCGCCGGGCGGCGGCTCGAGCTGAGCCCGAAGGAGTTCGCGGTCCTGGAGTGCCTGCTCGGCGCCGGCGGCCGGGCAGTGTCGGCCGAGGAACTGCTGGAGCGGGTCTGGGACGAGATGGCCGACCCGTTCACCACCGCGGTGAAGACCACCATCCGGCGGCTGCGGGCCAAGCTCGGTGATCCTCCGGTCATCCGCACCATCCGCGAGGGCGGCTACCAGATCGGATCGGAGTGATCGTGTTCGGCAGCGTACGGATGCGTCTGACTGTCCTGTACGCGGCCGTGTTCCTGGGATCGGCTGTCGTCGTCCTGGGGATCCCGCTGCTGGCAGTGAAGGCGACCTATCGCGCTGGCTCCCACGCGGCGCCGGTCGTCACCCGCCCGGACAGCCAGCTGTATCACCAGCTTGTCGGCTCCATGATCGGCCTGGCCGTGATGGCGGTGCTGTCGGTGGCCTTCGGCTGGCTGCTCACGGGCCGGCTGCTCCGGCCAGTGCAGACGATCACTACGACCGCCAGGGAGATCTCTGCCAGCGACCTGAGCAGGCGCCTGTCCGTCGGCACCCGGCGGCGAGCCGGCCTGCGCGGCCGCAGCGACGAATTCACCCGGCTCGGCGAGACGCTGGACGACCTGTTCGGGCGGCTCGAGGCGGCATTCGCGTCGCAGCGGCGCTTCGTCGCCAACGCCTCCCACGAACTGCGCACTCCGCTCACCGCTGAACGGACCGTGCTGCAGGTCGCCCTCGCTGACCCGGCCGCCGACGCCGAGTCGCTGCGGCTGGCCTGCGAGGAGGCACTGCGACTCGGCGAGCACCAGGAACGCATGATCGACGCGCTCCTCACGCTCGCAACTAGCGAGCGGGGCATCGACCGGGCTGAGCCATTCGACCTCGCGACCGTCGCGGCGAAGGTGATCTCGGTCCGGGACGGCGGGGATATCCGGGTCGACGCGGCGCTCTCGCCCGCGCCGGCGACGGGGGACCCGAGCCTGGCCGAGAGCCTCGTGGCCAACCTGGTGGACAACGCGCTGTCCTACAACGAGCCCGGCGGCTGGGTAAAGGTCGTGACTGGCCAGGCCGATGGGCGCTCGGTCCTGACGGTGAGCAACAGCGGTCCGGTCGTGCCGCCGGCTTCCGTGGATTCGCTGCTGCAGCCGTTCCGCCGTCTCGACGGGGCGTCCCGGCTCCGCAAGCGTCGAGGACATGGCCTGGGCCTGGCCATCGTCCAGGCCATCGCCCGAGCCCACCATGGCGAGCTGACCGTCCGCGCCCGTCCCGAGGGCGGCCTCGACATCGACGTGCGGCTCTGACCGGTCACGGATCCGCTGCTGGCCGCCAGCCGGATGTTGCGGGATCAATGAGCACGGCCCGCGAGACGGGAGAATTCCCAGCTCACGGGCCGTCTTCGCAGGTGGTGGCAGGTGTTGGGTTCGAACCAACGTAGGCTGAGCCGACGGTTTTACAG
>DAIOWC010000081.1:9444-23922 GCA_036758685.1 Streptosporangiaceae bacterium | reverse complement strand
GTCCGGCTGGTCATTTCCAGGTACCGGCCGACGCCGTGCTGCTCGTGCACGATGTAGTCGCCCGGCTGGAGCTGCAGCGGGTCGATGCCGCCGCGGCGGCGGCTGGGCATCCGGTGCGACTGGCGCGTGCCCGTCCTCGTGCCGGACAGATCCGCCTCGGCGAGCACGGCCAGCTTGACCGACGGCCAGACGAAGCCGGACTCCAGCAGCCCCGTGGCCACGTGCGCGATGCCCGGCTCGGGCGGCTCCGCCAGGTCGCCGTCCCTGGCCCCGAGCCCGTCGCCGCGCAGCATCTCGGCCAGCCGCTTCGCCGGGCCGTGCCCGCCGGTGATGAGCACCACCCGCCACTGGTCGGCCAGCCACTGCCGGATATCCGTGACGGCGCGCGAGGTATCACCGCGATACCCGGGCGCCGGCTCCGCTCCGATTCGGAACGCGACCGAGTCGGCGCCGGACAGTTCCGCCGCGGCAGCGTCGTTCCCGGCCGGAAGTGAGTCGTCGGCGGCGGCGAATGGCGTAATCGTCCACCAGGGCAGCTCGAGGCCGGCGGCCGTCTCGCGGACGTCGGTGATCGGGCGGATGGCCGCGTCGCCCAGGTCGATCGGCACGTCGCCGCCGGCGGCGGCGCTCACCCAGGACGCCTCGAGAAATTCCTGACTGGTCCACACGAGGTCGGCGGCGCGCGCCCGGATCCGCTCCGGATCGCACGCAATGATCTTGCTGCCGGCCGGGAGGTAGTCGAGCAGGAGCTCCATCCTGTCGGTGAGGGCCGGGGCCAGCGCCTCCATGCCCTCGACCGTGATGCCCTCGGCCATCTTGCCGAGGATGTCGTGCAGTCCGGGCCACTCGGAGGCGAGCTGGCGGGCGCGCTCACGGACCGACGTGGTCAGCAGGAGCTCGCGGCACGGCGGCGCCCACAGCCCGTCGGGCGCGGTCGCAAGGCTGCGCTGGTCGGCGGCCTTGAAGTAGCGGATTTCCTCGATCTCGTCGCCCCAGAACTCGATCCGGAGCGGGTGCTCGTCCGTCGGCGGGAACACGTCGAGCAGCCCGCCCCTGACGGCGATCTCGCCACGGCGCTCGACGAGCTCAACGCGGGCGTAGCCGATCTCGACCAGATGGGTGACGATCTCCTCGAGGCTGGCCTGCTGGCCGGGCACGAGCTTGACCGGAGCGAGCTCGCCGAGACCACTGACCATCGGCTGCAGGAGACTGCGGACCGGGGTGACGACGACCCGCAGCGGCCCGGAGCGCGGGTCGGAAGGGTCGGGATGCGCGAGGCGGCGCAGCACCGCCAGGCGCTGGCCGGAGGTGTCTGACCTGGGTGACAGCCGTTCGTGCGGCAGGGTTTCCCAGGCGGGGAAGTAGCCGATCGCGTCGTCGCCGAGCAGCGACCCGAGCGCGGCCGTGAGGTCCTCGGCCTCGCGCGCGGTCGCGGTCACTGCGAGCACGATGCCGTCTTTGGTGGCGCCGGCCAGGGCGGCTACCAGCAGGGGGCGGAGCGGAACGGGCGCGATCAAGTCGCCGCCGAGCGTCGGCAGCTGCGCCGACTGATCGGTGGCCTGGCTCAGATCCGGGTCCGAGGCGATGACCGGGAGTAGGCCGGAGAGACTCATTGTGTCCTTACTTAGGCAGCACAAACGGCCCGTGATAGCGAGCAAGGGACGTCAGCCGGCGAGCCAGCCCAGCGCCTTGCGGTTGCTATGCGACGGGATGCTCCTAGCTTACGGGTTTCACGGGCCGCGTGCTGGCCGGGACCGTTCCGGCCGGTCACATTCCAAGTGCAGTACGTGTTCAGAGCGCTACTCTATGGAATCGTGGCAACTGTGGAGGGACTTCCTGGGCTGGGTATTGCCGACGGCAGCCTTGCCGATGCCGGCCCCCGCGCGCAGAACAGCAGGCGGGCGGCAGCTGGCCAGCCTGCGCGTGGCGGGCCGGCGCCGTCCGCGAGCCTGTTCACCCGGCTCGTCATCGACTACGCCGCTCAGCGGCCCGGCCGTGCCGTCAGCGTGCTGCAGGCGGGCTGCACCACGGGCGGGGGCGAACTCGACGTCGCCGCGGTGCACGCGAGCGGGCACGCCGTCGCGGTCTCGCTGGTCGATGAGGCCACGCCGGTCACCAGGGCGGCCGTCGCCAGCCGCCCGGACCTGACCGGTGCGGTCCTGGGCGAGCTGCGGATGATCCAGTTACGACCACGGTCGTTCGACATCGTGCAGTGCTCACTGCTGCTGCACCGGGTCACCTGCGCTGACGTCGTGCTGTCGCGGCTAGCCGCGGCGGTACGCCCGGGCGGCCTGCTGATGCTGCGCATCGCCGACCCGCGCAGCGTCACCGGCTTCCTTGACCGGCGGCTGCCGCGCGCGGTCAGGGCCCTGGCCTGGCACGCCGCTCGTCCGGGCCAGCCCGGCCCGCACGCGGCCGTCTACGAGCCGGTGGCCACCGCCCGCGGGATCGAGGCGTTCGCGGGCCGGCACGGGCTGGCGGTCGCGCACCGCGGGGTTGCGAGGTCGGGGGGCGCTCTCGGCGGGCCATCGCCGGCCGGACTCATCGGGCGGCTCGTCGCCTGGCTGTCGCGCGGCCGGCTCACCGGCGACCACGACGAGCTGTGCTACATCATCAGGAAACCGGAAGACCGCTTCGCCCGCGTACTGCCGTAATCCCCCTCTGCCCGCTCCCGTGGCGACCAGGCCGTCCGGCCTGCGGCCGTCGCGGCGCGCGTTCCGGTACCCTCGGGCTTGCTCGGCAGTTTCTGGTTGTTCAGGCCGTGAGCGGCGCGCTTGCCGGATCGCTGGCCGGATGGAGGGGAACGTGACTGCTAGGGCTGAGGTGGCGCCGTCGGCTGTGCTCTCCGACCCGCCGACCTACACCCTGACCCAGGATCAGCTCGCTGACCTGGAACTCCTGCTGTCAGGCGCCTTCTCGCCGCTCACGGGCTTCATGCCTGATGCCGACGTCGCGGCGGTGCGGTCGTCTTATCGCCTGGCCGACGGCACGCCGTTCCCGGCGACGGTGTCACTCGAGGTGCCCGGCTCGGTGCTGACGCCCCCGCCCGGCCAGGCCACCGCCGGGGAGCTCATCCTCGCCGATCCCGAGGGCACTCCGGTCGCCATCCTCAGGATCACCGAGCAGACGCCGCTGCGCGGCGGGTCGGTCGACGGCTCGCCCGGCGCTGACCTGGTCCGGCTCGCTGGCCAGGCGGTCGCGAACCGGGAGCTTGAGCACGGGCCATTCCGCCGGCTCATGCTGACCCCGGCCGAGACCAGGGCGAAGCTCGGCGACGGCCCGGTGCTCGCGTTCGCGACCAGGGGCCCGCTGAGCAGCCGCCACATCGGCCAGCTCAAGCACCTGGCCAGCCAGCTGCGCGCGCAGGTGCTGGTGCTCCCGCTCGTCGGCGGCCCGGCCGACGTGGTGCGCAGCCCGCAGGCCCTGATCCGCACCGTGCTGGCCGCGGCGCCGAGCCTCCCGGCCGGCGCCCTCGTGGTACCGGTCCCCCTGGCTCGCCACGGCGGAACGACGGCAGACGCGCAGGGCCGCGGTCGCGAGGTGGCCACCTGGGCGCGGGTCGCGGCGGCCTACGGCGCAACCCACCTCATGGCGGACTCGGGCCTGCCCGCGGGCAACCCCGATCTGGCCGCGGCCGCGGCGATCCCGGTGCTGCCGTCCGGCGACTGGGCCTATGACCCGCGCGCCGAGGTCTGGCGGCCGCTCTCGCTGATCGAGGCCGGCACCGAGATGGAGGACCTGTCCGCTGATCAGCTCGGCGACCTGCTCGACGGCGGCAGCGAGATCCCGGCCTGGCTCACCCCTGCCCCCGTCGCGCGCGAGCTGCGCCGGGTCCGGCAGCCGCGCTCGCAGCGCGGTCTCGTGCTGTTCCTGACCGGGCTGTCGGGGTCGGGCAAGTCCACCGTTGCGCGGGACCTGAGCGACGTGCTGTCCGAGCGTGGCGACCGGAGGGTGTCTCTGCTCGACGGCGACGTGGTCCGCCAGCTGCTGTCGGCCGGGCTGACGTTCTCCCGCGGCGACCGCGACCTGAACATCGCCCGCATCGGCTACGTCGCGGCCGAGGTGGCCCGGCATGGCGGGATCGCGATCTGCGCTCCGATCGCGCCGTTCGCGGCCGCGAGATCCAGGGTCAGGCAGATGGTGAACGACGTCGGCGACTTCTTCCTGATCCACGTCGCGACACCCGTCGAGGTCTGCGAGGCCCGCGACCGCAAGGGCCTGTACGCCAAGGCCAGGGCCGGGATCATCAAGCAGTTCACTGGCATCTCCGACCCGTACGAGGAGCCGACGGACGCGGAACTGGTGATCGATACCGCTTCGATGAGCCGGCCCGAGGCCGTCGCCGCGGTACTGCGGCTGCTGGAGACCGGCGGGTGGCTCGCGCCCGAGGGGCGGTAGCGGTTAGTCGATGTCCTCGGAGCTGGCGCCGTCGTCCAGGCGCTGGCGGAACCGGGTAAGCCGCGTGGTGAGCGCGATCGACATGCCGTCGCGCAGGCGGGACAGCACGACCAGGCTGATGAGCGCGCTGACGGCCGCAGCGAGCGCGAGCAGCAGGATGCCGCGGGCGCCCGCCAGATCGAGCAGCCAGATGGCCGCGAAGAACAGCAGCAACCGCAGAATCGTGTAGGACATCGTCGCGCGCATGACGGTACGAGCATAGGCCCTGCGGCGGCCTGATCCGGCTCGCGGGTATCGCCCGCGGCGGCGCCAGCCGGCGGCTCGCACTAGCAGGCCCATCGGCGCGGAGGTGCGTGCGGCATCTGGGGCGCGAGGGTCTCCTGGGGCCGTTCCCGCACCAGGTCGGGGAAGACTGTGTCGTTCTGGTGTCGCTCCGGCGCCGACACCAGAACGACACAGTCTGCTGGTCGAGCCCGGCTCGCGGGCCCAGGCCGCGCTGCCGCGGCCGCAAGCCGGCCCTCGCCGTAATCGCCGCCCGCTCACTTAATGTTTAGCCGCGATCACCATGCGTTGAGCCATTGTTACTTTTGGGCCGCAGGCCGGCGGGACGCGCCGCGATACCCGCGACAGAAAGTGTGGCAACGGCCTCGCTTCTCGCGATTGTTTCGCTAGCAGGGCCCAGATTTAAAGAGATTCTTGTGCAGCTAACAGGACTCTTGGGAGAAAAAGGCTCCTTGTCGCAACGTTAGCTAAGTTAGCGAACATCTGCGACACTTGCGACAGAGGTTAGGGAGCCCACCAAGGGGGACAAGTAACGATGGATGGCACTAGTGAGCGCCTGCTCACGCCGGGGGAAGTAGCCACGCTCTTCCGAGTCGATCCGAAGACCGTTACGCGCTGGGCGGCATCTGGCCGCATCAGCAGCATCCGGACGCCGGGAGGCCACCGCCGCTTCCGCGAGGCCGAGGTGCGCGAGCTGCTTGAGGGCCACGACGGGGCGGTCGAAGCGTCGTCCTGACGCAAGCCGGGACGTTCAGCCTGATCGCAGCCGCCTGGCCCTTCTGGCGGCGATGAACCCTAGCCATGCCGCGAGGACGGCGGAGAGCACGACCGCCGTCGCGGCGTGGCCATGCTGGTTTGCCCTGAGCGCACCGGTGTGGAGAGCACTGTTGTAGAAAACGATCATCGGTGCGATCGCGAGCAGCGGGCCGGTTATGTACCAGAGGGTGATCGTAACGCCGGAGGAGTTGCCGACGGGCGTGTCGAAACCGGCGAACATCTCGCCCTCGAGCGGTCCGCGGTAGGAGTTGACCAGCGCGCCACCGACGAGCACCGGGATCGTCACGGCCACCAGGCCGAGCAGCCAGGCATGACCGGTGACCACAGCCAGCGCCGCCGCCGGGCCGCCGACGAGCACGATCATGGCCGCGCACGGCACGATCGCGTGCCACCACACGAGCGACTCGTAGCGAATCGGCAGCTGGGCGGAGCGCCGGGGGTCATCGCCGTCGAGCCTGGCCGCCTCGCAGAGGGCCGCGGCCGCCAGGTAGCCGAAGACGAGCGCACCGGTCAGCGCGAGCAGCGCTGCGTGCGGAGACCGGACGGCCAGCGCTCCGAGGCCGACCGCGGCCAGCGAGAGGAGCACCGACCAGGCAAACCGCGCCGGCGCCCGCAGCAGCGCGGTCACGTCACGCCAGGGCACGATCAGCTGGCGCAGCAGCGGCGGCCTGATCCGCAGCCGGGCGCGGCCGTATGATCCCGTCGCCCCCCGGTAGGCGGTGGTGACCCGGCGGGCATCGAGATTCGCCACGGCCGCCGACATGTCGCCCAGCGTGTGAGCCCGTGCCCGCAAGGCGGCCGCGGGGACCTGCGCGGCGGAGCGGTCTCCGGCCACCAGCGTGCCGATCGCCGCGATCGCGAGCAGGCCGAGCGCCGCCGGCCACAGCGGCGCGGCGCCGCCAGCGAGTCCGGCCAGCCCCTGCGCGGCCCAGCCCCACGGACCTGACCAGAGCAGCACGGTGCCGATGACTGCCGGCAGCCGGTAGGCGGCGGTGAGCGCGGCGATGCCGGCCAGCAAGAGGACCGCGAGCGCGCAGGCGCGGATCGCGGTCCTGATCGCGCGCGGGCTCGCGTGTGCCTCGGCCACCGCCGCGACGCCCGTAACCAGCATCGCGAGCAGCGCGGTTCCGAGTATGCCCGCGCCCATCAGCCGCAGCGAATGACCGGCGGTCGGGCCGCCGAGGCCCGCCGCCAGCAGCAGCGTCGCCGGAACGAGGCCGGCCGCGGCGCCCGCCAGCACAGAGATCGCCGCGGCCCGCCGGTACCGCGGGCGCAGCAGCCGATCGCGGCGCACCGGCGTGCTCAGCAGCCAGTCCGCGGTCGGGCGGGCGACGGTGACCGGCCCGCGCCAGAGTGTGTCCCAGAGCAGAGCCGCGACGATCAGGATCATCAGCGCGCACAGGCCAGCCGGGGTGGCGCGCAGCAGCAGGGGGGTGTCGGGCACGGCCGGCGGCGGGTGCCGCAGGGCCCCGACGACGGCGGCGACCAGCCAGCCTCCGTAGATGAACAGTGCGAGTCCGGCGATGTACAGCCAGAAGGCAAGGTTGGCCGCACGGGCGCGGGCCTGATCGCGGCGCACGTCACGCAGCAGCGTGAGGACGGCCTCGGTTCCGTCTACCGTCTCGGCCGCGGCGGGTGCGGCGGGTGCGGCGGGTGCGGCGGCCATCAGGTGCTCACCTGAGGCTCGCCAGCGCCTCGGCGGGCGCACCGCGCCCGATCACGTCGCCGTCAAGCAGCACGAGCACCTCATCCGCGATCGCGTCGGCGAGCTCCACGTGGTGGGTGGCGAGCAGCACCGCGGTCCCGCCCGCCTTCTCCGCGGCGAGGAGTCCGGCTAGCCAGCGCCGCGCGCCGGGATCGAGCCGCTGCTCGGGCTCGTCCAGGATCAGCAGCCGCCGCGGCCGGACGAGGACGGCGGCGAGCTGCATGGCCTGCCGCTGTCCGCTCGAGAGCGCGCTCGGCAGCGCGTCGGCGTGATCGGCAAGCCGGCACTCGGCCAGCGCCGCCTCGACGCGGGCCGGGGCCGCGCTCCCGGCGCCGTGTGCTATCGCGACCAGCAGCAGGTGCTCGCTGACGGTGAGATCGGGATAGGTCGCCGCGGTGTCCCCGACCATCGCGATCTCGGTGCGGGCCACGAGCGCGTCCTCAAGCAGCGGGAGCCCGCCGTAGCGCACCTGCCCGGACGTCGGCGCATCCCGGCCGGCGGCGATCCGCAGCAGGGTGGACTTACCCGATCCGTTCACGCCGAGGAGCGCAACGCAGTGTCCCGCCGCCAGTTGCAGGTCGACGGGCTTGAGCGCGGGGAGCGGGCCGTAGCTCCGGCTGACGCCGGTGAGTACCAGCAAAGGCCGCACATCGGACAGGGCCATCAGCCGATCCCACCACGAGAACTTCGCCGCGGCAAAACCGGACGCCCGCCGCCCACAGCCTGGCGCTCGCTACTCGTTCCAGCCGCCGCTGGTCCCGTGCCGCGCCAGATAGTCGAGGAACTCGCGCCGGAGCTCCTCGTCGCCCTCGCGCCACGCGCGCCTGCGCTCCTCGTACTCGTCCTCGGTCAGCGCCCCGTCGGCCAGCCTGCCGTAGGCGGGGTCGTCGGGGCCGATCTCCACGTAAGCGTCGCCGAGCATGCGCCCGTCCGAACTGACGGCGGAATCGGGCACCAGCAGGTTGCCGTTGGCTAGCCGGATCACGAACATTGCTGCTTTGACCTCATCAGATGCCGTACCGCACGTTGAAATAGAGCATCACATCCAGGGCCGTCCGGGTATCGCCGGACAGCATCTCGACCAGCGCCGGGCGCTGGCCGGACGCGATCGCGGCGAAGGCGTCGGCGAAGAACTCCCGGCGCCCGAGCGGCCCGCCGTGCCGGTGAAAGTCGCTGGCCATCCTGGGCAGGCAGCGCTGATACAGGCGGCCGAAGTCGGCTGAGTCCGACTGCCACACTCCGGCCTTCCCATCCAGATCGTCCAGCGCGTGGCCGATCTCATGGCACATCACGTCCGGAGTAGGCGAGGGCCGCGAGCCGACGACGATCTTCCGGTCGCCGTAGGCGCCGGCGCAGGCGTCCCAGGTCGCCCGGCCCGACGGGAGGAGCACGCCCTTGAGCTGGGCCATGTCATCGAGATCGGGAACGCCTCCGGCTCCGACGTAAATGGCCTCCAGACCGGAAGCCAGCTTCTCCTTGATGAGCTGCGGGAGGTCGGCGAGCCGCCGGATCGCGGTCACTGTGGCCGGCGCCGGCCGCTCCTCGGGAACCCAGTCCCGCACGAGAATGTCCTCCAGGCAGCCGCAGTGCCGGGTGCCGGCCGCCTGCCGGGCCTGGCGCGGCTCAAACCACGACTGGGCAACCTCGGCGGTCTGCGCCTGGCGGGTCAGGGCGCGCTGCCGGTCCGCGGCCTTGGCCCCGGCCTGCCTGGTCCTGATCGCTACTCTCGCCGAGCCCGCGATCCCGACCTGATGGCGCGGCCCGGCGGCGGCACCGCGACCGGGGCCAGAGCCAGGTGGCGGCGAAACCGGCCCGGCTGCCAGGACCACGGCGTCGGCGCCGCTCGCGGCGCGCCCCGCGTCCGCGCCCCCGGGCGCCGCCGGGCGAATGCTGCCCGGCCCTCGACCGAGGCCGGCGGCGGGCGGGGCCTGGCCTGGAGGCGCGATTCCGCGTGGGAAGACAAGTCCCCGGGATCCGCCGGCGGGCACGGACGGCTGGCGGCGGGTCCGGCGGTGGCTGCCGCGCGAGCTGACCTGCGCGGCCGGCCGGTCCGGCTGGGCTCCCGGCCCGGCCGATGGCGGCGCTGACCGCCCTACCGCTCGGAGGCACAGCAGCCGAGCGCGCTCGAGTAACCGCAGCGGCATATCAGCTCCCCGCCATGAGGGCACGCGGGCCGGCGCTCGTTGCCTGGCCCGCCCTCAGCGTATGCCGCCCCGGCCCTGCAGGCCTGCGATCTTACAGAGCGTGAGGACATTTGTGAGAAAAGTGACGGGGACAGAACTGGCAATTCGTGACGAGCACCAGGTCACAGCCGCTAGGCTGCGTCCATGTGGCTGGCTTGTGCTCTTATCGTCCTATTTAGCGTCGGATTTGTGCTTCCGTGCATGCTGGACATCACGACCACGCCTGACTCGGAGTTCACCACGCTCTCCAAGGGCATGTGGCTCCTGATCGCCGGCGCGTTCTGGATCTTCGGCGCTATGGCCTGGCTGCTGGTCGGCCGGCCGCAGCGGATCTTCCCGGGCCGCCGCTCGCCGCGGTACGGCGTGAACGGGCTCGGGCCGGCCGAAGCGTTCATGCGCCACCCGGCCGCTCAGGCGGCCGTCGGGTACGCCGAGCAGAGCAACTGGCTGGCCGCCCTCGGCACCCCTGAGCCGCTCGGGCCCGACGACGACGAGGACTTCCTCCTCGAGCTTGACCGCCGCATTCGCGAGGCGCGCGGCGAGGAGTAAGTCCGCCCGGGCTCACATCCCGGCGTACGAGTGCAGTCCCGTGATCAGCAGGTTGACGCCGATCAGGTTGAACATCAGGCAGCCGAAGCCCGCGAGGTGGATCCAGGCGGCCCGCCGTCCGCGCCATCCTCCCGTGGCCCGCGCGTGCAGGAAGCCCGCGTAGACGACCCACGTGATGAAAGACCAGGTCTCCTTCGGGTCCCAGCCCCAGTAGCGGCCCCAGGCGTGGTCAGCCCAGATCGCGCCGGCCATGACGCCGAAGGTCCAGACCGGGAACCCGAACAGGACGGTTCGGTAGGACAGCCGGTCGAGTATCACCGGTCCGGGCAGGTGCTGCAGAATGCCAGCACTCCATGACGGCCGCCCGGCCGCCAGGCGCCGCTCGCTGCGGTCGGCCAGCAGATAGATCGTCGTGACGACCGCGCCGAAGATGAACAAGCCCGCGGCGACGATCATCGCGGTGACGTGGATCGCGATCCAGTAGGACTGCAGTGCGGGCACCAGCTGACCGGCCGGGGTGTAGATCACGGTGAGGTCAATGCCGAGGCCGAGCACCACCGGCAGCAGAACGAACAGGCCCATGTAGTAGGCCTGATAGCGCACCGACACGACAACCAGCACGAGCACGGCCATGCAGGTGATCGCCGCGAGGAACTCGTACATGTTGCCCCACGGCACCCGGTGCTCGGCAATGCCCCTGGTCAGGATCGCGAACACCTGGCTGAGCAGCCCGACGCAGGTCAGCCCGAAGGCCGTGCGCTGCCAGAAGCCAACCGGCCAGCGCTGGGCCGCGCCGTCAGGCGTGTTTTCTTGCGGGAACGACGGCCCTGCCGTGGCCGGTCCGGCTGCCGGCGGCGCTGCGGGCACGGTGACCGGCGGCCCGCCCGCCCCGACCGCGACCCGGGCCGGCATCTCGGCCATGACGCGCTGACGGGCAAAGGCGAAGTCGCAGGCGTAGCACAGCATCCCGATCGCGTACAAGATCACCGTGCTGAACAGGAGTGCGTTGCTGACATCCGCCAGCCCTGTGTTTACGGGCATCTACCCTTCACTCCCCTCCCGGCCCGCGAGGGCCGGATTGTGCTCAGCGTCGCCTGGAGCCGTGGGGCCAGCTGTCTTGGTGGTGCCCGAGTTCCGGAAGACCTTGGTCAGGTCCGCGAACTCGTTCTCGAATCCGCCTGCGGCATCGGACCGGGCCAGCCCGCCGAGCATCACCTCGGTGCCGCCGTCGGCGAGCGTCCGCGCTCGGACGAACACGCGCCGCCTGCGCACCATGAAGGACAGGATGAGCCCGGCCAGCGCGGCGAATCCGGAAATCAGGGCCGGAAGCTGGCCCGGGTCATAGGTGATCGCCAGGCTGATCCACTGCTGGTAGCCGGTGAAGGTCAGCGTGCCCGCGCCATCCGGCAGCCGCATGGACTGGCCGGGCGCGAGCGGTGTGGCAGCGATCGGCAGCCGGTGCATGCCGGTGGTGTCCAGCTGGTAGACCGACTGCGGGGAGCCGCTGTTCATGCCGAGGTTGCCTGCATAGGCGACCAGGCTCACCCGCGGGAACAGCGCCGCCGGGAACGCCGACTGCAGCTGGCCGCCGACGTCGACCGCGGTCGGCAGGAAGACTCCGGCGAACCCGAGCTGCGTCGGCTCCGCGTCGGGCACCTTGATGACGCCCTCGGAAATCATGGTGGTCGGGTCGACGGGGATGAACGGCACCGGACCCTGCCAGCGGACCTTGCCGGTGCCATCGGTGATCTTGAATTCCGGGGCGTACCCGTGCCCGATCAGGTAGACGCTGACGCTGTCGACGACCAGCGGGTGGTTGACCGACAGCGTGTAATGCCGCAGCGGGTCGCCGGGCTCGGCGCGGTAGCTCAGCGGAGCGGTGTAGCCGATCGGCTGATCCATCTCGGGCCCGGACGTGATGTATTTCGCCTGGAAGCTGTTCAGGTTGATCTCGAACGGCTGCAGGTTAGACGGGCCGACCAGGCGGCCAGGGCGGAACACGTCCAGCGCGGTCGGCGTGTTGGCAAAACCCTGGCCCACGATCAGCAGCCGGTTGGCCTTGTAGCCCAAGATCCCGCCCAGGCCGACGGAGAGCAGCAGGGCCAGCAGCGCGATGTGGAAGACCAGGTTTCCGACCTCGCGCAGGTAGCCCTTCTCCGCCGAGACCCAGCCATCGCCGGACTCGAGCCGGAACCGGCGCTTCCGCAGCACCTGGCTGGCGGCGTCAAGCGCCTCGCCAGGCGGTAGATCGGTCGCGTAGCTGGCCGAGAACGGCAGCCTGGCCAGGTTGCTTGGTGCCCGCGGCGGGCGCTGCCGCGCCGACCCCACCAGCCGGAACGTCCGCGGCAGCACGCATCCCGCCAGCGAGGCGAACAGGAGGATGTAGATCGCGGCGAACCAGGGCGCGGCGAACACGCTGAACAGCGAGAGCCGGTTGAGGAGGGGCGCCAGCGCCGGGTGCGCGGTGTAGTACTGGGTGACCGCCGCCGGGTCGATGCCCTCCTGCGGCAGGACCGAGCCGGGCACGCTCGCGAGTGCCAGCAGGAACAGGAGGATCAGCGCCGTCCGCATCGAGGTCAGCTGCCGCCACCCCCAGCGGAGCCAGCCACCGAAGCCGAGGCGCACGCCCGCGATCGGCTTGCGCGCGGACGACTCGGCCAGCCCGGCCTCGGCCAGCTCGGCCTCGGTCAGCCCGGATTCAGCGGGCGGCGGGCGGTCTCGGTCGGCAGTGGTCATGCCCGCTCCGCCACGACCGGAGTGATCAGGTCCAGGAGGCCTTGGTAGCTGGCCTCGCCGACGATCCGGGCAGCGATCCGGCCGCGCCGGTCGATGATGATCGTCGACGGGATCGCGGCCGGCGGGACCGTCGCGCGGAACAGCAGCGCGAGGTCGTCGTCCGGGTCGTTCAGGCTCGGGTAGGTGATCTGGAAAGTCTGCATGTACGCCAGCGCGCTATCCGGCTCGTCCCTGATGTCAATGCCCACGAATCGCACCCCGCGGTCGTAGAGCCGGCCAGCCAGGGTACCGAGGGCCGGCGCCTCCGCCCGGCACGTCGAGCACCATGACCCCCAGAAATTCACGACGACCACCTCGCCCCGGTAGGAGGCCAGGCTCAGCGGCTTGCCGGTGATCGTCGTGCCCGACACTGCGGGAGCCAGCGGCCTGCTGCCGGCTTTGAAGACCGTCGTCTCATAACTGCTGCTGACGAAACTCTGGCCGCTGCTGATGGGCGTGTCCTGAGCGATGGCCCCGCCGTCGCAGCCAGCAACGGCCACCACGAGGGCGGCGGCGCCGACAGCAACCAGACTGCGCGCACGGCGGGAAAGGCGGGACACTCGGCGATCTCCTACAGGCAGTAGTACCGCGCCTATTGTGCCGGACCGGCATGCACGCCGGCACAGTGGGCCGGCGATTCGCTACCCAAAGCGGCTAGTCCGCGCCCTCAGGCACCGGGCACGAGGCCGGAGCTAGAGCCGGACGGCTCGGCGTAGTGCAGCCCGATGATCTCGTCCTCGGCGAACATCAGGCTGGTCACGCTGCCCAGTGCGCATTGCCGGCGCCGCGGGTCATGCCACAGCCGGCGATTCTCGACCGCCCGGCGCGTCACCCAGATAGGCAGCTGATGGCTGACGCACACCGCCTCGTGCCCCCGCGCCGCCCTGGCCGCATCGACGGACGCGGCCAGCATCCGCGCGGCGACCTCCCGGTACGGCTCACCCCACGAGGGCCGGAACGGGTTGCGCAGGTAGACCCAGTGCCGGGGCTGCCGCAGCGCCCCGTCGCCGACAGCGAACCGCATGCCCTCGAAGTGGTTCCAGGGCTCGATCAGGCGAGCGTCGATCTCGATCCCGAGTCCGAGCTCCGCGGCGATCGGCTCGGCCGTCTCCCTCGCGCGGTCCAGCGGAGACGACTTCAGCACGGTCACGTCGCGCCCGGCCAGGTAGTCGCCCGCCGCCTTCGCCATCAGCCGGCCCGCCTCCGACAGATGGAACTCGGGCAGGCGCCCGTACAGGATGCGGCCGGGATTGTGTACTTCTCCGTGCCGGACCAGATGCACAATGGCGGTCGTCCCCGCCGGCGGCCGGATGTCGCTCGCGCTCATACCGGCCACAGCCTACCCACAGTGCTAGCCCGGGAGGACGACCCCCGGAGCCCCCGCGGAGCTCAAGAGATCTCGACGTAGCGCTGCCGGTCGGCCATCACCTCCCGCAGCTTGCGCAGCCTGGCGTCCAGGCTGGTCACGTCGAGCTCGTCCAGCGCGGTGACCCGCTGCACATCAGCCGCCAGCGCGTCAGCCTCGCCGACCAGCGTCCAGTCGAACTGGAGCAGCTCGTCCAGGCCCGCGGAGCGGACTCGCTCCCAGACCTTGTCCTGGTTCAGGAGCGGGAGACCGCGGACCGATGCCGAGGTGTCCTCGATCGCCCGCACCAGGCGCTCGGCCCGCCGGACGGGCTCCATCACCTCGGCCGGAGGGAAGGGCTGCTCGCGCGTCGAGGGCGGGACCCGCTCCGTCCGCCAGGCACTCGCCAGCTCCCTGATCCGCGCGCAGGCCGCGGCCAGCCCGTGCCCGACCCGTTCCCTAAC
>DAIOWC010000081.1:0-9344 GCA_036758685.1 Streptosporangiaceae bacterium | reverse complement strand
CGTCGGCCACTGCCGTCAGGCCCTGGGCTGCGTTGTCGGAGCCGGGACCGGGGCAATGCCGCCGTTCAGGTCCGTCATCGACGGCATGATCGCGACCGGGCTGGTCTGCGACGTGATGCCGATGTTGAAGGGCTGGCCAACGGCAATGTTGGGCGCCGACACCAGGCCCCGCTCGGCCATCTTCATCGCGACGTAGTAGCGCACGGCGTCGAGCTCGGACAGCCCGAACGCGCGCAGCGAGATCAGCTCGCGCATCCGCTCGTCGCGCGGGCGCATGAGCACCTTGACGTCGTTCAGGGTCACGCCATAGATCGACAGGAAGTCCTGCAGATGGCCGCGGACGAGCTCAGTGATCTCGTGGATCTTCTCGTTCACCTGCTCCAGGGGCGTGATCTGCACGAGCTGGTTGACGGCCTGCTCGACGACGGGGCCGGCGTAGGCGTTCAGCGCTTCGGCGGTCAGGAAGTGCCCCTGGTAGGGCATGTGAGTTACGAGCTTGACCGCGTCTTCCTTGTTGTCGACGTGCACGTAGTAGTCGACGTCGTAGACCAGCTCGGCCAGCTCGCGGGACAGCGCGACCCCCTGTGCCTTGACCACGCTCTTGGCCCTGGCCACGAACAGGGCCTCGTACTGCCACGGCGACTGGCCGCCATAGAACGCCTGCTGAAAGCTGCCGAGCAGCGGGCGCTGGGGCGTCTCGACCGGGTACTGGCCGGTCTCGTACACGTTCAGGACGGCGCCCCTGGACTTCAGCACGCAGAAGTGATTGCTCTCGACCGTGAGCAGGCTGCCGTTCATGATGTCGGCACCGGGATAGTGCCACATCAGGATGCCGGGGCCCATCATCTCGGTGCCGTCCTTGGTGTTCAGCGTGCTGACTACATTGCGCATCGCCATGGCTGAGTCCTCCGGTGTCGGCGGCCCGGCGGCTGTGCCCGGCTTCCAGCCACATCACTGCGACAAAGCATGATCACTGCTACGCCAACGTCGCGAATCATGACATTAACCATCGTGAGGTTAGGCCACCCCAAGTGCCCGCGCACTGTACTCTTTGGTGTCAAATCACAGGTCAGAGCAGGTGAAAGGGCAGGCGTGCACGCGACGGGCATCGAGACCACGGGCCCACCTCCGGCCGCGGATCCCGCCGAGCCTCCCCCGCCCGCCAGCCTGGCCCGCCGGCTCGTCCCGTGGCTGATCGGGGCCCTCTACCTGCTCGGCGCCATCGCCGTGACCTGGAACTTCTGGCAGGACCCGGCCACCCGGCTGCCGGGCACCTATACCAAGGGCAACTGGGACGTCGTCCTCATCGCCTGGTATCTCAGGTACTCGGCCATCGCCGTCTCGCACGGCCACTTGCCGGCCCTGGTCAGCGGGGCGCTGAACTGGCCGCGCGGCATCAACATGATGTGGAACACCTCACTCCTGCTGCCGGGCGTCATCCTGGCGCCAGTGACGCTGGCCTTCGGGCCGACCGTGAGCATGACCGTCCTCATGACGGTCGGATTCGCCGGGTCGGCCGGTGCCATGTGCTTCGTCCTCCGCCGCTGGGGGGCCAGCATCGGCGCCGCCGCCGTGGGCGGAGCGCTCTACGGATTCTCACCCGCGATCCGGATGGCCGCGGTCGACCACTACCACCTGCAGTTCGCGGTGCTGCCGCCGCTGATCATCCACCTGGCACTGCGGCTGAGTACCGGCCGCGGGCGGCCGGTACTGACCGGCGCACTGCTCGGGCTGCTGATCGCGGCCCAGCTGCTCATCGCCGAGGAGATGCTGGTTCTCACGGCGGTGGCAGGACTGGTGATCCTCGTGGTCCTTCTCGCCAGCCGGCCAGGGGCCTTCCGGCCGGGCGCGATCAAGCCGCGGCTCGGGGGCCTCGCTGCCGGGCTCGCCACGGCGGCGGCGGTGACCACGGTCCTGACCGCCAAGGCACTGCTGGCGCAGTTCACCGGTCCGCTGGCGGAGACCGGCACGCCATGGCAGATGGCCAGGTACGGCAGCCAGCCCGCGGACCTAGTCACCGCGCCGGACAGCATGCTGCTCCACGGCCCGCGGTTCACGGTTTTCCTGCACAACACGGGGCAGTTCCGGGCGGAGTACTTTGCCTACCTGGGCCTGCCGCTGCTGATAGCCCTGGTCGCAGCCACGATCTGGTGCTGGCGTGACCTGCGCGTCCGGCTGGCGGCGGTGTGCTGGATCGCACTTGAGCTGCTCAGCCTGGGCGATCATCCGGTCCGCCTGGGCAGCTGGCAGATCCCGACCTCGTTGCTGCCCTGGCACTGGCTCGACCGGCTGCCGCTGTTCGTCGAGACCACGCCCGACCGGTTCTCGATCCTCGCCGACGGCGGGGCCGCGGTTGTGCTGGCGTTCGCGATCAACCGGGCGTGGCTGGCACTGTCCGCGCGGCGCACCCAGGCTGGCTGGCGCCGGCCCGGGTGGCGGATCGTTGTCCCCGTCGCGACGGCGCTCGTGCTGGTGCCCGTGATCCCGCGGCCGGTCGTGACGATCAGCACGATCCCGCCGCCCGCCGGCTGGAACACCGTCGTGAGCGGCCTGCGCCTGCCGGCCGGGGCCGGCGTGCTCGTGGCGCCCAACGGGCCCGCGATGGAATGGCAGGCGCTCAGCGGCCAGGACATCTCGCTCGTCGGGGGCTACTGCATCGTCGCGACGCTAACCGGGCAGGCGGGCGTGTGCGGCCGAAGCCCGACTATGACCGCGGATGAATTCCAGACGCTCAGCCGCCTGACCGGGCTCGCGCATGACCGGGCCCACGGGCCGAGCCGGGCCGTCCTGGCCTCCGCGCTGCTGAGCTGGCGCCTGTCCGCCATCATCAGCACGGACGGCAGTAGCTCGAGGCTGGCCCAGTACCTCACCCGCTGCCTCGGCCCGCCGGCGGTCAGCGCCGACGGCATCGTCGGCTGGCGGATCGACCGCTCCACCGTCCGCAACCTCTGCCCGCCCGCGAACCACGCCGGGTGAGCCGGCCGGCCGGGGCCTGGTTAGCCGATGGCGGCCGCGGCCGCGGCGGCCGCTCCCGGCAGCGCGTCGGCGATCCGGCTGAGCGCCTCGTCATCGTGGGCGGCTGACAGGAACCAGGCCTCGTAGCCGGACGGCGGCAGGTAGACCCCGCCGTCCAGCATCGCGTGGAAGAACGCCGCGTACACCGGTGCGGACTGCCCGCGCGCCGCCCCGAAGTCACGGACCGGGCCGGTCACGCCGAGGAAGAACGAGAACAGGCTGCCCGCGTGCTGCAGCCGGAACGGCACGCCCGCCGCGGTCAGCGCGTCAGCGGTCAGCTTGGCCACCGTCGCAGCCGCCTCGTCCACGTGCCCGTAGACCTCGGGCGTGCATTCGCGCAGCGTCGCCACGCCCGCCGCCGTCGCGAGCGGGTTCCCGGAAAGCGTGCCGGCCTGGTACACCGGCCCGGCCGGGGCCAGCCGCGCCATGATCTCGGCGCGGCCACCGAAGGCCGCGGCCGGGAGCCCGCCGCCCATGACCTTCCCGAACGTCATCAGGTCGCCAGCGATGCCCTCGTGCCCGTACCAGCCCGACCGGGTGACCCGGAAGCCGGTGAGCACCTCGTCCATGATCAGCAGCGACCCGTACTCGCCGCACAGCGCCGACAGCAGCTCGTTGAACCCGGCCGCAGGCGGGACGATGCCCATGTTCGCCGGGCAGGCCTCCGTGATCACGCAGGCGATCTCATTGCCCTTCTCGGCGAAGGCCTGCCGCACCGCCTCGGCATCGTTGTAGGGCAGCACCACGGTGTCGGCCGCCGCCGCACCAGTCACTCCCGGCGAGTCGGGCAGCCCGAACGTGGCGACACCCGAGCCGGCCGCGGCGAGCAGCGCGTCCACATGCCCGTGGTAGCAGCCGGCGAACTTCACCACGAGCTGGCGGCCCGTGTACCCGCGGGCCAGCCGGATCGCGCTCATCGTCGCCTCAGTACCGGAGTTGACCAGCCTGACCCGCTCGACCGGCGCCCTGGCGATGATCTCGGCGGCGAGCTCACCCTCGCCCTCCGTGACCGTCCCGAACGACGTGCCCTGGCCGACGGCGGTCCGCACGGCCTCGACCACGGCCGGGTGGGCATGGCCGAGGATCATCGGACCCCACGAGCAGACCAGGTCGACATAAGTGTTGCCGTCGGCATCGGTGAGATACGGGCCCCGGCCCGAAGCCATGAAGACCGGGTCCCCGCCGACCGAGCCGAAAGCCCGGACAGGCGAGTTGACCCCGCCCGGCATCAGCGCGCTCGCGCGCGCGAACAACTCAGCCGAGCGCTTCCGCTCGGTAGAACCAGGCATTAGCCAGCCTCCTCGCAGGCATCGGCGAGCACCTCAAGCAGCGGCACGCCGTCAGGCAGTTCCCGGCCCGGGTCGCGGAGCCAGCGGGCGGCAGCGCCGCCGGCCGACCTGGAGGGCGGCGCGATCACGTAGCTGTCGCGGCAATGCCAGCGCAGGCCCGTGACATCGGCCACTTCCTCCGGTTCGCAATCCAGGTGGCAGGACCACCATTCGCTCTCGTCGTCAGGAGCACCGCGGGTCCGGACAAAGAAATGGGCCCGGTCCCCGGCGCTGATCGCCACCGGACCGGGCCGCAGGCCTGACCGCTCCATGCGGGCAAGCGCGACCATCCCTGCCCTGGCCGGCACGTCTAGTACATCAAAGACCCGGCCGGTCGGGAGTATGACGTTCGCCTCAGGCAGTCCCGCCCACCATCGCGCTACGAGCGCCGGGTCCGTGCTGGCCACCATCTGCCAGGCGGGAGACATCGGGTGGGCGCTCGGCGCCGGGCATCCCACCCGGTCGCACGAGCAGGCGCGCATCTGGTCAGCTGGATGCTGAGCCCGGCCGGGCGGAAAGGCGCCCGCGCAGACTGGCCAGCCCATCATCGCGTAGCGGACCGCGGCGTCCGCGATGCGACTCTCGGCCCGGCGCCGTGCAGAAAACCGGACTCGCAATACAGCTTCGACCAAGTAGCTACGCTCCCGCCCGGCCCGGCAGGCCGAATCATCGCCAATGGCGCATGCCGGGCGTGCGACCGACCGCCGGCCCGCCAGGCCAGCACAGCGGCAGGCACCGCCCGATGCATAAGAGGGATTTGCAACGCGACTGTTGCCAGGATACTCACCCTTGGCGGCCGCATGCGGCCGTCTGGGCGGTAACACCGCTGGCAGTTGACGCCCGGCCATCCTCCCGATAGAACGTGTTTCAGTTCCATTTCGGATCGTATCGTGCCATCCGGAGGCCCCGCATGCCGGTCCCTGATCAGCGTGATCCAGACGTAACCAGATCACGACTGCAGGGATGGCTGGAACGCCAGCTCCGCGGGGCCAGTCACCCGGAGGTCACGGCGGTGCAGACCCCCGCCAACACCGGCTTCTCGTCCGAGACGCTCATGTTCGACGCGACCTGGACCGAGGCGGATGGGACCGCCAGGCGTGAGCGGCTGGTCGCGAAGGTGGCGCCGACCGGCTTCCAGATCTTTCCCGACCCGCGGTTCGACGAGCAATTCCGGCTGCTGCAGATCCTGGCCGGCACGGCCATCCCGGTGCCGAAGGTGCACTGGAGCGAGGCGGACCCCGCCGTGCTGGGCGCGCCGTTCTACGTGATGAGCCGGGTCGACGGCGAGGTGCCGACCGACATGCCGCCGTACCACACGGGCGGCTGGCTGACCACGACCAGCCCGGCCGAGCGCGAGAGCATCTGGTGGTCTGGTCTCAGCGTGCTGGCCCAGGTGCACTCGCTGGACGTGGCGCGGCTGGGCCTGGAGTTCGTGGACCAGGTCAGCTACGGGCCGACCGGGCTGCGGCAGCGGCTCGCCTACTACGAGCACTACCTCGAGTGGGCCTATGAGGGCACCGTGCCGGTCGTCCGGGAGGCCCTGCGCTGGCTGCATGAGAACCGCCCCGAGGAGCCGCGCGACCCGGTACTCCTGTGGGGCGACTCGCGGATCGGCAACATCATCTTCACCGCGGGGCGCGCGGCGGCGGTGCTGGACTGGGAAATGGCGACGCTCGGCCAGCCGGAGGAGGATCTGGCCTGGTTCCTGCTGCTCGACCGGCACCACAGCGAGGGCGTCGGCTTCCCGCGGCTGCCCGGCTTCCCGGACGCCGCGCAGACCATCTCCAGGTATGAGCAGATGACCGGCCGCAAGCTGGCCAACATGGACTACTACGAGGTGCTGTCGGCGATGAAGTTCGCCGTCGTCATGGCTCGTATCGGCCAGCTGTTCATCCACTACGACCTCGTGCCGGCCGACAACGACTTTCCCTACAACAACACGGCCAGCCAGCTCCTGGCCAAGATCCTCGGCCTGCCGCCGCCCGGCGGCGAGATGTTCGTGCCGGACCTGAACGCACCGGAGAGCTCATGACGCTGTCGCCGCTTGACGACTACCCCGTCCACCAGGCCGCGCTCCCGATACGCCATCCGGCGACTTCAGACCGCAACTTCTACGACCGCTACTACTTCAACTGCCACGCCGGAACCGACGAGCTCATGCTCATCATCGGCCTCGGCCAGTACCCCAACCTCGGCGTGACCGACGCATTCGCGCTGGCCCGGCACGGCGACACCCATCGGGTCGTGCGGGCCTCGCGTGAGCTCGGTGCGGACCGCATGGACACCGCCGTCGGCCCGTTCCGGGTCGAAGTCATCGAAGGGCTGCGGCGGCTGCGGGTAGTGCTTGAGCCAACCGAGCACGGCCTGGAATTCGACCTCACCTGGGACGGCGTCATCCCGGCGCAGGCCGAGCCCGGGCACTTCATCCGGCAGCAGGAGCGGGTCATCTTCGACTCCGTCCGGCTGGCGCAGACCGGGCAATGGACGGGTCACGTGCGCAGCGGCGATCAGGAGTTCGCCATCACGCCCGATCGCTGGCGCGGATCACGCGACCGCTCCTGGGGCGTGCGCCCGGTCGGCGAGAGCGAGCCGCCGGGCATCCAGTCGAAGAACCCGCCGCAGTTCTACTGGATGTACGCGCCGCTGCAGTTCGAGGCGTTCTCGATCCTCACCATCGTGCAAGAGGATGCCGCGGGCAACCGGATCCTGGAGGAGGCCGTCCGGGTCTGGCCCGAGGGCAGTGGCAGGGAACCGCAGCAGCTCGGCCGGGCCGAGTACCGGCCGCAGTACATCCCGGGTACCCGCGAGGTGGAGACCGCGACGATCTCGTTCAGCCCGCGCGACGGAAAGCCGTTCGAGGTCACCGTCAGGCCCGTGCTGCCGGTCTCGCTCATGGTCGGCACCGGCTACGGCCTCGAACCGGACTGGAAGCACGGCATGTACCAGGGCCCGGACCTGGTCGTGCAGGGCGTTACCTACGACCTGGCGAGGCCCGACGACAAGGCCCGGATGTGGGGCATGATCGACAGCGTCGCGGTCTGCGAGCTCGCCGAGGACGGTACGACCGTCCTTGGCTCAGGGCTGTTCGAGTACTGGCCGTTCGGCGCGCACGCCCCGACCGGCCTGACCTGACCTGACCCGGCCCGGCGCCGGTGAGGCGGATGGCCCACTCCATGATCACGCCGAGTTTGTCACCGATTCGGTGACAAAGTACCCGTGATCATTGGATGGCGCGCGGTAGGCGCCGCCGGCGGCTCAGCTCAGGCGCTGGGCTACCTCGGTCGCCCAGTAGGTCAGGATGATGTCGGCTCCGGCGCGGCTGATCGCGGTCAGGGTCTCCATGATGACCCGGTCCCGGTCCAGCCAGCCGTTCGCGGCCGCCGCCTCGACCATCGAGTACTCGCCGCTGACCTGATAGGCGGCAACCGGCAGTCCGGCCATCGCCGCCGCCTGGCTGATCACGTCGAGATAGGCGAGCGCGGGCTTGATCATGATGATGTCGGCGCCCTCGGCGATGTCGAGCTCGATTTCCCGCATCGCGTCCCTGGCCGCCGGGTCCTGCTGGTACGAGGCCCGGTCACCGAACTGGGGCGCGCACTCGGCCGCGTCGCGGAACGGGCCGTAGAAGCCCGACGCGTACTTCGCCGCGTACGCGCAGATCGCGACGTCGGGAAAGCCGGCCGAGTCCAGCGCGGACCGGATCGCTGCCACCTGGCCGTCCATCATCCCGCTCGGCGCCACGACGTGTACTCCGGCCACCGCCTGGGCGACCGCGATCGAGGCGTACCGCTCGAGCGTCGCATCGTTGTCGACCTCGCCGTCTGCGGTCAGGAGACCGCAGTGCCCGTGCGAGGTGTACTCGTCCAGGCACAGGTCGGCCATCAGCACGGTCTGCGAGCCCAGGTCGGCGGCAAGGTCCGCGAGGGCGAGTTGCACGATCCCGTCGGCCGCGTCGGCCTGCGAGCCGCGGTCGTCCTTCAGCGCCGGAATGCCGAACAGGATCAGCCCGCCGACGCCGGCCGACACGGCTTCGGCTGCCGCCTTGCGAACGCTGTCCCTGGTGTGCTGGACAACTCCGGGCATCGAGACGACCGGCTGCGGCTCGTCGATGCCCTCCTTGACGAACAGCGGCTGCACCAGAGCCGACGGCCGCACGCTGACCGGTGCGACCAGCCGGCGCAGCGCGGCGGTGCGGCGGAGCCGGCGAGGCCTGGAAACGGGATAGCTCGGGGTCATCGACAACTCCACTGACAGGCCGCCACGGGCCGGCGGCCGGGCCTACCGGATGCGGCGGCGGGCTCCGCGGCGGCGCTCGCTGGGCTTGCGTACTGGCTCGCCGGCCTCGATGGCGGCGTCGCGCATCCGCGCGCCGTGCCCGGCCAGCGCCTCGACCAGTGCCGGTATCGAGGGATTGTCCGCGACCACGTCGACCCGCAGGCCGAACTCGGCGGCGGTCTTGGCCGTCTGCGGGCCGATGCACGCGATCACCGTCACCGCGTGCGGCTTGCCGGCGATGCCGATCAGGTTCCGCACGGTCGACGACGACGTGAACAGCACCGCGTCGAAGCCGCCGCCCTTGATCGCCTCCCGGATCGGAGCCGGCGGCGGTGCCGCCCTGACCGTCCGGTACGCGGTCACGTCCTCGGTCTCCCAGCCGAGCTCGGTCAGCCGGGCGAGCAGGCCCTCGGTGGCGATGTCGGCCCGCGGCAGGAGCACGCGGTTGATCGGGTCGAGCACATCGTCGTAGACGGGCCAGGCGTCGGCCAGGCCCTCCGCCGACTGGTCTCCCTCGGGCACCAGGTCCGGCATGATGCCGAACTCCCGCAGCGCCCTGGCGGTCTGGTCGCCCACGGCCGCGACCTTCACCCCGGCGAACGCGCGAGCGTCGAGTCCGTACTCCTCGAACTTCTCCCTGATCGCGCGCACCGCATTGATCGAGGTGAACCCGATCCACTGGTACCGGCCGGTGACCAGGCCCTTGACCGCCCGCTCCATCTGCTG
>DAIOWC010000080.1:0-24322 GCA_036758685.1 Streptosporangiaceae bacterium | reverse complement strand
CGATGCGCAGGCCGTCGCGGATGATGCGCTGCCGGACGAGCTTCTTGTTCAGCGCCCGGAACGCCTCCCCGATCTCCTTCTCCCGGCCCTCGAACTGGGCGGCGAGCTTCTCGGTGGCCAGTGCCTTGATGCGATCGGTCTCGGCGCCGCGGTCGTTCTTGCCGGCGATCGTGAGGGCCTGCGCGAGGTCGCTGCCGACCTCGGCCTCCAGCGCCGCGAGCACGTCGTCGCCGTAGTCGGCGAACACCGGGAACTCGGCGGTCTCCTTGGCAGCGTGACTGGCTACCTCGGACTGGGCCTCGCAGAGCTGCTTGATGAACGGCTTGGCCGCGTCCAGGCCCTGCGCCACCGTCTCCTCGGTCGGCGCGACAGCGCCGGAGGACGAGTCGCCGATCAGCCGGAGCGTGGTCGGGGTTGACTCGGCCTCGACCATCATGATCGCGACGTCGCCGTCCTCGAGCACGCGGCCGGCCACGACCATGTCGAACGTCGCGTCCGCGAGCTGGCTATGGGTCGGGAACGCGACCCAGTGGCCCTTGATGAGCGCCACCCGGACGCCGCCGATGGGGCCGGAGAACGGCAGCCCGGCGAGCTGAGTCGACAGCGACGCGGCGTTGATCGCGACGACGTCGTACAGGTGATCGGGGTGCAGCGCCATGATCGTCTCGACGACCTGGACCTCATTGCGCAGGCCCTTGACGAACGACGGCCGCAGCGGCCGGTCGATGAGCCGGCAGGTCAGGATCGCGTCCTCGGACGGCCGGCCCTCGCGCCGGAAGAACGAGCCGGGAATCCGGCCCGCCGCGTACATCCGCTCCTCCACGTCGACGGTGAGCGGGAAGAAGTCGTAGCCCTCGCGCGGCGCCTTCGACGCCGTCGTGGTGGACAAGACCATCGTCTCGTCGTCCAGGTAGACGACCGCCGAGCCGCCGGCCAGCTTGGCCAGCCTGCCGGTCTCGAACCTGATCGTTTGCGTGCCGAACGTGCCGTTGTCAATAGTGACCTCGGCGGTAAAGACACCCTCCACGGGTGACCTCCTTGAACTGAAGGTCCCGCGCCTGTCCGCCGCAGAGTGCTAGGGCCGGCCAGCGGAGCCGCGATGTGCTGGGCTCCGCGTAACGCCGGGGTCCGGCTGCCGGCCGGTCTTCGATCGAAGCCCTCGGCCCCGGCCGCGGCGGCAAACTGCCGCGCTGCCGTGACCCGAAGACCACTACCGAGGACCGGCCCCTTAGGCGCTATCAGCGCTCTCGGCCGGAGGCCGCGGGACGGGTTATCTGTCTTATTTACTTGTAGAACGTCAAAAGCGCGCGGCGGATGCCGCGCGCTTGCCTACCGGCGCAGACCGAGCTTCTCGATCAGCGCCCGGTACCGGCTGATGTCGGTTCGGGCCAGGTACTGCAGCAGGCGACGACGGCGGCCGACCAGTAGCAGCAGGCCGCGGCGGCTGTGGTGATCGTGCTTGTGCACCTTGAGGTGCTCAGTCAGATCAGCGATTCGCTTGGTCAGCAGCGCGACTTGGACTTCCGGCGAGCCGGTGTCACCCTCATTGGTCGCATGCCCAGCGATGATTTCCTTCTTCACCGTGGTGTCGAGCGGCACGTTGCTCCCTTTTATGTCAAATGCGGGCGTTGGGTGGCGCCGCACCGAGCGGAGCTGAGCTCCGAAGGCGGGCCTCCCCTGGCTAGCCGCCTGAGGGCGCAGCTAACCGGGCCAGATGCATCTGGCCGATCCACAACGTTACCATGCGCCGGGCACCGCCGAGACATCAGCCGCGGAGCCGCTTGCGTCCCTGCGGACCGCCCCGTTACCTAAACGTTACCAGACGGGCAATCCTGACCGCGGGTCCCGGCGTGTATATCCGTCGAAGGGGCACCACGGACCCGCGGCAGGAGCTGATGGCGCGTCCACGTGAGGACTTCCAGGAGTTCTACCAGGCTAGCTACGGCCGGACGGTAGCGATGGTCGCGGCCGTGGCCGGAAGCAGGCACGAAGCCGAGGACATCGCGCAGGAGGCCTACGCCAGGGCCCTCGCCCGGTGGTCCCGGCTGCGCGCCTACGACCTGCCCGAGGCCTGGGTCCGCAAGGTGGCGCTGCGCCTGGCCATCGACTCCGGCCGCCGGCTGCGCCGCGGCGCGCTGGCGTCCGCCAGGCTCGCCGCCCGGCGGGATGCGCCTGAACCCGAGCCCGGCGACGACCTGAAATACACCGCGCTCGGAGCCGCTCTCCTGGAACTGCCGGTCCGCGAACGGCAGGCGGTCGTGCTCTTCTACCTGGCCGATCTACCCGTGGACGCGATCGCCCGCGAATGCGGGCTGCCGGCGGGAACGGTCAAGGCCCGGCTGGCCGCCGGGCGGCGCCATCTCGAGCAGCGCCTCTCCCAGCAACCCGAGGCGGTCGCCTAGTGAACGATGCCGAGATTCGCGAGCACTTCGAGCGGTGGGCGCAGCCGCTGCGCATAGTTGCGCCGCCCCCGGTTGACGAGATCCACCGCCGTGCGCGCCGCCGGACGACCAGGCTGACGATCGCCGCCGGGTCAGCGACAGCCGCGGCCCTGGCCACAGTGGCCGTCGTCGGTCTGGTGACAGCGGCGCCACCCGTGCCCATCCTGCCGGTCAGCGGTCATCACGGCGCGCCCGGCCCGACGCCTGCCGGCAGCCCGCAGCGGGCGATCGGCATCTCCGCCCTTCACCTGCCGCGGCCGCAGATCTCGCAGCCGGTGACCGGCAGTACGTGGGGTACCGGGAGATATCCCGCACCGCCGGCAGCACCGTTCCTGATGACTCTTTCGATGGCGACGCAAACCGCCCTCGTCGTCAGCGCGTCACGGGGAGCGGTCCAGGCCACCCTGCACCCTCGGGTGGCCGGGGATCAGTTCACCTGGGCCGCCGCGGCGCCCAACGACCAGCTGTTTATGCTCGCCGAGGAGCACGGCTTCGGCGTGACCTTCGACCAAGTGCAGATCAGCCCCTCGGGCCAGGTCAGCGGCCCGCACCGGGTGCTGCCGGCCGTATCGCTGAACGTGCAGATCTACGCAATGGCCATCAGCGCCGACGGCGCCAGGCTCGCGCTGTCGGTGCTGCCGCACAGCGCCACGGGGCTGGACAGCGTCCTGGTCTACAACCTGCGCACGGGCGCTCTGACCGGCGACTGGTCCAGCGCGTCAGGCAGCGCGGTCGGCCTGTCCTGGGGCACCGCCGGCGACCTGGCCGTGGGCTGGCAGGATGACACTGGCTCCGCGCCGAGCGGCGTCCGGATCCTGGATACCGGCACCGGGCGCGGCGCGCACCCCCAATCGCTGACCGCCGACTCGGTCCTGGTGGCGCCGGTCCGTGGCTTCGTGTCCGGCATGATCACGACCGATGGTGCGACGGTCCTGGCCGTCAGCACCGGCGGAAGCCAGGTGCGGCTCGAGGAGATCGCCGCCGACTCCGGGCGCGTCCTCGCCTCGGTTCCGATCGGCACCACCGGGGACCAGGCGAACAGTCCCGATTTCTGCGGGCTGCTGTGGGCCAGCAAAACCGGCAGCAGACTCATCACGCAGTGCGGCTCACACCAGCAGCTAGTGGTCAACGGCTCGCCGACCACGACACGGCTCGCGCTGACGATCCCGGACTCGGTCGTCGGCTGGGCCAACACCTTCGCCTGGTAGTAGCGCCGGCCAGGCGCAGCCGGAAGCGAACGACCGCCGGCGGAGGGCCAGGCCGCGCCGGTCCCAGGCCGGCGCGGCCTGCCCGCATCAAGGGCAGCTGCCGAGGCCAATGCCTACGATCAGCGGCGTGGACACCGACTCTCGGGAGAGCCCGAAAGCCATTGCCTCGACCGGCATCGACGTCTCGGCCCGGCCGTCGGTCTGGTCCGGCGCGTCGATGTCGGCCTGCTGCGGCACGTAGACGCAGACGTTCAGGCCCACCGCGCTGGATTCGCTCACGACGCTCCCGGCCGAGACCCAGTCACCGTTGCCGACCGCGCTCAGCAGCTCGCCGTAGGTGTCGCCCGGTACTGGTTCGACGACGTCGCCGCCGGCCGGCTGCGGCTCCTCGATCTCCCCCGGCACCGGCACCGTCAGCGGCAGCAGCGCCGGGCGCGCGATCGATGCCCCGGTCCGGACCGTCAGCGCCGACTCCGGGATCGCGCACACGTAACCAGCGGCGCATTCCGAGGCCGGCTGTTGGGCCGGCGCGGCCGTCGCGCTCACGATGACCGGCCCGGCCAGCGTGACGGCGACGGCACCGCACCCGGCTAAGACGCTGCGGAAGACCTGACCGCGAGATTTCCATGGCATGGTGATAATCCCTCGGAGAAGAATTGGGGCACGGTATTTCCCGGCGAGAAACAATCACTGCAAGCACTTCTGACAATAACAATTGCTTTCCGTGCGCCGCAGGACGCTGGCGTTACCCGCGCATTTGCCGCGGGTCCGCGGATCCGAGCCGGATGCCCAGGTAAGGGCGCCGATGTCGAATCAGAGGGCGCCGGCCGGCTGACGCGCCGACCGCCCGGCGGCCTTCTTCATACGGCTGCTGACGAGGATGCACAGCCGGTTGCTGACCACGGGGGCGAGGAACAAGATAATGATCGAGTAGGCGAACGCGTTGACGTTGATGTGGTTGTCAATCAGGAAAACGCCCACCGAGTGGGTGAACCAGTGCTCCACTCCGTAGACAAACAGCAGGCGCAGGGCGGTGAACCCGATCCAGATCGCCGCGTACGGGTAGCCCGCGTCGGTCCACGCCTGGCCGTTCTCATCGACGCTGACCCGGATGAAGGCGAACGTCAGCATCCCGATCGCGACGCCGAGCACGAGCGCCCCGAGTTCCAGGTAAAGCCCGTTCCCTGAGGCGTTCCAACCGGGTGCGACGAATGGGACAATGAAGACACCCAGCAATGGGCGGATCAACGGGAACAGCGTGACCCGCCGATGACCCCAGTCGCGCGCCAGCAGCAGGGCGACGACTGCGAGGCTCACGACGGTCAGGGCGGTGGACATGGCAGCCAGCGTAGGCAGCCAGCCGGGTGGAGATCATCAACCCAACGGGTGGAGAAGTTGAGCAGCGGAGCCGGGCCGGTGAGCGCGCGCGGGGCGGCCGGCATCAGCGTGGCAAGGCAGCGGCTGGCTCTCGGCGCTGGCCTCGCGGCCATGGTGTGGGCGATGACAACCCACCGCGGCGGAGCGGGCCTCCACGGCAGCGGCCTGCACATCTCGGTCGCGCTCGCGGTCGCGTCCGCGTGCTGGCTCGGCTGGATCGCGCTCGGACCGCACGGCGACACGCTGGCGCTGCGCTCGCTGACCGCCTGCACCGCGATCAGCGGCGCCGTGCTCCTGCTGCTCTACCCGTCGCTGGCGGTCTACTGGTTCACGTTCTGGGCGTGTGTTAACGCGGGCCTCAACTTCGCCGACCGGGTAGCGGTCCCCATCACCGCCGCGAGCGCCGCGATACTCGTGGGCGGCTACCTGACTCACCGCGGCACGATCCTGGCCGCATTCGCGGCGGTCGCCTTCGTCGGCTACACCCTCGGCCGCGAGCGCCGACGGTACCTGGCCGAGGCGCGCGCGGCCACGCTGGCCGAACGCGGCCGCATCGCCCGCGAACTCCACGACGTGATCGGCCACTCCCTCACCGGCGTGTCGCTGCAGATCGAGTCGGCCGCCGCGGCGCTGGAGGCCGCGGCGGACTCCGATCGCGCGCTCACTCACCTGGAGCAGGCAGGCAGGCTCGTGCGCACCGGCCACCAGGAAGCGGTGGCGGCGGTGCGCACGCTGCGGGAGGGCCAGGTCGCGATGCACGCCATGCTGGCGGGCCTGATCGAGTCCCACCGGGCGGCCGGCGGTCACGCCCAGCTGTCGGTCACCGGCATGCCGAGGGCGCTCGATGCTGCCCCCGCGCTCGCGCTTTACCGCGTCACCCAGGAGGCACTCACCAACGCCGCCAGGCACGCGCCGGCAAAGCTGGCGCACGTCCAGGTGGGTTACGGCGACAGCGAGCTGACCGTGAGCGTGGTCAACGACATCGGCTGCGCCTCGCCGGCCACGCTGAGTGGCGGCTATGGCCTGCCCGGCATGCGCGAGCGCATGGCGGAGGCCGGCGGCACGCTGAGCGCCGGCCAGGCCGGCGACCAGTGGCGGGTCGAGGCCCGGGTGAGCGCATGAGCGGCCCGGTCCGCGTGGTGGTCGCCGACGACCAGGCCGCGGTCAGGGATGGCCTGGTCGCGCTGCTCGGCCTGCTGCCCGGCATCGAGGTCGTCGCTGCGGCCGGCGACGGTCATTCGGCGCTCGCGGCCATCGCCGAGCACGCGCCCGACGTCGCCCTCGTGGACGTGAGGATGCCGGGCCTGGACGGCGTTGCGGTCACGCAGCGGGCGGCGCAGGACCATCCGCGCACCGCGGTCGTCGTGCTCACCAGCCATGCCGACGACCAGACCGTACTCGCGGCGCTCGCGGCGGGCGCCAGCGGCTTCCTGACCAAGGATGCGGGTCGCCGGGAGATCGGCCAGGCCATCATCGCCGCGGCCGCCGGCCTCGCCCCGATGGATCAGGCAGCCCAGGCGATCCTGGTCGCCGCGGCCAGGACCGGGCGCGTGCCCGCCGAGCTCCCCGATGGCCTCACGCCGCGGGAGGGCGAGGTCCTGGCCCTGATCGCGGGCGGCCTGAGCAACGCCGCGATCGCGCAGCGGCTGCACGTCTCGCTGGCCACCGTGAAGACCCACATCAACCGGATCTTCGCTAAGGCCGGCGTCACCGACCGGGCCGCGGCGACCAGGTACGCCGGGGAGCACGACCTGGCCTAAGTGAGCATCCCCCGCGCGGCGTCGACGTCACGATGCATCTGCGCGACCAGATCCGCCACGGACGCGAAGCGCACCGTTTCCCGGAGCCGCTGCGTGAACTCGACCGCCACGTGCGCGCCGTACAGGTCCAGGTCGTCGCGGTCGAGCGCGTACGCCTCCACCGTGCGCTCGCGGCCATCGAAGGTCGGGTTCGTGCCGACGGAGATCGCCGCGGGCCACCGCCCGGTCTCGACGTCGGTCGCGCCCTCGCTGTCCAGCTGCACCAGCCAGCCCGCGTAGACACCGTCGGCCGGGATCGCCGTGTGCGGCAGCGTCTCCAGGTTCGCCGTCGGGAAACCGAGTGCCCGGCCGCGCTGATGTCCGCGCACCACCACGCCCTCGACCCGGTACGGCCGGCCCAGATCGTGCGCGGCGCCCGCCACGTCCCCCTCCGCCAGTCGGGCCCGGATCTCGGTCGAGGAGATCCGCACACCGTCCTCGGTCAGCAGCGGCACGCCCTCCGCGGTGAAGTCGTACTTCTCCCCGAGCTGAGCGAGCAGCGCCAGGTCCCCGGCCGCCTTGTGGCCGAACCTGAAGTCCTCGCCCACGACCACGCGGGCCACGTGCAGCCGGTCGGCGAGGACCGCGCGGACGAATTCATCCGGCCCGAGCCGGGAGAACTCCAGGTTGAACTCGATCATGCACACGGCATCCACGCCGAGCCCGGCGAGCAGCTGCGACCTGCGCCTGGTCGTGCACAGGAACGGCGGGTGCGAGCCCGGCCGGACGATCTCGTCGGGATGCGGGTCGAACGTCACGACCACCATGGGGAGGCCCAGGTCGCTCGCGGCCTGCCGCGCGCGGGAGATGATCCGCTGGTGGCCGCGGTGCACGCCGTCGAACACGCCGATGGTGACGACGGAGGAGCCCCAGTCCTCGGGTACCTCCGCCGGGCCCTGCCACCGCTGCATGATTGCTGACCCCCTACAACTCGACTACTCCAGCCTGCCATAGCGACGCATCAGTTCCCGGCCTGCGGGTCGGGCGCGAACACCGCCAGCGAGCGGGCCCGGCCGTCCTCCTCGGTCAGCAGCGCGACCAGCGACCCGTCGGGCCCGAACGCCGCCACCGGATCCGCGCCGGTCCCGGCCGGTGCCAGCCGGCCGCCGTGACCGATCAGCCGCGCCTCCTCGGGCGTGAGGTCCCGGCGCGGGAACGCGGCGGCCGCCGCGTCGGCCAGCGGGATCAGCTCCAGCCGGCCGGCCAGCTGCTCGAGCGTGCGCGCCTGGCCGGCCAGGTAAGGCCCGACGCGGACGCGCCGCAGCGCGGTGAGATGCCCGCCGACGCCAAGGGCCGCGCCGAGATCGCGGGCAAGCGCCCGGATATAGGTCCCGCTTGAGCACACGACCCGGATGTCGACGTCGACGACGTCGGCGCTGCGCCGCACGGCCAGAATCGCGAACTCGCGCACGGTCACTCTCCGCGCTGCCAGTTCCGGCGTCTCGCCCGCGCGCGCGAGCCGGTAGGCCCGCTGCCCGGCCACCTTGATCGCGCTCACGCCCGGCGGTACCTGCTCGATCTCTCCGGTCAGCGCATCGATCGCGCGCGCGACGTCGTCTTCGGTGACGCTTTTGGCGGGAACGACAGTGAGCACGGCCCCGTCGGCGTCGTCCGTGTCGGTCGTCTGGCCGAGCCGCACCGTCCCGGTGTACTCCTTCTCCGTCAGCGCGAGATGCCCGAGCAGGCGGGTCGCCTTCTCGACGCCGACAACCAGGACGCCGGTCGCCATCGGATCGAGGGTTCCGGCGTGGCCGACGCGTTTCGTGCCCGCGAGTTTGCGGATCCTGGCGACAACGTCGTGAGACGTCCAGGTCTGGGGTTTGTCGACTATCAGTAGTCCGCTCGCCGGTGTCAACCTTGGTCCAGGAGTGGTCTGAGGGCGGCGATGGTCACGTCCGGGCCGCCGGAAGCGGAGAAACCGGCGGCCCGGGCGTGACCACCACCGCCCAGCGCAGTGGCCGCCCTGGCGACGTCAACCAGCGATTTGGATCTGATCGAGACCTGCCAGATGCCCTCGTCGTCTTCTTTGAGCACTGCCGCAACCTCGGCCTCCTCGGTGCGCCTGATCACGTCGATGACGGACTCGGTCGCGTCGAGGGGAAGGGAACCGCGGTCCTGCCTGGTGACTGTTGTCCAGACGAGGCCGAGGCCTCGGCACGCACGTGGGTCCAGCTGGGTGCGGTTCAGCGCGCTGGCGAGCATCGGGAGGTAGGCGAAGGGGGCGGTGTCGTAGAGGGGGCGGGAGACGTCGGCCGGGTTGATCTGGTACGCAAGGAGGCGGGCGGCCAGGGTGTGCACCGCGGGCGTGGTCGAGGAGAACTTGAACGAGCCGGTATCGGTGACCAGGCCGGCGTAAAGGCCGAGCGCGATGTCGTGGGTCAGGGCGATGCCGAGGCGGTCGATCAGCTCGCAGGCGAGCACCGCGCTGGCGGCCGCGCCGGGATCGACCAGGCTGACCGTTCCGAACCGGGTGTTCGACGCGTGATGGTCGAGCACGATGAGCTCGTCCGCGGCGGCGGCGCTGGCCGCGAGCGGGCCCAGCCGGTCGATGCTGCCGGCGTCCAGGGTGAGCATCACCTGCGGTCGGGCCGGGTAGCGGTCCGGGGGGCTGAGCAGGTCAAGTCCCGGCAGGAATCTGAGGATCTCGGGGACCTCGAACGGCTCGTCGCCAAACGATGCGACGATCGCCGGCGGCCGCGGCGCGCGCGCCCGCAGCGCGAGCCCGACCGCGAGCATCGAGCCGAGCGCGTCCGCGTCGGGCCGCAGGTGACAGGCCAGGCCCACCTGATCGGCCTCGGCCAGTATCTTGACCGCGCGAGCCCAGTCCGCGTCGGGGATTGACGCGGTGTCCGCGGGAGGCTCCGGGGGGCCGTCCCCGCGGGCTGAATCGATCACGGCCCCGAGTATTCCGCGCCGCCGCCCGGCCCGGCCGGATAATGCCCAAGCGGCCCCTCGTCCTGCTCCTCGTCGTCGTCGTCCTCATCGTCGGCCGGCTGCCGGTAAGGGTCGGGGTCGCCCGCGTGCACGGCGTCGGCGCGCGCAGCGGCGACGGCCGCGTCCGCCTCCTTCGCCCTGGCCACGAGATCCTCGATCGTGCGCGCGGCGTCGGGCACGGTGTCACGGACGAAGGTCAGCGAGGGCGTGTGCTTGATGCCGGTCTGCTTGCCGACCTCGGAGCGGATCACGCCGGTGGCGCTGGCCAGCGCCAGCGCGGTGTCGGCGACTTCCTCGTCCGACCCGTAGACCGTGTAGAACACCGTGGCGTCGCGCAGGTCGCCAGTGATCTTTGCCTCGGTCACCGTGATGAAGCCAAGCCGCGGGTCCTTGATCCGCCGCTCGAGCATCTCCGCCACGATCTGCGCGATCCGGTCGCCGAGCTTTAGCGCCCTGGCCTGGTTTGCCCGGGACACAGTCATGCGGTCACTCCCCCTCGTCGGTCACGAGCCGCTGCCGAGCCGACAGCAACTCGACTTCGGGGCGCGCGGCCACGAAGCGCTCGCACGCCTCCAGGACCTGGACCGCATTCGACGCGGTGGAGCTGACCACCGCGATGCCAATCTCGGCCCGGCGATGCAGGTCCAGGTGCCCGGTCTCGCCGACCGCCACGCCGGGGAACCGGCGGTGGACCTCGGCGATGAGGGGCCTGACCACTGACCGTTTCTGCTTCAGCGACCTGACGTCGCCGAGCAGCACGTCCAGGGTCAGGGCACCCACATACATCTCTGCCTGCGGGTTTTTACGCGCGCGGCTTCTCTCTGAGCTCGAACGTCTCGATGGTGTCGCCGATCTTGACGTCGTTGTAGCCGATGCCGATACCGCACTCGAAGCCCTCCCGCACCTCGGTCGCGTCGTCCTTGAACCGGCGCAGCGAGTCGACGGTGAGGTTGTCCGAGACAACCACGCCGTCCCGGATCAGTCGGGCCTTGCTGTTGCGGGTGATCGTGCCGGAGCGGACGATGCAGCCGGCCACGTTGCCCACGCGCGGTACCCGGAAGACCTCCCGGACCTCGGCGGTCCCGAGCTGAGCCTCCTCGAAGATCGGCTTGAGCATGCCCTTGAGCGCGGCCTCGACCTCCTCGATCGCCTGGTAGATGATCGAGTAGTAGCGGATGTCCACGCCCTCGCGCTGGGCGAGCTCGCCCGCCCGCCCGGCAGGCCGGACGTTGAACCCGATGATGACCGCGTCGGAGGCGATGGCCAGGTTGACGTCGTCCTGGGTGATCGCGCCGACGCCGCGGCCGATCACGCGCAGCTGGACTTCCTCGCCCACGTCGAGCTGCATGAGCGCGTCCTCCAGGGCCTCCACTGAGCCGGAGACGTCGCCCTTGATGATGAGCAGCAGCTCTTCGCGCTCGCCGGACTTGAGGGCCGACTCGAGGTCTTCCAGCGTGACGCGCGGCCGCCGCTGGGCGAACATGGCGTTGCGCTCCCTGGCCTCGCGCCGCTCGGCGATCTGCCTGGCCACCCGGTCGTCGTCGACGACCAGGAAGCTGTCGCCCGCGTCGGGCACGCCCGTGAGGCCGAGCACCTCGACCGGCCGGGACGGCGGGGCCTCCCGGACCTGGTCGCCGTTCTCGTCGAGCATGGCCCGGACGCGGCCGAACGCCTCGCCGCAGACGATGGAGTCGCCCACGCGGAGCGTGCCGCGCTGCACCAGCACGTCGACCACGGGGCCGCGGCCCTTGTCCAGGTGAGCCTCGATCGCGGTGCCCTGGGCCTGCTGGTCCGGGTTCGCCCGCAGGTCCAGCTCGGCGTCGGCGGTCAGGACCACGGCCTCGAGCAGGCTCTCGATGCCGGTGTTGTTGCGCGCGGACACGTCCACGAACAGCGACTGGCCGCCGAACTCCTCGGCCACGAGCCCGTACTCGGTGAGCTGGGCCCGGACCCGCTGCGGGTCCGCGCCCTCCTTGTCGACCTTGTTGACCGCGACCACGATCGGGACGCCGGCCGCCTGGGCGTGGTTCAGCGCCTCGGTGGTCTGCGGCTTCACGCCGTCGTCCGCGGCCACGACCAGGATCACCAGGTCGGTGGTCTCGGCACCGCGGGCACGCATGGCGGTGAACGCCTCGTGACCGGGGGTGTCGATGAACGTGATCTTGCGCTCCTGGCCGTCCACGACCGTGTTGACCTGGTAAGCGCCGATGTGCTGGGTGATGCCGCCCGCCTCGTGCGCGACCACGTTGGTGTGCCGGATCGCGTCGAGCAGCTTGGTCTTGCCGTGGTCGACATGGCCCATGACCGTGACCACCGGCGGCCTCGCCACCAGGTCGGCGTCCTCGCCCTCGTTCTCGCCGAACTCGATGTCGAAGGACTCGAGCAGCTCGCGGTCCTCTTCCTCAGGGGAGACGACCTGCACGTTGTAGCTCAGCTCGGCGCCGAGCAGCTGCAGCGTCTCGTCGTTCACCGACTGGGTCGCGGTGACCATCTCACCCAGGTGGAAGAGCACCTGCACCAGCGACGCCGGGTTGACGCCGATCTTGTCCGCGAAGTCGCTCAGCGAGGCGCCGCGCGACAGGCGGATGGTCTGCCCGTTCCCGCGCGGGATCTGCACGCCGCCGATCGCCGGGGCCTGCATGTTGTCGAACTCAATACGACGCTGCCGCTTCGACTTCCGGCCGCGCGACGGCCGGCCGCCTGGCCGCCCGAACGCGCCCGCGGTGCCGCTGCGCCCGCGGCCGCCTGGACCCGGCCGCGCCGGGGCCATGCCGGGCCGGGCACCGCCGCCCGCACCGCCACCGCCACCACCGCCGCCGCCGCGCGGACCGCCAGTACCGCCGCCAGGACCGCCGCGGCCGCCCGGCCTGGAGCCGGGGCCGCCGCCACCGGGCCCGCCGCGTCCGCCGGCGCCGCCGGGACCGCCGGGCGTGAACCCGCGCCCGCCTACCGGCCGTGGCGGCATGCTGCTAGGGCTGGGCCGCGGGCCCGCCGGCCGCGGGCCGCCGGGGCGCGCCATGTCTGCGGGCGAGCCGCCGCCAGGCCGCGGGCCGCCAGGACGCGGGCCGCCGGGCCGGGGTCCGCCGGGTGCGGCCGCGCCCGGCGCAGGGGTGCCGGGGGTCGCGGGCGCCGCGGACTGCGGCGCCCTGGGCGCGGCGCCCATGCCGGTCGCAGTCGAGCTGAACGGGTTGTTACCTGGCCGCGGGCCAGGCCGGGGCCCGTGCCGCTGGCCGGGGCCAGCCGCCGGGCGCGGCGCGGCCGGGTGGGCCTCGGGTCGCACGGTCTCCGCCGGCGGCACCTGCGGGCCGATGCTCTGGTCCGCCGGGAACGGCACCGTGACGGCCGCCGTCTGCCGGGGCGGTGCTGCCGGGGGCTCTGCTGCCGGTGACGGGGCGGCCGGCGGCTGTGCTGCCGGAGAATCGGGCGCGGGCGCCTGCGGCTGGACCTCACTGACCGCCGGCTCGGCCGGGGCCGCCGCCGGCGGTGCCGCCGCCGGGGCCTCAGCCCGCCCGTTGGCGCTGCGCCTGGAGGCCGGCGCCTTCGCCGCGGCGCCGTCGCCTGCCTGCGGCTTTGCTGCTTGCTGGGACGCGAACGCTTCCTTAAGCCTTCGCACCACGGGCGCCTCGATCGTCGATGACGCCGACCTTACGAACTCGCCCATATCCTGGAGCTTGGCCATCACGGCCTTGCTCTCGACGCCGAACTCCTTAGCGAGCTCGTATACCCGAACCTTCGCCACTGCGCTCCCTCTACTCGGCCCGGCCACCCGGACCCTCAGCCAGCCGGGGCAGCGCGTGCTCCGTCCGGCGTCAGCTTGTGCTGTTCATCGCCGCATGCTCATCGGGCGCTCATCGCAAATCTCAGCCTTCTTCCGTTCGCTCTGATCCCAGCCCCAGGTACTCCGCGACCTTGCCGTCCGGCAGTGCTGCCGGCAGGCGAAGTGCGCGCGGAAACGCCCGGCGGTGCTGGGCTCGTTCCAAGCATGCCAGCCGCGGATGCAGGTATGCACCCCGGCCAGGCAGCCGGCTGCCGACGTCAGGGACGATCTCGTCCCCGGCTGCCACCACCCGGATTAGCTCGGATCTGGCCGCGCGAACTCCGCACCCGACACACATCCGAGTGGGGGTCCGCCCTGCCTTCGCGTGTTCCAGCTTACAGGCACTGGCGTCGGGTGGCACCTGCCCCTAACCTGGCCTATCTTCGCCGCCCGGACTGCCGCCGTTCGTGGCGGCCGCGCTGGCCGCCTCGTCGTCGTCGTCGGGTACGGCCGATGCGGCCGGCCCGGCATCGGCGGTGTCGGCCCTGATGTCGATGCGCCATCCGGTCAGCCGGGCGGCAAGCCGGACATTCTGGCCTTCTTTGCCGATCGCCAGCGAAAGCTGGTAATCCGGCACGATCACCTGCGCCACCCTGGCCTGCAGGTCGATGACGTTCACCTTGGACACCCGGGCGGGCGAGAGCGCGTGCGCGACGAACTCGGCGGGGTCAGGGGAGTAGTCAACGATGTCGATCTTCTCGCCGTGCAGCTCGGTCATGACGTTGCGGACCCTGGAGCCCATCGGGCCGATGCAGGCCCCCTTGGCGTTGACTCCCGGCTGATGCGACGCGACGGCGATCTTGCTGCGGTGCCCGGCCTCGCGGGCGATCGCGGCGATCTCGACCGCCCCGGACGCGATCTCGGGCACCTCGAGGGCGAACAGCTTCTTCACCAGGTTCGGGTGCGTCCGGGACAGCGTCACCGACGGCCCGCGGTAGCCCTTGCGCACGTGCAGGACGTAGCAGCGGATCCGCTCGCCGTGCACATACCGCTCGCCCGGCACCTGCTCGGCCGGCGGCAGGATCGCCTCCAGCTTGCCCAGATCGACGAGGACGGCACGCGGGTCCTTGCCCTGCTGGATGACGCCGGCCACGATGTCGCCCTCGCGGCCCGCGTACTCGCCGAACGTCAGCTCGTCCTCGGCATCGCGCAGCCGCTGCAGGATGACCTGCCTGGCCGTCGTCGCGGCGATGCGGCCGAAGCCGGCCGGGGTGTCGTCATACTCGCGCCCTGGCTGGCCGCCCTCGCCGACCTCGGTGGCCCAGACCGTGACGTGGCCGCTGGTGCGGTCCACCTCGACCCTGGCGGTAACGGCCGCGCCGTCGGCCTTGTGGTAGGCCACGAGCAGCGCATCCTCGATGGCCTTGATCGCCAGGTCCAGCGAGATGTCTTTCTCGGCCTCCAGGCTCCTCAGGACGCTCAGATCAATGTCCACCTAGTCCTCCTCGAGCTCATCCTCGTCAGGCTCCAGGTGACCGAACTCGATCTGGACCCGGCCGGGGCCGAGCTCGCCGTACGCGTATTCACGCAGCACGCCGTCGCAGTCAAGCGTCACGCCCTGATCGTTCGAGCCGGCGATCCGGCCTTCCACCTGCGCAGCGCCGTTCCCGGCCTGGGAACCGGCCTGGCCGGTCAGCGGCGCGGCCACCAGGCGGCCGACCGCCCGGCGCCAGTGCCGCGGCTCGGTCAGCGGCCGGTCCACGCCGGGCGATGACACCTCCAGCGTGTAGGGCAGCTCACCCATCACCGTCGCGCCATCCAGCCTGGCCGACAGCTCCCTGCTGGCCAGCGCGATCGTGTCGAGGCTGACGCCGCCCTCGCCGTCCACGATGACCCGCAGCAGCCGGCGCCGGCCGGCCGCGGTGACGCGCACGCTCTCCAGGTCCAGGCCCATCGCCCGGATAACTGGCTCCAGCAGCCGGGTCAGCCGGTCGGCGTCAGGCAGGCTGACCGGCGGCCTGGCGGCCGCGGACCGGTCCTCAGCGTTGCGCGAGCCCGCGCCTCGCGCCGAGGTGCTCCGGGATGCCCGGCCGCGCGTTGCCCCGCCCCTGGTGCCGGACTGAGCCTGACCGCGCGAATCGTGACGGGAGCCACCGTTCATGACGACCTCCTCGCCCGCGAGCTGTGCTGTTGTATACCAGGCGTGATCTAGCCTAGCCGGGATAACCAGCGGCGGCTCGCCGCCTGGCCGGTCTCGGCGTGCTGCACGCCGCCGGCTGACCTCTCGTGAAATGCTGAGACGCCGATTCCGGTGAGGAGGTGCCAGGTGCCTGTCGGTCCCAGCCGGCGAGCCGTTCTCGCGGCCTCGGCGGCCGCGGCGGGCGCGCTGGTCACCGGGTGCCGGGGCGTCCAGGCGCTAGGGACTCCCCCGCCGCCGTCGCCGGAAGTCCGGCTGCTGCGCGCGGCCATCACCGCCGAGCAGCTCCTGATCGCCCGCTACCGAGTCGCGCTCACGCAGGCCGCCGCGGCCGGGCCTGGCGGTCACGCCGCCGTCGCGGGCCTGACCGCGATCGCAGGCGAGCACGCGGCTCACCTCGCGCAGCTGAGCGCGCGGCTGGTCATACCTCCTGGCTCAGCGCTCGCGCGGGAGCCGAAGCCCAGTGCGGGGCCGGCCGCCCTCCCCAGCGGCCTGACCAGCGCCATCGCCGCGCTGGCCGCCGACGAGCAGGCGGCCGCGGCGCGCCTGAGCGGTCAGCTGCTGGCCGCGCCCGGATCGCTGGCCCAGCTGCTCGCGAGTATCGCCGCCTCCGAGGCGACGCACGTGCCGGTGCTGCACGCGCTCGGGCGGCCGGCATGAGCAGCCAGACAGTCGCGGCGCTGCAGGCCGTGCTGGCCGCGGAGAACGCCGCCTGCTACGGCTACGGTGTCGTCGGCTCCCACCTGACCGGCACCGGGCTCGCCACCACCGCGGATTCCGACTGGGTGGCGCACCAGCGGGCCAGGGACAGCCTGACCGCGATGATCACGGCCGCGGGCGCCGATCCCGTGCCGGCCTCGGTCGCCTATCAGCTGCCGGCCGCGGTCAGCACCGCGGGCGAGGCCAGGGCGCTCGCGGTAGCGCTGGAGGACGGCGTCGCGCAGGCCTACATCGGGCTGGTCGGGCTCACCGACCTGACGCTGCGCGCGCTCGGCGCGCGGGGGCTGCAGTCGGCGGCGCTGCGGGCCGCCGCGTGGCGGCGCGGGACGGTCGCGTTCCCCGGGCTGCCAGCCGGAAGTCTCCGGAGCTGACAACGGAGCTGCCGGGACCGGGAGCAGGCCGGTCCGGCAGGACATCCGGCGGCCTCAGCCGCCGGAGGCGAGCACGTGCTCGATCATCGTGGCGGCCCCTTCGAGGTCCTCGCCGGCGGCGATCCGCTCGGCCCAGGACCACCAGAACCACCACAGTCCATCCTGTCCGCGGCCGGCATAGACGTCTTCAGCAAGCGCGGCGGCGGACGGGTTCACAACATGCAAGCTGGGCAGGCGGCCGGTCGGAGTCATGAGCGTCGTGCGCAGCCCGTGGCTTGTCAGCACGTCGCCGAGTTCCTCCAGCCTGGCCAGATTTGCGCGCCAGGATTCGGCACCGCGAGCTTGCTGAGCCTCCATTGTCATACTGTCACCCCAGGTAGCTGACACACAGCATAGAGTAATGACGTTTCTCTAGGATGCCCGCTCGGAAGCCAGATATGCAATATGCATAGCGAAATTCGCACGCGACTTTGACGTAGAACCCCGGCCAGCACTGGACGGAACGGCTTCTGCCCGGCCACACTGAACGCACCGTCAGGAGAGGGGCGGGAGGTGACTCAATGGCAAGCGAGCAGAGCCCGACAGTTCGGCGGCGTCGCCTTGCGCTAGAACTTCGCCGGCTTCGCGAGTCGGCGAAGCTGACCTGCGAGGAAGTCGCCGAGCGCATGGAGTGCTCGGCGTCCAAGATCAGCAGGGTCGAGACTGGCCGTGTCTCTGTGTCGCCTCGCGACGTGCGGGACATGCTGGAGATCTACGGCACGTCGCCCGATCAGCGCGACAGCCTTGTCCAGCTGGCCAGGGAATCCCGGCAGAAGGGCTGGTGGCACGCCTACGGCGACACCGTCCAGCCGCACTTCGCCACGTATCTCGGGCTCGAGAGCGCCGCCTCCGAGATCCGCATCTACGAGGTCTGCCTGATCCACGGGCTGCTGCAGACCGAGGACTACGCCAGGGCCGTCATCACGGCCGGGATGGTCAACAGCCCGCGCGCCGACATTGAGCGCCGCGTCGCGCTGCGCATGGAGCGCCAGCGCGTGAGCAAGATGACGCCGCCCAAGGTGTGGGTGGTGCTCGACGAGGCCGCGCTGCGCCGGCAGGTGGGCGGGCCCGAGGTCATGCGCGTGCAGCTGGAGTACCTCCTGGAGCTGGCCGCGATGCCGAACGTCTCGCTGCAGGTAATCCCGTTCGGCGGCGGCGCGCACCCGGCCATGGGCAGGCCATTCGTGGTCCTTGTCTTCGGCGAGCGCGCCGATCCTGACGTCGTGTACCTGGAAGATCTCACCAGCGCCCTGTGGGTGGAGAACGTCGACGAGGTCGACCGTTACAACGTGTTCTTCAACCATTTGCGCGCGACCGCCCTGTCCTTTGAGGGGTCAGCCGCGCTCATTACCGAGGTGCTGAAGGAGATGTAGCTAGCCGCGGGGGCTCCGGGGGTCCTCCCCCGGGCTAGCACCGCGGAGGGCCGCGGGCAGCGGCTCGGCGTGCAGCACCGTCAGCCGGGAGACCGCGCGGGTCAGGGCCACATACAGCCGGTGCAGGCCGCGGCTCTCGGCAGCCGCGATCTGGGCGGGCTCGACGACGATCACCTGATCGAACTCCAGGCCCTTGGCCAGCGTGACCGGCACGACCGTGATCTGCTCGCTCGTGGCCGCGCCCTCGAGCCGGGCGTGCGGGATGCCCGCGGCGGCCAGCGCCGCCGTCACCGCGGGGACCTGACCGTCCGCGGCGATGACCGCGGCCGATCCTGGCCGGGCCAGCGCGTCCGCGCAGGCGGCCACGAGCGCCTCGGTGAGCTCGGCCGGGGTGAGCTCCCACACCAGCAGCGCGCCGGGGTCCTGGCGCACCGAGCTGGCCGGGCGCAGGTCCGGGGCGATGTAGGTGAGCAGCCTGCTGGCGAAGTCGAGTATCTCGCGCGGGACGCGGTAGCCGGTGTCCAGCACGCGCAGGTCGGCCCCCGGCTTGCCGAGGTGCGCGAGCAGCCGATCCCAGCTGGCGGTGGCCCACGGGGTCGTTCCCTGGGCGATGTCGCCAAGCACGGTCGCCGATCCGGTGGCGCACCGGCGGCCGATCGCCCGGCACTGCATCGGCGACAGATCCTGGGCCTCGTCGACCACGATGTGGGCCAGGCTCGGCGTCCGCTCGATGAGGTCAGCCGCCTCGTCGATGAGCACCGCGTCGGCGGCGCTCCACCGGGCCGATCCGGGCCCGCGCGGCGGGACGGGCCAGCGCAGGGCCGCCTGCTCGGTCTCATCGAGCAGGCCGTCGGCGGCGCGGGCCAGCAGCGCCGGATCGGACAGCAGCCGGAACACCAGCCGGACCGGATCGGCCTTCGGCCAGATCTCGCTAACCGCGGTGCGCACGACCGCGGTCCGGCGGACCGAGTCGTGGGTGCGGTCGTCGCACGCCTCGCCCGCCGCTTCCATCTTCGAGAGGATCACGTGCGCGATCCGGTGCGAGAGCATTTCCCGGCCGGTGCCGTACCGCACGCCGCGGTCGCGCAGCTCTTCCGTCAGCTCGGCGAGCTCGTAGGCCGGCACCCGCCACCGCCGCGATCCGCGCGCCAGCATGATCGCCTCGGCGGGCTCGGCCAGCTGCTCCCAGAGTGCCCGCCGGAGCACCTCGGCCATCCGGGCGTCGCCCTTGACCTGCGCGGCCGCATCGGAGTCGGTGCCGCGCACCTGGACGCCGGAGATCAGCTCGGCGACCGACACCTGCCTGACGTCAAGCTCGCCGAGCGCTGGCAGCACGTTCTGGATGTAGGCGAGGAACGCGGTATTGGGCCCCACCACCAGGACGCCGCCCCGGCTGAGCCGCTGCGCGTGCGCGTACAGCAGGTAGGCGACCCGGTGCAGGCCGACGGCGGTCTTGCCGGTGCCGGGCGCGCCCTGGACGCAGACGGTCTGCTCGACGGCCGCGCGGACGATGTCGTCCTGCTCGGGCTGGATGGTGGCCACGATGTCGCGCATCGGGCCCGACCGCGGCCGCTCGATCTCCTCGATCAGGATGCGGCTCGGCCGATCCGCCCGGTGCGGCCCGCCCGAAGGCCCGCCGAACTCCTCGTCCTCGAACGCGGTGAGCTCGCCCCCCGCGAAGCCGAACCGCCGCCGCCGGGCCAGGCCCATCGGCTCGGCCTGGCTGGCCCGGTAGAACGGCCGCGAGACCGGCGCCCGCCAGTCGATGACGACCGGCGTGCCGTCCGGGTCGTGGACGTGCCGGCGCCCAACGTGGAAGTGCTCGCCGGCCGGCTCATCGCCGCGGGCGGCGGCGCTCGCGGCCAGCTCGGGGTCGCCCAGGCTGATCGCGTCCGGCCGGTAGTCGAGCCGGCCGAAAAACAGCGGCGTGTCGGGCAGGTCGCGCAGCGCCTCGCCGCGGTGGTAGAGGTCGGCCTTCAGGTACTCCTGCGAGACCCGGTTGCCCGCGAGCGCGGGGAGCGACAGCACGTCGTCGCGCATCCGGCGGAGGAACTCCCGCGACCGGCGCAGGTGCTCGCGCTCACTTTCTAGGACGGACCCGGCCACGAGCGCAAGAGCCTAGCAGCGACGCGGCTACCAATCCCAGTGAAATCCGACCACGCTGCGCTTCAGGGACCGCAGGTAGCGCTGCGCCGAGTACTGGCTGTCCAGGACGGCTTCCTGCTCGCTCAGCACGTCCCCGTCGACCCCGTCCCAGGTGGCCCACCACAGGCGGGAAGGCAGCCGGGCGGGGTGGAACTCGATCCGCAGGTCCAGGTTCTCCAGGTCGGCGATGACCCCCCGGCGGTACTGACGTTCGTGCACGTCGTCCGGGTCGCCCGGATAGCGGTAGGTGGTCGTGTACTCGATGGTGATCGTCTCGCCGAAGTCCAGCTTCTTGGCGAGCAGCAGCTCGGTGCAGAACACGTCGTCGCCGATCTGGCGCAGTTCGCCGGACAGCCCGGCGCAGCCCTGGCCGACCTCGACGGTCAGCGAGCTCGTGTCGTACACGTACGGGATGCGGTCGGTGCCCGGCTCGGTGGCCTCGATGACCTGGAGCGTCTTGGCCCGGGCCAGCCGGCCGTCGGCGCCCACATAGCCGTGATCATGCATCGTCAGCGTCTGATGCCGCCGCGGACCGAGCACCTCGCGCAGGTCCTGCTCGGCCTGAAGCGGCACGGCCCGGCTGCCCGACAGCACGGTGATCGTGGCGGCGCCGTTCCAGAGCCGCCAGAGCCGGTGCGCCTCGTCGTCGGTGAAACCGAAGGCGTCGATGAACATCCGCAGGGCGGGCTTGCTCAGCAGGCGGCCCGACAGCGCGCGCGACACGGTGTCCTTGAGCTGGTACGGCAGGATCCCGGCGGCCTCGCCGCCCGGTGCGGCGGACAGGTGCCGGGCCAGCACCTCGGCCACGGCCAGCTGGTTAATCGAGTCGTGCCTGGCCCTGACGACGTGCTGCTCCCAGCGCCGGCGGTAGTCCCCCGGCTTCAGCAGTAACTGACGCAGGTAGTCGGACGCCGCGCGGCGACCCGGTGACTGCACCTCAACGTTCACTGATCATCCCCGTGCGGACCCCGGGTCGATTAGAACAGTACCGACATGAATGTACCGGCCTGGGTGAACCCTACGCGGCAGTACGCCGCCCGTGCGGGGGCGTTGAAGTCGTTCACGTACAGGCTCACCACCGGCGCCAGCCGCAGCGCGGCGAGCACGACGGCCGCCATGCCGCGGACGGCGTGACCGCGGCCGCGCAGGTCGGGAGGTACCCAGACGCCCTGCACCTGGCAGGCATGCGGCGTGACCGCGCCGATCTCGGCCTTGAAGACGACCTTGCCGTCATCGATCCGGGCAAATGACCTTCCTGCCCGGATGAGCTCGACCACGCGGCCGCGATAGGCCGCGCCGCCGTCGACGCCGATCGGCGATACCCCGACTTCCTCGGTAAACATCGCCACGCAGGCAGGCAGCATCACCTCGAGGTCGGCCGGCCGGACCTGGCGCACCAGCGGGTCGGGCTCCACGGGCGACGGCCCCGATATGGCCATGACCGGCTGCACCGGCCGGACCTCGCGCGGGCGGCCCCAGTGCGGGGCCAGCAGGCTCCACAACTCGTCCACCTGCTCGGCCGGCCCGACGATGGACGAGCACCGGCGGCCCTGCATCCTGGCTCTGGAGGCGAACGCCGCGATCGCCGCGCTGCTCGCCTCCACGGGGACAAGATTGGCCCCCGAGTAGCACAGCGCGCTCAGCTGGCCGCCCTCGGCGTAGCCCCAGACCTGACCCCCAAGGCGGGCAGGCTCCATCCCGACGGCGCGGATCCGCGAGCTGACGAACACGTTCGTGACCGGGTTGCGGTCACAGAGCGCCAGTACCTCGTTGCGATCGTGGTCGGTCAGCAGCCGCAGCGACGCCGACCGCCAGGCCCTTGTGCGCAGCACGTATCCAGACTAGCGGCAATACGGCGGGTGCTTAGGCCGCAGGTGCTGGCAGCGCCGGACACCGCGCGCTAATAAGGGCCGAGCTCGCCGGCACCGCCCCGTTCCCCAGATAGCGGTTCAGGTAGCCGAGCACACACGAATTCGGCGGTGAGCTGAGCGACTGGCCGTGGTTGCCGCCGCCCACGACCACCACCATGCGCGCGCTCGGCAGCAGCCGGCGGGCCACCAGCGCGCCGGCGTAGGGCGTGGCGGCGTCCAGCGTCCCCTGGATCATCAGCACCGGCGGCAGCCCGGCGCCGTCGATCCGCATCGGCCTGGCCGGGCCCTTGACCGGCCAGAACGCGCAAGCCGCGTTGAACCAGGCGTTGGCCCACGCCTCGAAGGGCGCGGTCGCGTAGACCTTCCTGGTGTCGGCGTCCCACGTCGCCCAGCTGCGCGGCCAGTCGACGTCGCTGCATTCGGTGGCGTTGTAGACGGCGAACTCGTTCTCGCCCTGCACGCCCACGGCCTGGTACAGGGTGACCAGGTCGCCGCCCTGGCCCTGGTTCAGGTACGCCGACAGCGCGGTGGCCAGATCCGGCCACAGCTCGTTGTCATATCCCCCGTCCAGGATCGTGTCGCTCAGCTCGTCTGGCCCGACCACGCCGGCGATCGGATGCGCGAGGACGCGGGCAACGACCCGCGCGTACGCCGCTTCGACCTGCGCCGGCGTGCTCCCGAGATGGAACGTCGCGTTCGCGGCGCCAGCCCAGGCCCAGAACGCGCTGACCCTCGCCTGGAACGCGTAGTCCTGCGCGATGTTGTCCGCATACCAGGCGCCCTCGGGGTCGACCACGCTGTCGAGGACCATCCGCCGCACGCGGCGCGGGTACAGCGTCCCGTACACCTGGCCCAGGTAGGTGCCCCAGGAGTAGCCGAGGTAGCTGATCTGAGGCACCCCGAGGGCGGCCCTGATCGAGTCCATGTCCTCGGCGTCGTCGCGCGTGGTCATGTACGGCAGCAGCCAGCCGAATCGCTGCTCGCAGCCTGCCGCGTACGCCCGGGCACGCTGTTCCATGGCCTGCTCGGCGGCCGCACCCGACGGCACGTAGTCGGGCCGCGGCCTGGCGAAGAAGCCCGGATCGCAGTGCAGCGCGGGCACCGACGACCCGACCCCGCGCGGGTCGAACCCGATGATGTCGTAGTCGGCGGCCACCGGCCGGCTGAGGACGCCCGCCACCGTGGCGGGCAGGCTGAGACCGCTGGCCCCCGGCCCGCCGGGGTTGACCAGCAGCACGCCCTGCTGCTGGCCGGCGGGCGCGGTCGCGGGCAGCTCGGAGAGCGCGAGGGTGATCTTGCGTCCGCTGGGCTGCTCGTAGTTGAGCGGGACCTGGAGTGCGGCGCAGCGGAGGGCGCCGGCGCCGGGCACCCCGTTCCCGACGCTGGACGGACACGCGTGCCAGGCCAGCGGGTGCGCCGAGGCGGTGCTGCCGCCGGTGACCGCCGCCGAGGCCGCGCCGGTCGGGGCGCTAGCCTGCGCCGGCGGCTTCGAGCCCGCCGAGCAGCCAGTCAGAGCGGTCGCCGCGATCGCGACCGCGACGATCCGCGCTCTGGTCATGTACGTATCCTGTCTTGCCCACCGCCCGGCCAGCGCCCGGCGCGGCCCGCCGCCCATAGTCGCGAGACGGCCAGTAGCGCTCAAAGAGCATCCCTACTGGCCGTCTCGCGACTATGGGCTGGGGTTAGAAGCTGGCGACTGCCGGGCTAGTCTTCGGCCGGAGCCATGGCCGCGGCCAGCTTCATCGCCTCTTCGATCAGCGTCTCGACGATCTGCGACTCCGGCACGGTCTTGATGACCTCGCCGCGCACGAAGATCTGGCCCTTGCCGTTGCCGGAGGCGACGCCGAGATCGGCCTCGCGCGCTTCACCCGGCCCGTTCACCACGCAGCCCATAACCGCCACCCGCAGGGGCACGTCCATCCCGTCCAGCGCCGCCGTCACCTGGTCGGCAAGGGTGTACACGTCGACCTGGGCGCGGCCGCACGACGGGCAGGAGACGATCTCCAGGCCGCGCTGGCGCAGCCCGAGCGACTCGAGGATCGCGATGCCGACCTTGACCTCCTCGACCGGCGGCGCGGACAGCGACACCC
>DAIOWC010000079.1:0-24358 GCA_036758685.1 Streptosporangiaceae bacterium | reverse complement strand
AAGAAGGTTGGCCGGGACATCGCCGAGGCCATCGTGGCCAGCGAGAACAACACGATCAAGATCTGCGACGTGCCGCCAAGCAGCGTGACCGTGCAGCGCGGCCCGACCATGGACGGGCTCGGTGAGTACTACCAGGAGATCATCACCGAGTCGGACGATGAGCCCGTCGACGTCGTGCAGACCCTGCGGGACGCGCGGGCCGACGTGCTCGTCTCCTACCTGCCGGTGGGCTCGGAGCAGGCGGATCGCTTCTACGCTCAGTGCGCGATCGACGCGGGCGTCGCATTCGTCAACGCCCTGCCGGTCTTCATTGCCTCCGACCCGGAGTGGGCGGCCAAGTTCACCGCGGCGGGCGTTCCGATCGTCGGCGACGACATCAAGTCCCAGGTCGGCGCCACGATTACGCACCGCGTGATGGCGAAGCTGTTCGAGGACCGCGGCGTCGAGCTGCTCCGCACCTACCAGCTCAACTTCGGCGGGAACATGGACTTCATGAACATGCTGGAGCGCAAGCGCCTGCAGTCCAAGAAGATCTCCAAGACCCAGTCGGTGACCTCCCAGATCCCGCACGAGATGGCGAAGGCCGACGTGCACATCGGCCCGTCTGACCACGTGCCGTGGCTCGACGACCGCAAGTGGGCCTACGTCCGGCTGGAAGGCCGCTCGTTCGGCGACACGCCGCTGAACCTGGAGTACAAGCTCGAGGTCTGGGACTCGCCCAACTCGGCCGGCGTCATCATCGACGCGGTCCGCGCCGCCAAGATCGCGAAGGACCGTGGCATCGGCGGCCCGATCCTGTCGGCATCCTCGTACTTCATGAAGTCGCCGCCGGAGCAGTACAGCGACGACGTCGCCCGCGAGGCGGTCGACAAGTTCATCCGCGGCGAGGTTGACCGCTAGCCCGCTCGCCTGCAGATCGTCACGGGCAGCCAGGGATTCCCTGGCTGCCCGTCTGCTTTTCTCGGACCGCCCGCTCGCTGCAGGGCTACTACCTGTATCCGCATGGACATACCGCCCTTTAGGTCGAAAGTTTGCGGGCCTTCACCCAAGGCGGGCTGACCGGCCGGGGCGCGCGAGGCCAGTGAGCACGGCGGCTAGCGGGCTGAGCCTGATATAGCCCGCCGCGGGCGGCGCGCCATAGGCTTGGCCCCGTGTCCCGGCAGGAGCAGCAACCGGTCGCGGCGAGCAGCGCTGAGCAGCCCGCCCCCGCGCCCCGGCGCGCGTCGTTCTGGGCCGACCTGCGGGTGGTCTGGGCCGAGCACGACTTCCGGCGCCTGCTGTCCACCAGGCTCGTCTCCCAGACCGGCGACGGGATCTTCACCGCCGGCCTCGGCACGTATGTCTTCTTCAACGCGTCGACGTTCCCGAACCCGGCCAAGGGCGCAGCCGCGTTCGCGGTGCTGTACGGGCCGTACTCACTGATCGGCCCGTTCGCGGGCGTCTTCATCGACCGCTGGTCGCGGCGGCAGATCCTGACCTACTCGGCGCTGCTTCGGTCCGCGTTCGTCGTGATCACGGCGGCGCTCATGGCGTCGGGGAATCTGGGGCTGCCGCTGTACATCGCGGTGCTGCTCGTCCTCGGCGTCAACCGGTTCTTCCTCTCCGCGCTGTCGGCCGCCCTTCCGCACGTGGTGGCCGGGGACAAGCTCGTGATGGGCAACTCCGTGTCCCCGACCGCCGGCGGAACGCTCGCCGCTGTCGGCGGACTCGTGGGACTCGGCGTGAATGCCGCGACCGGCGACACCGAGGCCGGCGCGGCCATCACGCTGCTGGTCGCGGGCGCGTGCTATGTGGCCGCCAGCCTGGTGGCGAGAACCATGCCGAAGGACCTCCTCGGCCCGGCGCGTAAGCCCGGCCAGGCCGCCACGGCGAGCCTGCTGACCGAGCTCCGGGTGGTCGCGATCGGGCTGGCGAACGGCATCCGCTACGTCTTCGGCCGCCGCGGCCCGGCCGCCGCGCTCGGAGCGATCGGCGGCAACCGGTTCTTCTACGGAATCTTGTTCCTCATGTCGATCTTGCTGTACCGGAACTTCTTCTACCACGGGGCAAAGGCGAGCACCGCGGAGGCGCACTTCGGCTACCTCGTCGGAGCCACGGCCATCGGCTACTTCTGCGCCGCCCTGCTCACACCGGGCGTCACCAGGCGGCTAAGCAAGCCTGCCGTCATCGCCATCGCGCTGCTGGTCAGCGGGGTGCTGATCGGATTCGTCGGGGAGACCTTCAGTCAGGTCCCCTATATCGTGATGGGCTTCTTCCTCGGCCTGGCCGGGCAGGCGACCGCGATCTGCGCGACCACGATCCTGCAGGAGGAGCTGCCCGACGAATTCCGGGGCCGGGCTTTCTCGTATTACGACATGATGTTCAACATCACGTTCGCGGCGGGGGCGCTGATCTGCCTTCCGTTCATGCCGGCAAACGGGAAGTCGGCGGGGCTCATGGCCTTCGTCGGGATCGGGTATGTCGTCGTGGCCGCGGGATACTGGGCGGCCAGCCGTCACTCCGCCGGGCCGGGCGCTCCTGGCGGCTCGATGCCTGCCGACGCGGCCCAGGCCAGCAGCTCCTGAACCGCGCGCTCGCGGCTTAGCGGCCCGTGCTCCATCCGCAGTGCGAGCAGGTGCCGCGAGGCCTGCCCGACCAGCGGGCCCGGCTTGAGCCCGAGGATTTCCATGATCTCGACGCCGTTGAGGTCGGCCCGGATCCGCTCCAGCTCCTCGCGGGCGGCCAGATCGGCGATCCGGTCCTCGAGGTCGTCGTAGGCCCGCTCCAGCCGCAGGGCCTTGGCCTTGTTTCTGGTCGTGCAGTCAGCTCTCGTCAGCGCGTGCAGTCGTGTGAGCAGCGGCCCGGCGTCCGTCACGTACCGGCGGACCGCCGAGTCGGTCCACTCGCCCTCGCCGTAGCCGTGGAACCTCAGGTGCAGCTCGATCAGCCGGGATACGTCGGCGATGATCTCCTTGCTGTAGCGCAGCTCCGCCAGGCGCTTCCTGGCCATCTTGGCGCCCACGAGCTCGTGGTGATGGAAGGCGACGCGCCCGCCAGGCAGCTTGGTCCGGGTGCGCGGCTTGCCGATGTCGTGCAGCAGCGCCGCCAGCCTGAGCACGAGATCCTGCTCCAGCCCGTAGCGTGGCTCGAGCCCGATTGCCTGATCCAGCACTGTCAGCGAGTGCTGATAGACGTCCTTGTGCCGGTGGTGCTCGTCTGACTCGAGCCGTAGCTGCGGCACCTCCGGCAGGATCTGATCGGCCACGCCGGTGTCCACCAGCAGCTCTATGCCTGCCGCCGGGCCGCGGGCGAGCGGCGACAGCATCAGCTTGCTGAGCTCTCCGGCGATGCGCTCGGCCGACACCTTAGGGGGGGCGAGCAGCCCGGCCATGCTGGCCATCGCCTCGCGAACGTCAGGATCGACCGTGAAGCCGAGCTGCGCGGTAAACCTGGCCGCCCGCAGGATGCGCAGCGGGTCGTCGGTGAACGAGGCCTGCGGGGTGCTCGGCGTCCGCAGCGCCTTGCGCCGCAGGTCGGCCAGCCCGCCGAACGGATCAATCAGCTGGTGGCCGGGCAGCCGGGAAGCCATCGCATTGACCGTGAAGTCGCGCCGGGCCAGGTCATCTTCCAGCGACTTGCCGTACTGGACGATCGGCTTGCGCGAGGAGCGATCGTAACGGTCGCTGCGGTAGGTGGTGATCTCGAAGATCGTGCTGCCCTTGCGCAGTCCGATGGTGCCGAACTCGATGCCCAGCGTCCACGTCTGATCGGCCCAGTCGGCCACGAGTTCCAGCACCCGCTCGGGGGGCGCGTCGGTGGTGAGGTCCAGGTCGCCCGGCGGCCGGCCGAGGAAGACGTCCCGCACCGGCCCGCCCACCAGCGCCAGCTCCTGCCCCGCCGCCGTGAAGATAGTGCCGAGCTCGTTGGCAAGAGGGGACACGGCAGCCAGCAGCGCCGCCGCCGCCTGCAGCTGGCGCTGACTTAGTGATTCGGGTTCTGACACGGGCATCGAGGCTAGGTCCTGCACGTAACCTGAAGGAAGCCGGGGGATCTCCCGCAGGATACTGTGCCTGCTCCCAGGCCCGGCCCGCCGCGGTGCCCCGGCACTCAGCTGGCGGCAATAACATTTTCGGCATGCAGTGCCCGCCTGGTCCTCGTCCGCAGGCAGGCTGGCGACCTGCCCGGAGGCGTTCGGCCGGGCAGGACGGGCGGCGGCCGAACGGACACCGGGCCAGACCACAGGGATCGGCAGGTGAGTCGGGGTTGAGACGGGCGGCGCGCGCCCTCGCGACCGGGCTGCTAGTGGCCGCGGCGGCGATCCCGGCACTGCTACTTGCCGGCCCGCCTCCCGCCAGCGCCAGCACGGCCCAGCCCGCCAGCACGGCCCAGCCCGCCAGCACCGACGCGGCCAGCCAGTCACAGGCCAGCATCGCCATTGACGGCATGAATCCGCGCTGGGCGACGCCCGGCAGCACGGTGACCGTGACCGGCAAGGTGCACAACGCCTCTCAGGCGACCATGCACGGGGTGGCGGTGCGGCTTGAGGCCTCGGGCCAGGCGGTGAGCACGCTGTCGGCGACCTGCTCCGCTACTGGTGCCTGCGCCAGCATCACCCCGGTGGCCCGCGCGTCCTCCGGGGCGGCGAGCACCCTCAAGCCGGGCCAGTCCAGCAACTTCTCCATCTCGTTCAAGGTCAAGCAGGTCGGCATGACCGCCTTCGGCGACTACCCGCTGACCGCGGTGCTGCAGCTTGATGGCGTGCCAATCGGCGCCGCCAGCACCTTCCTCCCCTACATCCCGGCGGCCCACGGCTCGAAGGGCCGGCTCAGGCCCGTCGATGTCTCCTGGATCTGGCCGCTCATCGACGTGCCCTTCACGGCCACGCCGGGCACCGCGGTCTGCTCGACCGCCCAGGCCAGGACCCTGGCCGCCAGCCTGAGCCCCGGCGGCCGGCTGAATGGCCTGCTCGCGGCCGGCCAGAGCCTGTCGCGGCAGGTCCAGCTGACCTGGGCCATTGACCCGGCGCTGCTGCGCAACGTGGAAACTCTCACCACGTGCCCGGAAGGCCCTAAGGTCGCCAAGCCCGCGCTGACCTGGCTCGCCCAGCTGAAGGCCGCGACTATGCACGAGCCCGTCGTCGTCACGCCCTACGCCGATGTGGAGCTTGGCCTCATCGGACGCGGCCACGACCAGGACGTAGCCGAGGCCTTCAGCCTCGGCCGGCAGCTCGCGGGGAGGGTACTAGGGCGCGACCTGAACCCGGTCGCCTCCTCTCCGATCAGCGGCCTGGCCTGGCCGTCGGATGGCGCGGTGACCTACGGCGTGCTTGGGAGCCTGGCCGCCGACGACGACATCCGGTCAGTGCTGCTGGACAGCGCCAAGGTGCCGCGCGTCCCGCATACGGCCTCGATGATGCCCGACGGCGTCGGCGGCTCGGCGCTCGTGCTGCGGTACTCCGGCGAGCTCTCCCAGATCCTGAGTTCGGCCACGAGCGGGGCCGGATCGCCGTTCGCGACCGCGCAGCAGTTCACGGCCCAGACCGTTCTGCTGGAGCAGCGCTATCCGAGCGACGCGATCATCGTCGCCCCGCCGCAGCGCTGGCGCCCGGCGGCCGGCGTAGCCCAGGCCGTCCTCAGCGAGACCTCGAAGGCGCCGTGGCTGCGCTCCGCGGCTCTGTCGAGCCTCACGAGCCGGGGCGTGTCGAGCGGTTCGGAGCTGCCGACCAGCATCAGCGTCGGGTTCAAGGCATCGGTGCTGCGCGAGATGCACGTCATCGACCAGAACATCTCGCAGCTCGCGAGCGTCCAGGCCAGGGCAGACCCGGTCAGCAACGGCGCGGTCGCCCTCGCCGCCCTGGAGTCGTCGGCGTGGCGCGGCGTGCCCAGGAAGGCTCAGCTAGCCAGGCTCGACGACCTCAATGCGTACGTGACCAGGCAGCTACACGGCGTGGTTGTGCTGGCCACGAGCCGCGACACCCTGGGCGGCCTCAAGGGCAACGTGCCGGTCTCGATCGATAACAAGCTGGGCTTCGAGGTCAAGGTGCAGCTGAAAGCCCGCTTCACGCAGCCTCCCGGCGGCGGTATGCGGATGTCCCTGGACGAGAAGGGCTCGGTCATCGTCCCGGCACACAAGGTCGTGACGATCAGGCTGCGGGTCCAGGCCGCGCAGGAGGGCTCAAGCATCGTCAGGATCCAGCTGGAGACCCCGACTGGCCAGCCGCTGCCCAGCCAGATCAAGCTCACCGTGGAGCCGACGCAGTTCGGCACACTCGCGATGATCATCCTTGCCGCCGCGCTCGCGGTGTTCGTGATCGCCTCCGCTACCCGTGCGCTCCGCCGCCGCCAGCTGGCCGCGGATGAAACAGGCCTTGCCGGGCAGCCTGACCTGGATGAGGCTGAGAGCGGCGAGGAGGCACCGGGACCGGATAGCGTCGTTCCCGAGCACAGTGAGCTAGGAACAGCCGGTACGTCCGGGCTGTGATGAAGGAGCTGGATTGACCACCCCGGAGGGCGGCCGCGGACGCGGATCGGGCCGGAGCGACCGGCAGCGGCCCGACTCTCGCCTGCACGACGACGCCCTCTTCGAGGACACCGGCTGGCATCCCGACCTCTCCGAGTACGACCCGGACGCGGAGTTCGGCGGCGCCCACGACGGGAACGGGGCGGTGCCGGGCCCATCTGGGTACGGCCCGCAGCCCGACCGGGGCCGACGGGCCGACGAGCCGCCAGCGGGCCGCCATGGCCGCCACGCGAGGCACCAGGAAGACCGGCAGCAGACGGCGGCCTATCCGGACAACCGCAACGGGCGCGGCTACCAGGGCCCGCGTGACTACGCCGACCCGCGCGACCGCGAGGACCCCCGCGGCTACCAGGACCCGCACGATTACCAGGAAGGACGCGGCTACCGGGATCCGCGGGGCTTCCGGGATCCGCGCGCTTACCGGGATCCGGCCGGCTTCGCGGACCCGCCCGGCGCCCCCAGCCGGGCCGGCTCGCCTGACCGGCCCGACTCCGGCAGGCCGTACGACCCTCGCGACCTCGCCGATCCCCGCGACCCCGGCCAGCCACGCCGCCCGCGCGACCCCGGCGTGCCACGCGCACCAAGGGACCAGCGCCCGGTCGCGGACCCAGGGCCGGCGGGCCCGGGCGCGGACCCGCGGGGCCTGCGCGACCCGCGAGGCCCTCGCGACCCGGCCGGGCCGCGAGCCTTCCGCGACCCGCAGGAGGACCGCGGCCGACGATCAGAACCGCCGCCGCCGCGCGAGATGACCCGCCCGGCGGAGCGGGCTCCCCGGGAGGAGGACCCGCTCCGGCCGGACGCGCCGCCTCAGGCTTGGGACCGGCGCGCGTCCTACCACGACGATCCGGAAGCTGCGAGCCCGCTCGCCCAGTTCAGCCACCCGTCGGCGCGGCCGCGCGACAGCTACCCCTCGTACCCGGAGTCCGAGAGCCCGCTCGCCGAGTTCTTCCGCCCGGAACGCGGCCGGCCGCGCCGGGCCGAGAGGCAGGAGGCGCCACCGCCGCCTCGCCGGGACGACTGGCAGGACCGCCAGGACCGCTATGCCGGCCAGGACCCGTATGCCTGGCGCGCCCAGCTGAGCTATCCCGAGCCGCCCACCAGGGCGCTGCCGGCGATCATGCCCTACCCGGTCAGGACCGATGAGGGGCAGCGGCAGCCGGAGCCCTCGATCGCGAAGTCGAGCGGGGTCATGGCGATCGGAACGCTCGCCTCCCGGGTGACCGGCTTCCTGCGGACGCTAATCCAGACCTGGGCGCTCGGCCTGTTCCTGCTCGCCAACGCCTACAACAGCGCGAACACGCTGCCCAACGTCGTTTACAACCTCGCCCTGGGCGGCATCCTGACCAGCGTCATCGTGCCCCTGATCGTGAACGCGGCCAAGCGCGACGGCGACCACAGTGATGCCTACGACCAGCGGATGTTCACGCTGATGACCGGGGCCCTGCTGGCCATCACGCTGGTAGCCACGCTGGCCGCAGCTCCGCTGGTGGACTTGTACAAGGGCAGCATCCACGGCACCGAGCTGCACCTGATGGTGGTCCTCGCCTACTTCTTCATCCCGCAGATCTTCTTCTACGGCATGAGCTCCCTGATCGGCGCCATCCTCAACGCCCGCGGGAGCTTCGCGGCGCCGATGTGGACGCCCGTGGTCAACAACGTCGTGGTCATCGCGATCCTGCTGCTGTACATGATCAGCGCCGGGCACAACGAGGGGTCGCTCACCCACATCTCGAGCGGCCAGGTCAGGCTGCTCGGCCTCGGCACCACGCTCGGCATCATCGCCCAGACCGCGGCGCTCGTACCGGCCCTCCGCCGGGTCGGATTCCGCTGGCAGCCGCGGATCGATTTCCGCCGAGCCGAGGTCAATGAGATCGGCCGGATGGCCGGCTGGATGTTCTGCTACATCGGCGCGACTCAGATCGCGTTCCTGGTAACCACGAACGTTGCCAACGATGCCAACAGCTTCGGGGGCTTCACTGCCTACAGCTACGCCTGGCAGCTGTTCCAGATGCCGTATGCCGTGGTGGGCATCTCCGTGATCACCGCCCTGCTGCCGCGGATGAGCGCGCATGCGGCCGATGGCGAGCTGGCCAGGGTCACCAGCGACTTCTCCTACGGGGTCCGGCTGGCCTCGGTGATCGTCGTGCCCTGCTCGCTGATCCTGGCCGTGCTCGGGCCCGAGTTCGCCAAGGTGTTCCTCGCCCACGGCGCCGCGAAGGTCGGGGCGGCCGACTACATCGGCGTGGTCTTCGCCATCTTCTGCCTCGGCCTGCTGCCCTTCACGCTGTTCCAGCTCCAGCTGCGGGTGTTCTACGCCCTCCACGACAGCCGGACCCCGGCGCTGATCGGGCTCGTCACGATGACCGTCAACATCGCCGCGAACCTCATCGCGCTCCACCTGGTCGCCAAGGCCGATCTGGTGGCGGGTCTTGGCGTCGGTTTCGGGCTCGCGAATCTCCTGGGCACGATCATCGCCTGGCGGATTCTCAGCCGGCGCCTGGGCGGGCTGGATGGCCGGGTCATTGGCAGCACACTGGGCCGGATGCACGCGGCGTCGATACCGGCCGCGTTGCTCGCGGTCACAGTGAGTGTGCTGGTAGGTAACATTGTGAGCGGCCCGCGCGTCGGCGCGGCGATAACGATCGTGCTTGGCGGCGGCGGTGCTCTCTTGTTCTACGCGATGTTCGCCAGAGCTCTGCAGGTTACGGAGCTCACGAGCTTGACCAGAAACCTCATGGCCAGGTTCGGCCGGTGACGCCTGCCAGCGGGCACCACGGGCACCTAGCATGGTGCAGAGCGTCATTGTCGTATCTGAGAGTTTCGGTCACCTAGATGTCTGCAGCACCGGTCGTAGCCCGTGAGAGGAGGTTCGAGGGTCAGGGCTTCTTTGACTCGTCGCTATGAGCACCTTCACTTCGGAGCCGGGCACCAAGCTCGGCGGCCGGTACCGCCTTGAGGACCGGCTTGCCGCTGCCGGTGGCTGGTCTGCCTGGAAGGCGATCGACGAGATCCTGGCTCGCCCGGTCAGCGTGATCACCTTTGCCTCGGGCTTCCCGCGGCTTCAGCAGGTGGTGACCGCGGCGCGGGCCGCGAGCCGACTGACCGACACCCGCCTCACGCAGGTCTTTGACGTCGAGGACAGCTGGGATCACGCCTATATCGTGCTTGAGTGGCCGGTCGGGGAGACGCTCGCCGACCTGCTCGCTGGCGACCGGCTCGATCCTGCCACCGGGACCCGGATCATCGCCGAGACCGCCGAGGCCATCTCGGGCGCTCATGCCGCCGGACTGGCTCACCTGTGCCTGCAGCCGGAGGCCGTGCGCTGGACAGCCGGCGGTGGTCTGAAGATCACCGGCCTCGGCATCGACGCAGCGCTCGCCGGTATCTCCGCCGAGGATCCGGAGCTCGCAGATACCCGCGGCCTGGGCGGGCTCCTGTACGCGGTGCTGACTGGCACCTGGCCGGGCCCCGATCACCCTGACTTGCCGCCCGCTCCGCTGTCGGAGGGACGACCGCGGCGGCCGCGACAGGTCCGGGCCGGCATTCCGACCTCGCTGGACGACATCGCCTGCAAGGCACTCGGTCTCGACGAGGCGGACTGCTACACCTCGCCGGCCGAGCTGGCCGACGCCCTGGTTGCGGTCATCCCGCCGATGCCGATACCGCCGGCGGCCCAGCCGCGCAGGGATCAGCCACGGGCCCAGCCGGCCCGCGACCAGTGGCGGGACGACAGTCAGCAGACGACCCCGCGCCGATCCGCAGCACCTCCCGCTGGCCTGCCCCCCCGCGGCGGCCCCGCGCCGTCAGGCGGTCAGCGCCGCAGCACCGCGCGCGTCGGCGTCGCCGTGGTCCTGGCGGTCGCGGCGATAGTCGGACTCGGCGCAGCCGCCAAGTATTTCCTGCACTCGCCCGCCAAGGCCAGTCATAGTCACGCCGGCGGACACAGCGGGCACTCGTCCCCCGCGCAGTCAGCGCAGGCCCAGGTACTCACCCCGGTCGCCGCCCAGGGGTTCGACGCGCTGCGGACGCCGCATCAGGATCCGACGGACGAGAACAGCTCGCAGGCCGGCAACCTGCTGGATGACAACTCGGCGGGCTGGCAGACCCAGCAGTATTACGGCAGCCCGTACTTCGGCAACCTCAAGTCCGGCAGCGGCCTGATCCTGAACATGGGCAAGCCGGTCACGATCTCCACGGTCACGATCACGTTTGGCAACGAGCCCGGTGCGAACGTGGAGCTGAAGGTCGGTAACTCCGACGCCAGGAGCGCGGCGAACGAGCAGTCGATGACGACTGTCGCCACCAGGCTCGACGTCTCCGGGCAGCAGACCTTCCAGATCGCGCATCCCGTCCAGGGCCAGTTCCTGGTGGTCTGGTTTACCAAGCTCCCGCCTCTGGCGGGAGCCCACGGTAAGTACGAGGCACAGATCTTCACTATCATCGTCCGCGGGACCGACTGAAGGCCCGCCCCTCGCTGATCGGCGGCGCCACCTGCCGGGGGGAGGGATCAGAACGGAACCTGAGGACTCCGGTCCTGCTGGACATTTCCTGCCTGAGCCCAGGCCACCCGCTGACGCGCGCGAGAACGCCGCCCGCGAGTCTGATGCTGATCTGCTCCGCAGGCACATAGACGGAGATCCTGAGGCATTCGGGGAGCTATTTGCGCGGCACCGGGACCGGCTGTGGGCCGTCGCGATCAGGACGCTTGGCGACCCTGAGGAGGCGGCCGACGCGCTTCAGGACGCGATGATCTCGGCTTTCCGCCGGGCCGGCAGCTTCCGTGGCGACTCCGCGGTGACGACCTGGCTGCACCGGATCGTGGTTAATGCCTGCCTTGACCGGATGCGGCGCCGCTCGGCCCGGCCCACCGCCGGCAGCGGCGACGAGGAGGTGCTGGACAGCCTGGCCTCGGCCCGCGCACCGCTTTCCGACCCGTCCGGGACCACCGATACGCAGCTTGACGTCATGGCGGCCCTGCGCCGCCTCGTGCCAGATCAGCAAGCAGCGCTTGTACTGGTGGATATGCTCGGATATTCGGTGGCAGATGCCGCGCAGGTGCTGGGAGTGTCTGAAGGGACGGTCAAGAGCCGGGCCGCTCGCGGCCGGGCGCGGCTGCTTCCGGCACTGTCTCACCTGCGCCCCCAGGGCACCCCGCAAAGCCCCGCAGACCCGCCTCAGACCGACAGCCCGGATGGATCCTCGGGGCAACTCGACCCAGATCATCGGAACCGATCCGGCGGCTCACACGTCCTACCTGCGCAGGAGGGGGGTGACGATGCGCGATGAGCAGGCACTTCAGCACAGAGCAGCTCGCCCGCTATAGCGAGGGCGACCTCAGGCCCCGGAAGGCCGCGAAAGTGGCTTCCCACCTGCGCGGCTGCCCTGCCTGCACCGAGCAGCTCGAAGAGCTGAACCGCGTGCCGTCCCTCCTGGCCTCCGTCCAGTTCCCTCCCATACCAGCCCAACTGTCTACCCGGATCTCGATGGCGATCGCGGGTGAGGCCGCGGCCCGCGTGGCCGGCGAGCCGTCCGCCGAACTGGGTCGCCGGGACCTGCCGGCCAGGGCCAGGCCGCCTCGCTCGCGCTGGCGGATGCCGGTGCCGTCGGGCGCTGGCCTGCGCACGGTCGCGGCCGCCGGCGCCGCGGTCATCGTGGCGGGCGGCGGCTACGAGATCGCCACCCACGTCGGGAGCGGCTCCGGCGCGCCGTCCAGCACCGCGGGTGCCGCCGTACCCGCTCAGGCGGCAGCTCCGATGGGTCTCAAGCAAGGCCCGCGATTGAGGTTCCAGCATGGCGGCCACACGCATACGATCACCTCGATCCAGACCGACACCAACTTCGGTCCCGGCACGCTCGGGAGGCAGACCGCGGCCGCCATCGCTGCGGCGGCGGTGCCGCTCGGCCCGAGCGCCCACCGGCTCGATCAGGGGCCGACCAACACGTTCGGCGCCGACAATGGCACCAGCGCCCCCGCCGGCACCGGAGGAACGGCCTCCGTGCCCGGCACGTTGTCGACCGGCATGCTCCAGGGCTGCGTGGACAAGGTCGCGGCCGGCCGCACGGTGCTGCTCGTCGATGTCGCCAAGTACCAGGGCCTGAGGGCAACGGTCATCGTGGTAAGCAGCAAGGCGGGCGGCCCCGCATTCATCTACGTGGTCGGCGCCCAGTGCTCGGCGGCGAACAGCGACATCATTAAGCGTCAGCAGCTGAATTCGTGACCTGAACGGGGTCAACACCCGGTCTGCCCGGCTAGCATCCGGGGTCGGGCGGGGAATCTCCGCGCCCGGCCGGTGGTTATGCCGGTGCACTCGAAAGGGGCAGGACCCACGTGACCGACGTTCGGGACATCATCATCATCGGATCAGGGCCGGCTGGCTACACCGCCGCCCTGTACGCGGCCCGTGCCCGCCTCAACCCGCTGGTCTTCGAGGGCTCGGTGACGGCTGGCGGCGCGCTGATGAACACCACGGACGTAGAGAACTTTCCCGGCTTTCCGGACGGGATACTCGGCCCAGACCTCATGGATCAGCTCCGCAAGCAGGCGGAGCGGTTCGGCGCTGAGCTGATAGCCGACGACGTCACCGAGGTCGACCTGAAGGTCACCCCCAAGGTCGTTCGGGTTGGCGAGGATACCTACCTGGCCAAGGCCGTCATCATCGCGTCGGGGTCCAGCTATCGCGAGCTTGACGTGCCTGGCGAGAAGCAGCTGTCGGGTCATGGCGTGTCCTGGTGCGCTACGTGCGACGGATTCTTCTTCCGCGAGCAGGACATCGCCGTGATCGGCGGCGGCGACTCGGCAATGGAGGAAGCGACCTTCCTGACCCGCTTCGCCCGGAGCGTGACGATTGTCCACCGGCGAGGCGAGCTGCGCGCGTCCAAGATCATGCAGGATCGCGCGCTGGCGAACCAGAAGATCAAGTTCGCGTGGGACAGCGAGGTGGCCGAGGTTCTCGGATCGGACCGGGTAACCGGCCTGCGGCTGCGGAACGTCCGCACCGGCGAGGAGAGCACGCTGGCCGTGACGGGAATGTTCGTGGCGATCGGGCATGACCCGCGCAGCGAGCTGTTCGCGGATCAGCTCGAGACCGACCCGGACGGCTACCTGCTCGTTGACAGCCCGTCGACGCGGACGGCCATCGATGGCGTGTTCGCCTCCGGCGACGTCGTGGACCGCACCTACCGGCAGGCGGTGACGGCGGCAGGCACTGGCTGCGCGGCCGCGCTGGACGCCGAGCGGTGGCTGGCCGATAACGAGGGCTGACTGAGCGAGAGAGTGCGTAACTAGCTGACCGCCGCGCTGCGGCGGGTCAAGGCGATCGAGAGGGAAGGGAAGTCCTGGACGTGGGCGCAACCAAGGCGGTAACTGACGCGACCTTCGAGGCGGACGTGCTCAAGGCCAGCAAGCCAGTGGTCGTGGACTACTGGGCCGAGTGGTGCGGGCCGTGCCGGCAGGTAGCGCCGGTGCTGGAGGAGATCGCCACCGAGCATGGCGACAAGATCGAGATCGTGAAGCTCAATGTGGATGAGAACCCTGTGGTCGCCCAGCGCTACGGGATCATGAACATTCCGACCATGAGCGTCTTCAAGGACGGCCAGGTCGTCAAGGAGATCGTCGGCGCCCGGCCGAAGTCCGCCATACTGCGTGAGCTAGCCGACTTCATCTGAGCTGACTTCCTGCGGCCGACGGCCGTAGGCAACGACGTTCCGCTCCGCTGGCAGCAGCGGAGCGGCCAGCAGGCCGATGGCTGCGATGGCCGTAATGACGGTGCCCGTGACGTGCAGCGCGGGCACCGGGCCATGCGCGGCGGCCTGCTGGGCGAAGAGCGCGGCAATCAGTCCGATCCCGACAGAGCCGGCGATCCGCTGGCAGATGCTGAATAGCGTCGTGGCATCGTTCAATTGGCCTTGCTCCAGCGGCTCGGTGAGAACGGCCAGCAGCGGCGTGATGATCAGCCCGATTGACGCCGACCTCGCCGCCAGCAGGAGAGCAGTGAGGATCAGGGGCGTCTGCGCGTCGATCGCCAGCAGTCCGAGGCTGGCGGCCGTCAGCACGGCGAACCCGGTGAGCACGGTGGCTCGCACGGTGATGAACCTCAGCACCCGCTGCCCGAAGGTCGTGGACAGGCCCGTGATGATGCCCTGCGGCAGCATGGCCAGGCCCGCCGCCAGCGCGCTGTGCCCCTGCGCCTCTTCCATGAACACCGGCAGGAGGAACACCGCCGCGAATGTCACGACCGACGCGGTCGCGCAGAGCGCGACCGCCAGCGCCGCGCGCCCGTTCCTGGCCAGGGACAGGTTGAGAGCAGGCTGGTCGGCCCTGCTGGCCCAGGCGGCGTAGCTGGCGAGCAGGCCGCCGCCGGCGACCATCGGCAACCACGTGGCCGGTGCCGCCCATCCCCCGGTGCCGCCCCGGCTGATGCCGAGCAGCAGAAGCGCCAGGCCCGCAGCGAGCAGCAGCAGGCCGCCCCGGTCGAGCCGGGCCCCGCTGCGCGGGCCGACAGCCATTCCGGCGGGGATACGCCTTATGGCCAGCGCCGCGACCAGCCCGACCGGCACGTTGATCAGGAAAATGCTCCGCCAGCCGACCGTGCCGATGAGCGCGCCGCCGATGCTCGGGCCGAGCGCCGGACCGAGGAACAGCAGCATGCCCGCCGTAGCCGGCATCGATCGCGTCGCCTCGCTTTTCCCGAACAGCATGCTCATGGCCATGGGCACGAGCGGCGCGGCTACCAGGCCCTGGAGAATCCGGGCGACGATCAGGATCTGGACGTCGGGCGCGCCGGCGCACGCCGCGGAGGCGACCGTGAAGCCGATGACGCTTGCCGAATAGAGCGGCAGGGTGCCGAACCGGCGTGCCAGGTAGGCGGTGGCGGCCAGGCTAGTTCCGATGGCCAGCAGATAACCGCTGACGGTCCACTGGACCACGGGCAGGCTGGCATGGAGCTGCCTCGCGATCGGCGCGACCGCCACGTTGACGATGCTCGAGTCGACCATTGACAGCAGCGGGCCGGCAATCAGCGCGTACTGAACGGCCGGGCTCAGGCGCCGTCCGGAGCCGACGGCGGCCGCTGCGGTCATTGTGGCCCGGCGCCCGTGTCCGCGGCCAGGTCGTGCAGGCCAGCCAGCCAGCTTCGCTCCTGCTGGGCGCGGGCGATCAGCTCTGCGGTCACGAGGGTGCTCCACTGCTCGTTCTCCGCCCGCTCTTGCAGGGCTGCGAGCCGGGTCAGCCGTTCCGCGAGCGCGGCGTCGCGCGCCGCCAGGACACCCTGGCGCTCCTCGGGGCTGAGAAGGGCGAACTGGCCGAGCCTGGTCAGGAACTCCGTGTCATCCTGAGCCGCATCCGGCGGCAGGTCCGCGAGCAGGTCGTGCAGCAGGCCCTGACCGGCGCCGGTCAGCTCGTAGACCTGCCTTGGCGGCCTGCCCTCCTGCGGGTGGGCAGTCCTCGTGACCGCCCCGGCCTCCTCAAACCGGCGCAGGGCGGGGTACAGGGAGTTGTTGTTCAGGACCACCCCGGTCACCGCCTCGACGCGCTTACGGAGCTCGTAGCCGTGTGCGGAGCGCCTGGACAGATTCCGCAGGATGAGGATCTCGATGTAGGACATGTCGTCCAGCGTAACCTAGGTTACGCTGGAGGTGGCTGGAGAAGGCTCGGCGCTGGGCACGGGCTCTGTCGGCCAGAGCGGGCGGCAGCTCGACCAGCTAGGCAGGCACGCCTTGCGTGCCACCCGCTTTGCGGCTTTCGCCTATCGTGCGTGGGCCTTTCACAGTGCGGAAACTGCTCAGTAGCCGGATTAAGGGTGCAGATCAGCCCGGGATCACTGGGCGCATCGGCGGCCGGGCACGAGGGCACGGATGCCGCGGACCGGTGCCTGCGGCCGGCCCGGATCTGGGGAGAGCTTCAGGCGAGGCGCAGGGCGCGTTCGGGCGACATGGATCCGAGCAGCCGCTCCAGCGCGACCTCGACGTCCTCGCGCCACGACAGCGCCGTCTTGAGCTCGAGCCGCAGTCTCGGGTAGCGGGCGTGCGGCCGCACTGTCTTGAAGCCCACGGCGAGCAGATAGTCGGCCGGCACTACGCACGACGGCTGCGTCCACTTCACGTCGCCGAAGGCTTCGATCGCGCGGATGCCGCGCCGGGTCAGATCCTTGGCCAGCCCCTGCACGAGCATGCGCCCCAGGCCGCCGCCCGCGAATTCGGACATGACGTGCGCGGTCATCAGGAGCACGGCATCGGCGCTGACAGGGCTAGTGGGGAAGGCAACCGAGCGGGGCGAGTAGCTGGGCGGGGCGTAGGTCATGTAGCCGGCCGGCACGCCGTCGACGTAGAGAATCTTGCCGCAGCTGCCCCACTCGAGTAGCACCGAGGAGATCCAGGCTTCCTTCTCCAGTGCCGGGTCGCCGACTTCAAGTGCTCTCGCCTGGCTGACGGGATCGAGCTCCCAGAAGACACACTTTCGGCATCGCATCGGCAGGTCGTCGAGATTATCCAGGGTGACACTCGCTAGACGGCGCGACACGGTAGTACCCCTGCGATTCGGCAGCCATGCGGAACGGGTCACCCGCTAGATGGCCCGCGGCTCGGACGCTTCCCGCACGCGTCCTGCCCTCGGCTATGGTACCCACACCGTCGGTGGGACACCCCCCGACTTCCCCCGATGTTTCACGTGAATCGAGCGCTCAGCTCCCGCACCGCCGCAACGAGGGCGTCCACGTCCGCTTCGCTTGTGTCGAAGGCAGTCATCCAGCGCGCCACGCAGCTGCCGTCATCCCCGGCGGACCAGACGTGGAAGTTCCAGTCCCGCTGGATCTCGGCCGCAAGCTGCTGCGGCATCCGAGCGAACACGCCGTTGCCCTCCATCGGATAGGCAAGGCTCACCGACGGCAGGCTGTCGATTGCCGCGGCGAGCCGGCGAGCCATGGCGTTGGCCTGCCGCGCGTTCGCCAGCCAGACGCCGTCCTCGAGCAGCCCGGCAATCTGGGCCGACAGGAAACGCATCTTGGAGCCGAGCTGCATCAGCTGCTTGCGCTGGAACACCGCGCCGTCAGTCAGCCCTTCGGTCATGACCAGTACGGCCTCGACCCCCATTGCGCCGTTCTTCGTGCCGCCGAAACTGAGGACGTCGGCGCACGCGGCCAGGTCTGAGAGCGAGCAGTTAAGCTGCGCGGCGGCGTTGGCCAGGCGGGCGCCGTCCAGATAGAGCCGCAGGTCCTGCCCGCGGCAGAAGTCACGGATCGCCTGCAGTTCGGCCAGCGAGTAGCAGGTACCCACCTCGGTCAGCTGCGCGATCTCGACGACGCGCGGCTGGGCCCGGTGCTCGTCGCCGCGACCGCCCAGGCGGCCCGCGATCAGGTCGGGCGTCAGCTTGCCGTCCGGCGCATCGACCGTGAGGAGCTTGCAGCCGAGTATTCGCTCGGCCGCGCCGCACTCGTCGGTGTTCAGGTGTGACGACTCAGCGCAGATGACAGCCTCGAACGGCCGCAGCAGCAGGCTGATCCCGACCACGTTCGCGGCGGTGCCGTTGAAGACGAAGAGGGCCTGGGCGGCCCCGGATGCGCCGCAGATCATGTCGGCCGCCCGCCGGGTCACGTCGTCGCCGCCGTAGGCAGGCGCATCACCCGTATTGGCTGCCGCCAGGGCCGCGAGGACGGCGGGGTGGACGCCAGCGTGATTGTCGCTGCCGAAGCTCTTGCCGGTTGGTTGAAGCACGGGCCGAGCCTAGATGGTTGGCCGGACGGTCGCTGGACCGGATGGCCCCTCGTTCGGCGCGCCCGGCCCGATCGGGCGCTTCAGCCGCGGCGCGCAGTTCCCAGCTCGGGCGACATGCTGCGAACGATGCGTTCCAGGTCATCGAGCGACGCGAACTCGACAACAATCTTCCCCTTGCGCTGTCCGAGCTCCACCTTGACCCGAGTCTCGAACACGTCAGAAAGACGGTCGGCCAGGTCCTTCAGGCCGGGCGCCACTGGAGCCTTGCCGGCCGGAGCGCGCGTGACCTTGGCCGGGCGCGCGCCCAGAGCCACGATTTCCTCAACCGCGCGCACGGACAGACCCTCGGCGACGATCCGGTGCGCTAGCTCCTCCTGGGCGACCGGATCATCAACGCCTAGCAGCGCCCGGGCATGGCCCGCGCTCAGTACTCCGGCCGCCACTCGCTTCTGAACGGCGGGCGGCAGGTTCAGCAGCCTGATCGTGTTGGAGATGTGCGGGCGGGACCGGCCGACTCGCTTAGCCAGTTCCTCGTGGGTGGCCGAGAAGTCGTCGAGCAGCTGCTGATAGGCGGCAGCCTCCTCCAGCGGGTTGAGCTGCTCCCGGTGCAGGTTCTCGATCAGCGCGTCTCGCAGGAGCTCATCATCTGAGGTCTCGCGAACGATCGCCGGGATGACGTCCACGCCAGCCAGGCGACAGGCGCGCCAGCGCCGCTCGCCCATGATCAGCTCATAGCGGCCCGGTGCGACCATCCGGACTACGACCGGCTGGAGCAGCCCGACCGCCCGGATGGAATCGGCCAGCTCGCCTAGCGCCTCATCGTCGAATACCTGCCGCGGCTGCCTGGGATTCGGACTGATCGACTCGACCGGCACCTCTTCGAGGTACGCACCTTCGATTGCAACCTCAAGCTCCGCCGCGCTAGCTGCCGACGCCGCCCCCATTCCCCGGTGGCCGTAGGGGCCGGGCATCGACGCCGTCGGCGGACCCGTCGGGATCAGGGCACCGAGCCCTTTGCCTAGGCCCCGCTTCGGTTGCGGCATCGCCTTACTCCTCGCCCGTGCTTCTAACTCGCGGCTGGCGCCGCGCTGCGCTGCGCCAGCTCCCGTGCAGCCTCAAGATACGCCAGCGCGCCCGTGGACCCAGGGTCATACGTCATCACCGACTGGCCGTAGCTGGGCGCCTCTGAGACACGAACGCTGCGCGGGATCACCGAGCCGAGCACAATCGGGCCGAAGTGCTCCCGCACCTCGTCGGCGACCTGAGAAGCGAGCCGGGTCCGGCCGTCATACATCGTGAGAAGGATCGTCGTCACACCGAGCGCCGGGTTCAGGTGACTGCGGACTAGGTCCACCGTTCGCAGCAACTGCTCGAGGCCTTCCAGCGCGTAGTACTCGCACTGAATCGGGATCAGCACCTCCGGCGCGGCGACCAGAGCGTTCACGGTCAGCAGACCGAGCGACGGCGGGCAGTCGATGAAGATGTAGTCCAGGTTGGACGCGTCATAACCCGCCAGCGCGCGGGACAGCCGGGACTCCCTGGCGACCAGTGGCACCAGTTCGATCTCCGCGCCCGCCAGGTCGATGGCCGCCGGAACACAATAGAGCTGCGGGTAGCCCGCCACCTGCGTCACCACCGAGCTCAGCGGCATACCGTCGACGAGCACGTTGTAGACCGACGCCACCCCAGAGTGGTGATCTACGTCCAGCGCCGTCGAGGCGTTTCCCTGCGGATCCAGGTCCACGACCAGCACCCGCGCGCCATGCATCGCGAGGCTCGCGGCCATGTTGACCGCTGTCGTCGTCTTCCCGACGCCGCCCTTCTGGTTCGCGATCGTGATGACCCGGCACGACGACGGGCGGGGCCAGGACAGGCCGCCGGCGCGCGCGACCACAGCGGCCTGCGCAGCCCTAGCGATAGGAGTGTCCGCCGCCACGTCCGGCACGGCTGGAATTGCCACCTCAACCTCACTCTCGCCCGACCCGTAGCCAGCGCCTACGTTATCCGCGGCCGCCGCTGCCTGCACCCCGGTGCCCGAAGCCGCGGACGAGCCCGTTCCGCCCGCAGTTTCACGTGAAACGGACGCCAGCGCACTCCGCAGCCTGGTCGGCACCTGACTCGCGGTCCTAGCCGAAACCGGCCAGCCCAGGCCGCCTACAGGGACCGCGGCCTCCGCGACGTCCGGTGGCTCCGGCCAGCCAAGCCCCGGCCGAGAGTCCAAGTCCATGCCGCCGCCTTTCACGAGCTAGCGTGCGGGTTACCCTCCGCCGCGTCTGCTATTCGGGCGAGCACGCCGGCCGCCAGGAACGGCCGGCCGCTGCCCGCCGGGCCGGACCGCCGCCGGACCCCCGGCTCGAGTCCCGGCACCCGCATGCCGCTCCGCGCCGCCCCGCGGGTGCGCCGCGCTGAACACCACCACTGTCGCAGCCGCGCCGCCGTCCGCGCTACCTACCTCGACCACGCGGGCGTCCGTCACGCCCAGACGGCCCAGCACCGGCCGTGCCCGCACCAGCTCCGACTCGGCGGACGCGCCCTTGATCGCCAGCACCTTGCCGCCGGGGCGAAGCAGGCCAACGCAGAGCCCGGCCAGCTTCTCCAGCGGTGCCACCGCCCGCGCCGTCACGACATCCGCCACAATCTCGCCCGCGAGATCCTCCGCCCGCGCCCGCACTACTTCGACGTTCGCCAGGCCGAGCTCCGCGACGCACTCCTCCAGGAACGCCACCCGGCGCGCCAGCGACTCGATCAGCGTGACCCGAGCCGACGGAAGCAGCATTGCCACGACAATTCCCGGCAATCCAGCGCCAGATCCCACATCGGCCACGAAACTCTTCGCCGGGATCAGCCGCACGATCGCGGCGCAGTTCAGCAGATGCCGATCCCAGATCCTGGCGGCCTCATCGGGACCGACCACCCCGCGTTCGACGCCAGGACCGGCCAGCAGCGCCGCGTACTGTTCCGCCAGCGGCAGCGCATCACCGAAAACATCCGCCGCTGCCGCAGGCGGATCCGCCGGACCGATCTCCTCGGTCATCGTCGGCCTCTCCGTTCAGCCCGTAGCGGTCTCAGCCGCCGCCCCCGCCAATGTCTACTCGGCCGTCAGGCCGGCATGACCACGACGCGCCGATCCGGCTCCTCGCCTTCGGACTCGCTCCGCAGGCCCGCCGCGGCGACCGCGTCATGAACGATCTTGCGTTCGAACGGGTTCATCGGCCACATCCGCTTGGCCTCGCCCGTGCGCCGGACCTCGTCCGCCGCATCTTTGCCCGCCTCGGCCAGCTCGGCTCGCCGACGCTGACGGTACCCGCCCACGTCAAGCATCATCCGCGTCCGGCTGCCGGTCTGCTGATGCACCGCGAGCCGGGTCAGCTCCTGCAGCGCCTCCAGCACTTCCCCGCGACGGCCGACCAGCTCGTCCAGGGTCGCCCCGACGACGGAAACCACCGCCCGATCGCCCTCGACATCCATGTCGATGTCACCATCGAGGTCGGCAACGTCCAGCAGGCCCTCGATATAGTCCGCCGCGATCTCGCCCTCGAACTCGAGGTCCGCTACCGACGGCCCGCTGTCCTCGGCCTCGGGCTCCCCTTCGTCAGCGAGCGCACCCTCATCGTCAGCCTCGTCGAGCTCGGCGCTCACGCCGTCCCAGGCGACCTCGTCGCCGTCATCGGGAAGCCCGGCCTCATGCGCCACCACGTCCTCCTGCTGGCTCATGCCAGGCCCTCCTCGATCGTCACTGATCCCTCGCGCTCACCGCCCCTCCGGGCCGCGTCAGCGCTTGCCGCTCCGTTTGCTGCGCGTCTGGCGCTGCGTCTGGTGCCTCACGAGCTTAACGTCGGGCTCCGCGGGCGGGGGCTCAGGCTCCGCACGTCCCTTTCCCAGCCGCCGCAGCATGCCGTTTCCGTTCGTGCCGGAACTCGTCGCGGGGCCCGCCTTGCCGGATCCGTTCGGCGACGCCTTACCGCCCACCGGCACCCGCGCACTGCTCCCGCCAGCGCGCTGCGCGCGGCCCGAGCCGGCCACCAGCGCGCTCGCCGTGGCCGCGCGGCCGGTGCCCCTGGCCGGGGCCTGGTCGGCGTCCGCCGCCGCCGGCGGCGTGTACGGGTAGCGCCGCGCCAGCAATCCCTGCTGGCCCAGGGTCCAGATGTTCGTCGTGCACCAGTAGAGGACCAGACCGAACGGCCAGTACAGGCCGGTCAGCGCGAAGAACGGCATGATGTAGGCCATGTACTTCTGCGACGACGCCATCGGGTTATCCGGCGTCGCGGCGGGCATCATCCCGCGCTTCATGCTCTGCTTGATCGTCAGGTACGTCGTGGACATGCTGATCAGCACGGCGCAGAAGATGATGATCTTCGCTTCGGTCGGTACCTTCAGGGTGCCGGTGAACAGCACCTTGTCGTAGAGGGTCGCGCCCAGGATCTTCGCGCTGTGCCCGGCCTCCACCATCGACAGCGGAAGGCCGTACTTCGGCGTCGTGTGCGGACTCCAGTCGGCGATCGCTCGCAGGACGCTGAAGAGCGAGAAGAACAGCGGCAGCTGCAAGGCGAACGGAAGACAGCCCATCAGCGGGTTGACACCCGCCTCCTGGTACAGCTTCATCGTCTCTTGGTTGAGCGTCTGCTTATCGTTCTTGTACTTCTTGCGCAGCGCCGACATCTGCGGCTGAAGTGCCGACATCGCCCGCGTCGTGTGCATCTGCTTGATGAACAGCGGCACCATCAGAAGCCGCATCAGCATGACGAGGATCACAATGCTGAGGGCCCAGGTCCATCCACTGGACGGGCCGAAGGCTGGCGCCAGCACATCGTAGATGCGCGTTAGCACCCAGCCGACGGCCTCATACAGCGCGTTCAGTGGGTTCACCTGTTAGCTCCTTGCATCTCTTCCGTCACGTCTCGTCCACTCTCCTCAACACCGGCGGAGCGGGCAGCTATTGCAGCCTCCGTATCCGAACCCGGCACCGGGTCGAGTCCGCCCGCGTGGAACGGGTGACAGCGGCTCAGCCTTCGCAGGGTCATCCACGAGCCCTTCAGCGCGCCATGCAGCCTCAGTGCATCTATCGCATAAGCGCTGCAAGAGGGGTAAAATCGGCACCTCGGTCCGAGCAGCGGACTGATGAACCGCCGGTATCCGGTTACCAGCAGAATCAGCAGCCTGCCGACGGCCGACACCTTCGTGCCGCTGCGGCCATCCCGGACGGTCATCTGCTCGCCACCCAACCCTGCCGCCGAAGCAGAGCTCCGATTACCAGGCCGAGGTCGGCGGCCAGATCGGCCTGGCAGGCCAGCGCCGCGCGGGGGCTGGCGCGCACTACTAGCAGGCTACCTCCAGGCAGCGCCCCCAGATACCCGCGGGCCAGATGCCGCAACCGCCGCCGGACCCGATTCCGCACCACCGCGGTGCCAACTGCCCGGCTCACCACAAAGCCCACGCGCGCCGGCTCCGCCGAATCGGGAACTACCAGCAGATGACCGGAGAGCAGTGGGCGCCCGGCCCGGCTGCCGCGCTTCGTCGCGGACGCGAAATCGGCTCGCCGCCGCATTCGCGCTGCCGCCGGGAGCATTGCCCTAGTGCTGCCGCCGCCCGTCAGACACTGACGCGCGAGCGGCCCTTCCGGCGCCTGGCCGAGAGGATTGCCCGGCCCGCGCGCGTGCGCATGCGCAGCCGGAAGCCATGTGTTTTCGCCCGACGGCGGTTGTTCGGCTGGAATGTACGCTTGGTCACTGGGACTCCAGATAGCGGGCAGTCAGAAGATTCAGGGGCCCCCGATCGGCATCAGGCCGCGCTAAACCCCCACCGGGGTAACCGGACCAATACACGGTACGCGCAGCCCCGCTGGCCGGTCAAACCGACCGCAGCCGACCGCAGCACTAACGGGCACTAGAGCCCGGGCCTGCGGCTTTGCCGGCGGTACCGATAGCATGTTCGGCCGCTGCACCTTGGCGCGAGGGTGACTATCCACAGGACTGTCGGGTTTCCCGAACGGATCATGAACTCCAGCCCTAGGCTGTGGACAAGCGGAGCCCAGACTGCTGGCCCGGCACCAGCAGCCGCACCCTTCCGGTTGAGCGGTCGGGGAGCTCGCGGGCGCGCTGACCTGCAACGTGCACATGCTGTGGAAAAACCTGTTGATCACATGTGGGGGGCCCGG
>DAIOWC010000078.1:12706-24395 GCA_036758685.1 Streptosporangiaceae bacterium | reverse complement strand
GCGCCGAACTCGGCGGCGAAGATCCGGGTCCGGCTGAACAGGTGCGGCTGGAAGATCGCGATCAGCCGGCCCCCGGCGACCACGTCCCTGGCCGCGTCGAGGTCGGCGGCCAGCTCGGTCGGATGGTGAGCGTAGCTGTCGACCACCTGTACGCCGTCGGCCTCGCCCTTGAGCTCCATCCGCCGTCGCGCGCCGCGGTACGCCGCGAGCCCCGCCACCGCCGCCGCGGGCGGCACGCCGAGCTCGACGGTCAGGGCCAGCGCCGCCGTCGCGTTCAGGGCGTAGTGCCGGCCGGGAATGGCGATCTCCAGCCGCAGCGGCCCGCTCGCCGCGACCGCGGTACCCGGCGCGCCCGTCACGGTGAACCGCGTGCTCATCCCCCGCGGCTCGATGTCGCTGATCCGGTAGCTGGCTTCCTGCCTCGTGCCGTAGGTCAGCGCGGTCACTCCCGCGCCGACCTGGCCGGTCAGCGCGAGGGCTCCGGGGTCATCGGCGCACGCCACGAGCAGCCCGCCCGCGGGCAGCTTGCCCGCGAACACGGCGAACGCCCGCTCGATCTCCGCCAGACTGCCGTAGTTGTCCAGGTGGTCGGCTTCCACGCAGGTCACCACCGCAGCCTGGGGTGCCAGCATCAGGAACGAGCCGTCGCTCTCATCGGCCTCGATGACGAACGCCTCGCCGCTGCCCTCCGCCGCGCCGAGGCCCGTCTCGGCCAGGATCCCGCCGATCACGTAGGACGGGTCGGCGCCGCTGTGGCGCAGCACCGTGGTGATCATCGAGGTCGTCGTCGTCTTGCCGTGCGTGCCGGCCACGGCGATGGACTGGCGGCCGAGCGCCACGCTGGCCAGGGCCGCCGCCCGGTGCAGCACCCGCAGGCCGCGCCGGCGCGCCTCCATCAGCTCGGGGTTGTCGGGCCGGATCGCGGTCGACACGACCACGGTGTCGGCGTCCCCCAGGTTGGCGGCGTCGTGCCCGACGAACACCCGCGCGCCGGCGGCGGCCAGCTCGGCCAGCAGCGGCGTGTCGGCCGAGTCGCTGCCCGACACGGCGATGCCGCGGGCCAGCATGATCCGGGCGATGCCCGACATGCCAGCCCCGCCGATCGCGATGAAATGCACCCGGCCGAGGTCGGCGACCGGCACGGGGTCCACCGGCGTGACTAGTCCCATGTGTTATCCACTCCTACTGTGCTGACCACTTCCGCCCCGGCGGTGCGCGCGGCCGACCGCCAGGACCAGATCCGCCAGCTCGGTGTCAGCGTTCCGGTTCCCGGCCGCGGCGGCCGCGCGCGACATCGCCGCGACCCGCTCGCGGTCGAGCAGCAGCGGCAGCAGGGCGCTGGTGATCCAGGCCGGGGTGAGATCGGCATCGGCCACGATGATGCCACCGCCGGCTGCCTCGATCGGCGCCGCATTGAGCCGCTGCTCGCCGTTGCCGTGCGGCAGCGGCACGTAGGCGGCCGGCAGGCCGACGGCGGTGAGCTCGGCGCACGTCATGGCGCCGGCCCGGCACAGCGCGAAGTCGGCCGCCGCGTAGCCGAGATCCATCCGGTCCAGGTAGCCGATGACGACGTAGGGCGCGCTGCCCGGCGGAATGGCCAGGTCGCCCGCCTTCGGCCCGGCGACGTGCAGGACCTGGACGCCTGCGCTCCGCAGCGCGGCGGCGGCGCCGAGCACCGCCCGGTTCAGCGAGCTGGCACCCTGCGATCCGCCGGTGACCAGCAGCACCGGCAGGTCCGGCTCCAGGCCGAAGTGGGCCCGGGCCTTGCCCGCCAGCGCGGCCCGGTCCATGCCTGCGATCTCCCGCCGGATCGGGATGCCCAGGTAGCGGCCGTGGCGCAGCCGGGTGCCGGGCTGTCCCGTGCAGACGTGGGTGGTCAGCAGGGCCCCGATCCGGTTGGCCAGGCCCGGCCGGCAGTTCGCCTCGTGCACGACGATCGGCACGCGCCGCCGGCGGGCGGCCAGGTAGCCGGGCGTCGCGACGTAACCGCCGAAGCCCGCGAGCACATCCGCGCTCGTCCGGTCCAGGATCTCTGCGGTGGCCCCGATGGCCGAGGCGAGCCGTCCCGGCACCGACAGCAGCTCGGGCGTGAGCCGGCGGGGCAGCGGCACCGGCGGGATCAGCGCCAGGTCGTAGCCGCGCATCGGCACCAGCCGGGTTTCCAGGCCCCGCTTGGTGCCGAGGCACGTGATCGCGACGTCCGGGTCGGCCCGGCGCAACGCGTCGGCCAGGGCCAGGGCCGGCTCGATGTGCCCGCCGGTGCCCCCGCCGGCGATGACAACGCTGAGTGCTGGTCCCATGGATGATCACCCTCGTCAGTACGGCAGTGGCAGCTAACCGCGATCCAGGCCGAGCCAGCCCAGCAGCCGCCGGCCGATCCTCGGGCCGGTCGCGGCGAGCGCCTGCCTGGCACCTGGCTCTGATCGCGCGAACGCCATCAGCATGCCCAGCGCGGCCATGGTTACCAGCAGCGACGATAGTCCGGCCGAGATCAGCGGCAGGGGCACACCGGTAATCGGGAGCACCCCGAGCACGGCGCCGATGTTCACCAGCGCCTGCGCGATGATCCACATGGTGATCGCCCCGGCGGCCAGCCGGCTGAACGTGTCCTCCACCCGCCGCGCGACCCGCAGCCCGGCGAACGCGATCCCCCCGTACAGCACGATCACGCACAGCGTGCCGAGCAGGCCGAGTTCCTCGCCGAGGATCGCGAAGATGAAATCGGACGGGTCGTTCGGCACGTAGCCCCATTTGGCCTTGCTCGCGCCGAGGCCGACGCCGAAGAAGCCGCCCGAGCCGAGCGCGCACTTGCCCTGGGCCAGCTGGTAGCCCCCGCCGGACGTACAGCCGCTCGACTTCTGGCTGAGGAACCCGGTGATCCGCTGCAGCTCGTAGGGGTGCACGACGATGAGCATCATCACCACGAACGCCATCAGGGCCAGCATCCCGACCAGGAGCCGGGCGGGCGTGCCGATGATCCACAGCAGCGCCAGGAAGATGACCGCGAGCAGCGACGTCGTGCCCAGGTCGTCCCCGAGCATGACCAGCGTGGCGAGCAGACCCAGGCCAGGCAGCAGCGGCAGCAGAAGCTGGCGCGAGTCGGTGAGCTGCCGCAGCTTCTCCTTGCGCGCGAGCAGGTCGGCGCCCCAGATCACGAACGCGAGCTTGGCCAGCTCGGACGGCTGCACCTGGATGCCGGCGACGGTGACCCAGCGCTCGGCGCCGTACTCGCTGCGCCCGATGACCAGCACCATCAGCAGGCCGAGCACGGCGGCGATCATGAGCGGATAGGCACACGCGCGGAAGAACCTGACCGGCGCCTTGACGATAAGCCACATGATCACCAGGCCGCCGACGGCGCCGACTACCTGCTTCTGGAACGTCGCGTACGTCGGCAGGTGGTTCAGCATCTGGTAGGCGGTCGAGGTCGACAAGACCATGACCAGGCCGAGCGCGAGCAGCAGCAGCGTGCAGCCGAGGACGAGGTAATACGAGGTCAGCGGCCGGTCGAGCAGCGCGCGCCAGCGTGTCAGCCGCTCGCGGAACGTCGGCTCCGCTGCGTCCGGCTGCTCCGCGTCGTCGCTGGTCAGCTGCCTGGATCGCTGCCCCAGCGAGACGCTCACCTCGACGCTTCTGCGCTAGCGCCGGGGGGGTCTGGGGGGGCTGTGCCCCCCGCGGCCAGCACCGCCAGCCTGCCGACAGCCGCAGCGAACGCGTCGCCCCTGGCCGGGTAGTCGCGGAACATGTCAAAGGACTGCGCCGCCGGAGCCAGCAGTACCGTGTCCCCGGCCCGGGCCAGCCGCGCCGCCTGAGCCACCACAAGATCCATGACTCCAGTGTCGGTGCCAGGAACCTCGGTGACCGGGACATCCGGGGCGTGTCGCGCGAGTGCACGGGCAAACCTGGCCCGGTCGGTGCCGAGCAGCACCGCCGCGCGCAGCCGCGGCAGCGCCCCGGCCACGAGCGTGTCCAGGTCCTCATCGGTGCCGCGGAACAGCCCGCCCGCGATCCAGACGATGGAAGGGAACGATGCTAGCGACGCCATCGCGGCCGCCGGATTGCTGGCCTTGGAGTCGTCGACAAACCGCACTCCGCCGCGGGTCGCGACGTCGCTGATGCGGTGGGGCTCGGGCTGGAACGCCTCCAGCCCGGCCGCGACCGCCTCCGCCGCGTCGCCGTAGGCACGGGCGAGCGCAGCCGCGGCGAGCGCGTCGGCGACGTTGTGCGGCGCCGCGGGCCTGACCGCCTCCGCCTTCGCGAGTGCCAGCCCCGGAATGCCGCCGTCCGCGCCGAACGCCCGGTCCGTCAGCCAGCCATCGGCGACGCCGAGCTCCCCCCGCTGGGGCCGGCCCAGCCGGAACCCGACCCGCCGGGCCACATCAGCGGCACCGGCCGCCATCGCCGCCGATCGCGGGTCCTCGGCGTTGAAGACCGCGATCGTGCCCGGCGCGTAGATGCGGCTCTTGGCGGCGATGTAGGAGTCGATGTCGTCGTGCCAGTCCAGGTGGTGGGCGGCGATGTTCAGCACCACCGCGGCCAGCGGCGCCACGGTCGAGCTCCAGTAGAGCTGGAAGCTGGACAGCTCCACCGCCACGACCTCGAACGGCTCGGAGTCGGTGACCGCCTCGAGAATCGGAGTGCCGACGTTGCCCGCGGCGATGCTCCGGTGCCCGGCCGCCGCCAGCATCGCGGCCAGCATCCGGACCGTCGTCGTCTTGCCGTTGGTGCCCGTGATCGCGAGCCACTGCTGCCTGGTCCCGTCGGCCAGCACCGGGCGCAGCCGCCAGGCAAGCTCGACATCGCCGACCACCTCCACCCCGGCCGCGACCGCCGCCGCCAGCAGCGGCGTGTCCGGCCGGAGGCCCGGCGACGTGACGACCAGGGCGGTCCCCGGCGGCACGCTGGCACCGGGGCCCATGTGCTCGTCCCCCAGCCGGACCGTGACGCCGTCGCGCTCCAGCGTGGCCGCGAGCTGCTGCCGCTCCTCGTCATCGCGCGAGTCCAGGGCCGTGACCTGCGCGCCCCGCTGGCTGAGCAGCTCGACCACCGACTGGCCGGTGATCCCGAGCCCGGCCACGCAGACCGGCAGCCCGGCCAGCCAGGCCGGATCGGCCGCCGCGGGCACCGCCGGCGTCACGTCTGCAGCCACTCGGCGTAGAACAGGCCCAGGCCGAGAGCCACGCACAGGCCGCTGATCAGCCAGAACCTGATCACGATGGTCGTTTCCGACCAGCCGATCATCTCGAAGTGATGATGCAGCGGGCTCATCTTGAAGACCCGCCGCCTGGTCATCTTGAACGAGCCGACCTGGATGATCACCGACATCGTGATGATGACGAACAGCCCGCCCAGGATGACCAGCAGCAGCTGCGTCTTGGTGCAGATGGCCAGCCCCGCCAGCGCGCCGCCCAGGGCCAGCGACCCGGTGTCGCCCATGATGATGCGGGCCGGGTGCGCGTTCCACCACAGGAAGCCGATGCACGCGCCGAGCACGGCGGAGGCCACGACCGCCAGGTCAAGCGGGTCGCGGATCTGATAGCACTGCGGCGCGATGAAGGTGGTGCAGTCGTTGCGCTCCTGCCAGAGGCCGATCAGCACGTAGGCGGCGAGCACCACCACCGTCGACCCGGTCGCGAGGCCGTCCAGGCCGTCGGTGAGGTTCACGCCGTTGGAGAAGCCCGCGATCAGGATCACGACCCAGATCACGAACGGCAGCACGCCGAGCGCCGGGCCCGTATCGCGCAGAAAAGATATGTGCGCGTCCGCCGGGCTCAGGCCGTAGCCATCCGCGTGCTGCAGGGCCTCGACCGCGAAGACCGCGCCCACGACCACCTGCCCGGCCAGCTTGGCGCCGCTGCGCAGCCCGAGGCTGGTGCGCCGGTAGATCTTGATGAAGTCGTCGATGAACCCGACGAGGCCGAGGCCGACCATGAGGAAGAGCACGAGCCCGCCCGACACGGTCATCGGATCGTTCGTGGCCACGTGCCCGACCAGGTAGCCGGCCAGCGTCGCCAGCACGATCACGGCGCCGCCCATGGTGGGCGTACCCCGCTTGGTCTCGTGCGACTTCGGGCCCTCGACCCGGATCGGCTGGCCGAAACCCTGACTGCGCAGTATGCGGATCACCACCGGCGTTCCGAACAGCGCGACCAGCAGGGAAACCGCTCCGGTGATGATGATGGTCTTCACCGGGGGGCCTCCTCCTCTCCGGTCAGCGCCAGCGCGACGCGCTCGAGTCCGATCGAGTGCGATGCTTTCACCAGTACGACGTCGCCGGGCCGCATCCGGCTGCAAACTGCGTCCACGGCCGCCGCGGCATCGGCCACCGGCACAAGCTCGCCGCTCCAGCCGGGCACCGACTTGGCGCCCGTGAGCATCGGGGCCGCCTCGTCCCCCACGACGATCAGGACGGCCAAACCCGCCTGGGCCGCCTGGGCTCCGGCCGCCTCGTGCAGTACGCCTTCCTCCTCGCCGAGCTCGGTCATGTGGCCGAGCACCGCGAGGCTCCGGCCGCCGCGCGCCATCGTGGCCAGGGCGGCGATGGCCGCTCGCATCGCGTCCGGATTGGCGTTGTAGGCGTCGTTGATAATCGTGACCCCGTCCGGCCGCTCGGTGACTTCCATCCGCCAGCGGCTCCTGGCGGTCGCCGCCGATAGCCCGGCCGCGATCGCGTCGAGGTCCATGCCGAGCTCGCCGGCCAGCGCGGCGGCGGCGAGCGCGTTGGTCACGTGATGCTCGCCGTGCAGCCGCAGCTGCACCGGTGCCGAGCCGGCGCTCGTGACCAGCCGGAAGCCAGCCCGGCTGAGCGCGTCCGTCCGGATCTGCTCGGCGCGCACGTCGGCCCCGGCGGACTGCCCGAACGTGACGACCCTGGCCGCCGTCCTGGCCGCCATCGCCGCCACGCGCGGGTCGTCGGCATTCAGGACGGCGACGCCGCCGGCGGGCAGCGCGGCCGGCAGCTCGCCCTTGGCCAGCGCGACCTGCTCGAGGCTGCCGAACTCGCCGAGGTGCGCGTGCCCGACCCCGAGGACAGCCCCGAGGCGCGGCGGCGTGATCCGGCAGAGCGCGGCGATGTGGCCGATCCCTCGGGCCGACATTTCCGACACCAGGTACCGGGTCTGCTCGGTCGCGCGCAGCGCGGTCAGCGGATGCCCGATCTCGTTGTTGAAGGAGCCTGGCGGCGACACCGTCGGGCCGAGCTGCTCGAGCAGCTGGGCGACCAGGTCCTTGGTCGTGGTCTTGCCGGCCGAGCCGGTGATGCCGACGATCGTCATCCCGGGCAGCCGCTCCACTACGCCCCTGGCCAGGTCGCCGAGCGCGGCCTGGACGTCGCCGACGACCACCGCGGGCACGCCGACGGGCCGGGCCGCGAGCACGGCGGCCGCACCAGCCGCGACCGCGCCGGCGGCGAAGTCATGGCCGTCGGATCGGGCGCCCGGCAGCGCAGCGAAAAGGCTCCCCGGCTGTACCTGCCTCGAATCGATCACCACCGGTCCGGCAACCGTGGCGCTCGGGTCGGGCACGTCGGCGAGCACGCCGCCCGTGAGCTTGGCCACCTCCGCCACCGACAGCGGGATCACACGTCCTCCGGGAAGTCAAAGACTGTCTCGTCCGGGCTCGAGTCAGCCTGCCAGCCGCTGGCCGGCAAGCCGCCCGTCATCGTCGCATCCTCGCTGGCGCGCCGGCGCAGGAGGGCCTGAGCAGCGACATCTCTGTCATCGAAGGGGATGACTACCCCGCCCACGTACTGGCCTCGCTCGTGACCCTTACCCGCAATCACGACCACGTCGCCCTTACCCGCCGACCCGATGGCCAGGGCGATCGCGTCGGCCCGGTCTGGCTCCACGATGACGTGCGCCCGATCGGCAAGCGGGACGCCGAGCGCCCCGTCGATCATCTCCGAGAGAATGGCCAGCGGATCCTCCGACCGCGGGTTATCGCTGGTGAAGATGGCCACGTCGGCCAGCCGGGCGGCCGCGGCACCCATCATCGGCCGTTTGCCCCGGTCCCGGTCGCCGCCGCACCCGAGCACGATGAACAGACTGCCCTGGGTCACCTGCCGCAGGGCCGTGAGCACGGCCTCGACCGCCCCGGGCTTATGGGAGTAGTCGACCAGGACGGTGAAGTCCTGACCGCGGTCGACGCGCTCAAGCCGCCCCGGCGGCCCGGCGCTGGCGCCGACCCCGGCGACGGCATCGGCCAGCCCGGCCCCGGCCTCCACCAGCGCGACGATCGCGCCGAGCGCGTTGGCGACGTTGAACTGGCCGGGCAGCGAGATCGCCGCGTCGGCCTCGACCCCGCCAGGGCCGATGACCCGGAAGGTAGAGCCATCCGACCCGGACCTGGCATCGACGGCCCGCCAGTCCGCCGACCGGCGGCCCTCGGCCGAGAAGGTGGTGATCGGGATCGAGCAGATGGCGGCCAGCTCGCGGCCCCGGTCGTCGTCGAGGTTGACGACGCCCGCCTTGGCGTACCTGGCCGTGAACAGCTCGGCCTTGGCCGCGAAGTAGTCGTCCATGCTGGCGTGGAAGTCCAGATGGTCCTGCGACAGGTTGGTGAAAACCGCCACGTCGTAACGGGTGCCGGCCACCCGGCCCGCCACCAGGGCGTGGCTGGACACCTCCATGGCCGCGGCGGTGACCCGGCGCTCGATCATGACCGCCAGCAGCGCCTGAAGGTCGGTTGACTCCGGCGTGGTCAGGCCGGCGTCGAGCGTTTCGTTCCCGATCCGGATCTCCACACCGCCGATCAGCCCGGTCTGGAACCCGGCGGCCCGCAGCCCGGACTCGAGCAGATAGCTCGTGGTGCTCTTTCCGGCGGTGCCGGTGACGCCGATGATCAGCAGCCGGCTGGACGGATCGCCATAAATCCAGGACGCCACCTCGCCGAGCCGCGTCCGTGGGTCGGCCACCACGAACACCGGCAGCCCGGACCTGATCGCCGCATCCCGCCCCGCGGCATCGGTGAGGACCGCCACCGCGCCGGCCTCGGCCGCCTGCTCACAGAAGCGCGCGCCGTGCACGCTGCTGCCGGGCAGCGCGGCGTAGAGGTCCCCTGGGCGCACGGCCCTGGAGTCATGGGTGATCCCGGTCAGCCCGGCGTCCTGACGCGGATCCGGCCGCGGGCTGGAAGATCGCAGCCCGAGCAGCACCGCCAGCCCGGAGATCGGGCGGGCCGGCACGCGTTCGGGGCGGAGAGCCGCTGGCACGGGCTGAGGTTACCTCCGTTCACGAGGCCGTGAGCCTGATGTAGGGCGGTCTGGCGTAGTCGGGCGGGATCTTCATCGTCTGCAGTGCGAACCGCATGACATCGTAGAAAGCCGGGCCGGCGACTTCGTCACCGAAGTACTCCTTACCCTGCGGATCCTGGATGTTGACCGCGACGACGAGCTGCGGGTTGTCGGCGGGCGCGATCCCGATGTAGCTGGACCCATACTGGCAAAGGCTGCACTTGCTGATCGTCGGGTCCGAGACCTGGGCGGTGCCAGTCTTGGCCGCCACCGGGTAGTCGCCGATCAGGCCGTACGGCTCGCCCGCCTGGGCGTCGACCTCCGGGACCTGCTGCAGGATCGTCATCAGGTCCCTTGCGGTCTTGGCCTTGATCACCCGCCGGCCCGCTGGCCTGGGCGCGGGGGTGTAGGCGCCGCCGCTGCTGACCGTCCCGGCCACGAGCGTCGGCGCCACCCGGACGCCGCCGTTGGCGATCGTCGCGTAGATGCTGGCCATCTGGATCGCGGTAACGCCGACGCCCTGGCCGAAGGAGAATTCGAACGGATCGTCACCCCAGTAGCCGGTGGTCCCCGGCTGCGGCAGCAGGCCCGCGCTCTCGCCGGGCATCCCGAGGCCGCTCGCCGCGCCCAGCCCGAACGCCCGCAAGTACTGATACTGCTGCTGCGGCGTGATGTGCTGGACCACCTGGACCATGCCCACGTTGCTCGAGTGCGCCAGGATGCCGGCGACCGTATACCTGACCGTGGGGTGCATCTCGGCGTCATGGAAGGTGTACTTGTGATCAATGGTGATCTGGTACGGGATGGTGTAGGGCGTTAGCGGGGTCTGGCCGCCCTTCTCCAGCGCCGCCGCGACCGTCACCGACTTGAGCGTGCTGCCCGGCGCGAACACGTTCGCGGTGGCGATGTTGCTCGTCGCCGCCAGGTTCGTAATCGGCTCGGACGGGTTAAAGGTGGGCCACTGCGCCATGGCCAGGATCGCCCCGGTACGCGGCTGCATGACCACGATCGAGCAGTCGCGGGCGTGATAGGTGGCAACCCGCTGCCGGCAGACCTGCTCCGCCTCGTACTGGATGTCGGAGTTGATCGTCAGGCGCAGGCTTCTCGCGGGAACGGCCCCGGTAACCTGCGTCTCGGTCAGCGGGATGGGCTCGTTGTCGGTCCCGACTTCTAGTTCCTCGCTGCCCTCCCGGCCCGCCAGCAGCGAGTTGTACTCCTGCTCCAGGCCGGCCGCGCCCTGCATGCCGCCCGTCCCTGAGCTCGCCGTGAAGCCGACGACGTTCGCGGCCAGGTCACCGTCGGGGTAGACGCGCGAGTAGGTGGGGGTCTGGTCGATGCCGGCCAGGTCGAGGCCGCTGATGTGGTCGGCGGTGGTCTGCGGCACGCCGGTTGCGAGCACCACGTACTCAGGCGAGCTCGGGTGGTTCAGCTTGCCGAGCACCACGCTGGCCGGCAGGCCAAGCGCCGCCCCGAGCTGCGCGGCCAGCTTCGGCCGGTCCGTCACCGGGATCAGCGCCGGGTCGGCGAACACGGTGTCGGTCTGCACGGTCATCGCGAGGATCGCGCCGTTGCTGGTGGTAATGGAGCCACGGACGGCCGGCAGGTAGACCTTCTCCATCCGCTGGAGGGTCGCGTCCGCGGCGAACTTGGCTGACTCCAGCCCCTGCAGCTGCACCAGCCGCCCGGCGAAGACCGACATCACGAACGCGAGCACGACCAGCGTCACGTTGAGCCTGCGGGCCGGGCTGACGCAGCGCAGCACCGGGCGCAGCGGCATCGGCCGGCGGAACTCGCCGGCTCTCGACTGGCTCGCCCGGCCGGCCCGGCTGGCCCCGCCGGGCCGGGCATCGCGCGAGCCCGGCCTCGGCTCGGAGTACCGGCGACCGCCGGCAGGCCGGCCTGCCTGCCGCTGCCCGCCCGCTCGCGCCCCGCCGCTTGGTCCCGTCCGGCCGGCCGGACGGGCCGGACCGCGCGGGCCGCCGGGTCCGGGGCCGCCGGGCCCGTTCCCGCCCGGTCCGAATCCGCTGCCGCTCCCCCGCGAGCCGCCCCCGCGCTGACCGTGTCCCCCGTGCCCGGTCACCGCCCGCACCCGGCCAGCGTGGTGCCCGCTAGCGCGTTGGCCTGCTGCCGGTACACCTTGTGCGTGCGCAGGTCGAGAAACTCCAGCTGCTGCTGTGGCCGCATGCCCAGCAGGCAGGCCTCGCGCGCGATCTGCGCCGGCGCCTCGTCCGTGGCGATCTGCCGCTGGAGGAGCTGAGCCTGCAGGGACTGGGAATTCACCGTCTGCTGCAGATTGTCGATCTGGAAGCTGCTCGCGCCGAGGGTCGTGTTGACCACGAGCAGGCACAGCAGCCCGCCGCCGAGCAGCCCGAGCACCAGCAGCACGAACGGCATGCGGGGCAGGCGGACGGCCTGCGGGCGCAGCGCGCTGCGCGACGCCGTGTTCTGCGACCCCGTGGT
>DAIOWC010000078.1:0-12606 GCA_036758685.1 Streptosporangiaceae bacterium | reverse complement strand
TGCGACCCCGTGGTTTGCGACCCCGTGGTAGGCGAGGCTGCCGCGGACGGCGCGCGGCCGGCGGCCGATCTGGGCGCCCGCGCCTTCGGGCCCGCCGGGCGGCCGGCCCGCTCATCGCCAGGCCGCGGCGGCCGGATGCGAACCGGCACGCGGACAGCACCCTGGGTACCGACGCTCACCGGGACGCGCACGCTCCCGGACTCGCGCCGGGCACGCGGCTCCGCCTGGGGAGCCGGGCGGGCCTTCTTACCCTGGCGGACGGGACTCGGGGGCCGATCGGCGCTGCCGCCGCGCCGGCCCGCTGCTGGCGGACTTGGATTCCGGGCCGAACGGCTGCCGACACGTCCGCCGGGCGGTTCGGCCGGTAGACGTCTCGGCCGGTCACGCCCGATCGTGGTGGTGTCCATCGCGGTTACGTCGCCCCTCCCTGTGGCACCCGGCCTGCCGCCGCGTGCTGTCCCCGCCCGCCCCCCGGGCCGCCGATGTTGTCTTCCGTCTCTCGCCGGTTCACGCCGCTCGCAGCCGTTCCGCCGCGCGCAGCCTGACTGGCGCCGCCCGCGGATTTGCCGCGACCTCCTCGCTGCTCGCGAGCTCGGCCCCCCTCGTGAGCAGCCGGAAATAGGGCCGCGCCGCCTCCAGCGACACCGGCAGCCCGCGCGGCGTCCGGTCAGCCGACACGGCGGCCAGCGCCTGCTTGACCGCGCGGTCTTCGAGTGAGTGATAGGCCAGCGTGACGATCCGCCCGCCGACCGCGATCGCGTCGAGGGCGGCCGGCAGCGCCCGCCGGAGGGCGTCAAGCTCGCCGTTTACCTCGATGCGCAATGCCTGGAACGTGCGCTTCGCGGGGTTGCCGCCGGTCCGCCGCGCCGGCGCGGGGATGGACTCGCGGATGAGCTCCGTCAGCCTGCTGGTCGACACCAGCGGCGCGGCCGCCCGTTCCCTGACTATGGCCTCCGCGATGCGACGGGCGAAGCGTTCCTCGCCGTAGTCGCGCAGGACCCGCGTCAGCCGGTCGGCGGGGTAGGTATTGAGTACGTCGGCCGCCGTCAGCGGCCCGTCGGTATTCATGCGCATGTCCAGCGGGGCATCCCTGGAATAGGAGAACCCGCGGCCGGGGTCGTCGAGCTGCGGCGAGGAGACGCCGAGGTCAAACAGCACGCCCTGGACACCGCGCCGCCCGAGCCCGGCCAGGATCTGCGGCAGCTCGTCGTAGACGGCCTGCACCAGCGTGACCCGGCCCGCGAAGGCCAGCAGCATCTCGCGCGACTCGGCAATGGCGGTCGGGTCGGTGTCGATGCCGATCAGGGTGAGGCCGGGGTGCGCGGCCAGCAGCGCGCCCGCGTGCCCGGCGCGGCCGAGGGTAGCGTCGACGAGCACGGCGCCCGGCGGCTCAAGGGCAGGCCGGAGCAGCTCAAGCACCCGGTCCTTCATGACCGGCTGATGCGCGGCCGCAGCCGTACCCATCGTGCCCCCTCGGTCGCTGAGCGGCCGCCGCTGCCGCGGCGGCCGCGCCCACTCGCGTCCTGATGCCAGGCCAGGTCCCCATCCGCGCCACTGCGCTGACGGGCCGGGGAATCCGCCTGACGCCGGGGAAGTGACGTCAGCCGGGCCTGGTCGTCGCGCGCGGGTGGAGACCTCGCCTGGCACCTCCTACAGAACTCCGGGCAGCACCTCCTCCGACGCGTCCGAGAAGGCGTCCTCCTGCTGCTCCAGGTAGGTGGTCCAGGCCTCGGCGTCCCAGATCTCGAGCCGCGTGTTCGCGCCGATCACGACGCAGTCCCGGGCGAGCCCGGCGTAATCGCGCAGGCTCAGCGGGATCGTGATGCGGCCCTGCTTGTCCAGTTCCTCGTCCGAGGCGCTGGCGAAGAACACGCGGCTGTAGTCCCTGACTGCCTTCGCGGTCACCGGGGCCGTGCGCAGTGCCTCGGTAATTCGGCTGAATTCGGTCACCGGGAAGACGTACAGACAGCGCTCCTGGCCTTTAGTCAGGACCAGGCCGGCCGATAGCTCGTCGCGGTATTTAGCCGGCAGGATCAGTCGGCCCTTCTCGTCGAGGCGAGGCGTGTGGGTGCCAAGGAACACCCGCCTCACCTCCCCGGTCCCCCACCGATCACCCTTTGCGGGCCCTTTCGGCCCCACGGACCACCACTGTACTCCACTCCTCCCCACCGTCAACCCGGACAAGCTCTCTTCAGGGGCGCGGCGCGTCAGATTTCGCAGGTCAGCGAGGGTGGAGTGAAGTGGAGGCTGGTCCCGCTCTCGCGGCGCTCACGGCTTCTGGGCGCCGCGAGGTGGAGACCATTGCCTGTGAGGGAAGTAATCGATTCGGCGAAAGTCACCGCAGTGTTACTACGCCGATATGGGAGCGGGATCGCCCGGCGGCTATACGAGGACGTACTGTCTGATCGCACGGTTTTGTCGCTGCTGGCGGTCGTCAGATCAGGCAAGCGGTGCAGAACGATGGACAAACAGGGCGCCAGGAGGAACACGTGGTCACCCAGATGGGGCACTCGACCGACCGCACGCTCGACGAATTGGTAGACGTCGCGCGGCAGGTCAGCTCGGCAGTGCAGAGCGTGATCTCGGGCAAGCCAGGGCCGGTTCGGCTGGCGCTCACTGCCCTTCTCGCGGAAGGGCACATCCTCATTGAGGACGTGCCCGGAGTCGGCAAGACAATGCTGGCAAAGGCACTGGCGCGGTCGATCGACTGCTCGGTGCGCCGGGTGCAGTTCACGCCGGACTTGCTGCCGAGCGACATCACCGGCGTGAGCGCGTTCAATCAGGAGATCCGCGAATTCGAATTCAAACCCGGGCCGATCTTCGCCAACATCGTCCTCGGCGATGAGATCAACCGGGCCTCGCCGAAGACTCAGTCGGCGCTGCTGGAGTCGATGGAGGAGCGCCAGGTCACCGTCGACGGCACGACCTATCCGCTGGAACCACCGTTCATGGTGATCGCGACCCAGAACCCCGTGGAGATGGAGGGCACCTACCCGCTGCCCGAGGCCCAGCGGGACCGCTTCATGACCCGCATGTCCATCGGCTACCCGGACCGGGACGCCGAGCTGGCCATGCTCGACTCGCACGGCTCGAGCTCACCGCTGGACGATCTGAAACCAGTGGCGCACGCGGCCGACATCCGGGCGCTCGTCGCCGCGGTCCGCGAGGTGCACGTCTCGGGGCCGATCCGGCAGTACATCATCGACCTGGTCAACGCGACCAGGAACTCGGCCGAGCTGAGGCTCGGCGCTTCCCCGCGGGCCGCGCTGCATCTGCTGCGCGCGAGCCGCGCGCACGCGGCCCTCGACGGCCGCGACTTCGTCATTCCCGACGACGTCCAGGCGCTGGCCGTCCCGGTGCTCGCGCACCGGCTGCTGCCGAGCACCGCGGCGCTGGTCGGCCGGGAGATGCCCGATGAGATTCTCGCTTCAATCGTGCGCCGCCTGCCGCTGCCGGGCCGCTGACGGCGCGGGCGGCAGCCAGGGCCTGCACGCGGACCGGCATCGGATGGCAACGGGGAAGGGGTGCTCACGGTGTGGACTTCGTGGCTGGCCGGCCTGACGACCAGGGGAACGTCGTTTCTGGCCGCAGGGATCGCCGCGGCGATCGCCGGCTGGGCGCTCAGCGAGCGCAGCCTGCTGTGCGTGGGCGTGGCGCTGATCGCGCTGCCGGTGTTCACCGTGGTCTCTGCCCGCCGGGCTCGCTACCGGCTCAGCTGCACCCGGATCGTGAGCCCGCCGCGGGTTCCGGCCGGCAGCACCGCCCAGGTCACGCTGCGGCTGCATAACGTCTCCAAGCTGCCGACCGGGCTCATGCTGGCCGAGGACGCGATCCCGTACGCGCTCGGCACGCGCCCGAGGTACGTGCTGGACAACATCGAGCGCAACGGCTCCAGGGAGCTCAGCTACGCGCTGCGGTCGGACCTGCGCGGCCGGTTCGAGATCGGGCCGCTGCAGCTGCGCATCGCCGACTCGTTCGGCCTGGTAGAGATCACCCGCTCGTTCTCGGGGCGGACCGCGCTCGTCGTGACGCCACGGGTGTACCCGCTGGCCCGCACGATGATCAGCCGGGCCTGGGCCGGCGAGGGCGACGGCCGGTCCCGGCTGACCGCGACCGCGGGCGAGGATGACGTCATCCCCCGCCCCTACCGCAACGGCGACGACGTGCGGCGGGTGCACTGGCGCTCGACCGCGCGCTACGGCGAGCTGATGGTGCGCCGCGAGGAGCAGCGGTGGCGCAACCGGGCCACGGTGCTGCTCGATAGCCGGGGCTCCGCCCACATGGGCAGCGGGCCGAGTTCGTCCTTCGAGATGGCGGTGAGCGCCGCCGCGTCGTTCGGCGTGCATCTGGTCCAGGAAGGACTCACCGGCCAGCTGATCACCGACAAGGGCATCAACCTCGGCGCGGGGATGGGATTCGAGGACATGCTCCTCGAATCGCTGGCCGTAATTAAGCCGTCGAATGGCCGCGACCTCGCCGACGGCATCAAGGAGCTGCGAGCCTCCAGCGCCGGCGTCATCATCGCGGTCCTGGGAAAGGTCTCGGCCGCCGCCGCTCAGCAGCTCGCGACCTGCCGGAGCGAGGGAAGCCAGGCCATCGCGCTGCTCCTGGCCGTCAGCACCTGGGCCGACCAGGGCCGGAACGGCAATGGCAGCAACGGCGGCTCGGCGGCCGCGGCGAGCAACGGCAACGGCCACGGCTCCGTCGGCCACCTGGCCGAGCCGGGCAAGGACGGCGCGCCGGCGCTCACGGACGTTCTGGCCGATACCGCTGAGCCCGCTGCGCCGGACGAAACGGCCCCGGCCGCGGCGGTGCTGCGGGCCGCGGGCTGGAACGTGATCACGCTCGACGCCGCGACGACGCTGCAGGCGGCCTGGCAGCGCCTCCCGCGGGCGGCCGAGATGCTGGTCCCGGCGGCAAGTCTGGCCGGGCACGGCCGCGCGCAGGAGAAGACAGCATGATGAACTTCCGGATCTCCGCCGCCGCCGCGATAGCCGTTGCCGCAGCGTCGCTCTCGCTCTACGCGGTCATTCAGGGCAACGGGTGGATGGGGGCCGGCCTCGGCGCGATCGTCGTCGTCGCCGGCGCCGGCGCGCTGACGAGAATGTCCACCCTCCGCGCGACGATCGCCGCGACCGCGGCGGTGCTGATCGCCTCGATTCCGCTGCTAGTCGGCGCGGGCTGGCTCGGCCTGGCGGGCGGCGTCGTGCTCCTGGCGATCACGGCGGCGAGCGCCACCGGCGCCCGGCTGCTCCGCGGCCTGGCCCTGCTGCTCACCTACTGCGCGTGCCTGCTGATCTACCTGAACGACATCTTTGCCAGCGCCTACTCGTATGGAAATATCATCCCGTCGCCGGCCTCGCTGGCGTCGCTCAGCCACATGCCGTCGCTGGCCTCGGCCGAATTCGGGTTCTCGCCGCCGGTGCCGGGCACGAGAGCGGTGGACTTCTTCGCCGCCGCCGGCATCGGCATCGTGGCGATCATCGTCGACATCACCGCGGTGAAGCTCCGCCGGCCCGCGCCCGCCGGCCTGCCGCTGCTGCTGCTGTTCAGCGTCCCGGTCGCCAGCAACCTGAAGGGCTTCGGGTTCGCGCAGACGCTCACGTTCGCCGCCAGCATCTCCGCCTATCTGGCGCTGCTCTCCTCGGACGGACGGCAGCGGCTGCGGATGTGGGGCCGGCTCGTGACGGTGCGGCGGGTCGCGGCGCCCGATGAGACCGACTCGGCACCCGACACCCGTCAGCTAGCTGCCTCGGGCCGGCGGGTCGGCGTCGCCGCCGTGGGCCTGGCCATGCTCGTCCCGGTGGCGCTGATCGGCGCCAAGCCTCACGATCTGTTCTCGCAGTCCGGCCCGGGCAGCGGCGGCTCGAGTGTCGGCTCCGGGCCGTCCACAGAGTCTCCGCTGAATGCGATCGGAAACCTTCTGACTGAGACCCCGCGCGTGGCCCTGACCTACACCACCAGCGCGGCTAATCCCGACTACCTGCAGCAATACGCGCTGAACTACAACGCGCAGGACAACGACTGGGTGCCCCCGAACACCGAGGTCGGGTCGGCGCGCGGCCAGCAACTGCCTGCAGCGGTCCCGGGGCTTGCGGGGGGCGCCCCCGTCAGCACGGTGACGACCCACATCCATCTGAACTCGCCGACCTCGCCGCTGCCCCTGCCGTACGCGCCGGTCAAACTCATCGTCGCCAACTCCGCGGTCGCCGAGACCAGTCAGACGCTGATCGTGACCGCGGGCGGCGATCCGACGAACTTCACGGTCGTGAGCAAGGAAGTCAAGCCGACGAAGGATGACTTCAATACCTCGGACGGATACCCGCAGCAGATCGTGAATGAGTACGGCAGCTACGGCCGGAGCGCTCCCGATCAGACCCGGTTGCAGGCCATTGCCTACGCCGTGACCAACGGTGACTCCGGCACTACGCTGCAGGATGCGATCGACCTGCAGAACTGGTTCACCAAGTCCGGGCAGTTCACCTACACGCTCAAGCCGAATCTGCCGGACAACCGCCACTGGCTGCTTGACTTCCTGACCAAGGACAAGCGTGGCGAGTGCCAGCAGTTCGCGTTCGCCTTCGCGGTGCTAGCCAGGATTCTCGGTATCCCGGCCCGGATCGCGGTCGGATACACCGAGGGGATTCAGACCAGCCCGGGCCACTGGACGGTGACCACCGCGGACGCTCACGCCTGGCCAGAGCTGTACTTCCCCGGCGTGGGCTGGGTCAGGTTCGAGCCGACGCCGTCCGGCGCCAACGGCCAGGGCACGGCGTACGCACCGGCCTACAGCCTCGGGACCGGCTCGACCGGCAGCACGACGGCCCTGCCGCCAGGGCAGGCCGGCACGACGGGACCGTCCCCCTCGACGAAAACCAATGGCCTCGGGTCCAAGCTCAAGCACCAGCTTGGGGGCCCCGGACTCGTCGGGTCGGCAGGACATCACGGCTCGGGCGGATTCCCGCTCGGCTGGGTCATCCTGCTCATCATCGCCGCGCTGCTGGCCTCGCCCGCCCTCGCGCGCTGGGCCACCAGCCGCAGGCGCTGGCTCGCCGCAGCGGGCGACGCCGCCCTGGCCCACACGGCCTGGCGCGAGCTCACCGACTACCTGACCGACTACGGGCAGTCCGGGCAGCCCAGCGAGTCACCGCGAGCGCTCGCCTGCCGGGTCGCGGAGTCGGCCCGGCTGGCTCCAGCTCCCCGGGCGGCGCTGACCAGGATCGGCGCCGCCGAGGAGCGGGCCAGGTACTCACTGCGGACCGAACCGGGCGGGGGGCTGCGCGCGGACGTCGCCATGGTGCGCAAGGCCCTGGCGGACAGCTCGGCCAGGAGCCAGCGGCTGCGGGCCAGGCTCCTGCCCGCATCCACCCTGGACTACCTCCGGCGCGCCGTACAGTCCGTGAACCAGGCGCTGAGCTGGATCGACTCGCCCGTTTCGCTCCGTCGACGGCACGGGGACGCGACGGGCAGCCACGCGGGCTAGCGGCCGGGCCCCCGCTGCGGCAAGCTGGATTCAGGCGGCCGGGAGCTGCAGTCGGCTCCGGCCGATCGGAGGTAGTCATGAGCTCGATCAGTGCTGCGAGACGCTTCCAGACCTGGGTAGGTCAGCCATCAAATCTTGACCGGTGCCAGCGCTGCCACCGGCCGCGCTCCGCCCACGGCCCGGACTGGACGTGCCCGGCCGCGACTTCGGATCAGTGGTCGCCGCCGGATCGGCTGGCCGTGGTCCCGCTGACGGCCGGCATCGTCCTGACCCTGACCGGGCTCATCCTCCGGCTTGTGTTTGGCTCGTCCGTGTCGCCTGGCGAGGCCGCGCTCATGGCGGACGGCTTCCTGCTGGGAGCTGTGCTGATCGTTGCCGGGGTCATGCTGCCCGGCCGGCGCCGGTAGCCCGCCCGCCATTCATGCGGCCGCGCGCCAGTGGCCGAAGCTCGTTGCGAGGATTGGGACCGTTCGTCAGTGAATAGCGCGGACAAACGGTCCCGATAATCAGGCCAGGCCTGGAGTTCCCCGGTTCGCCCCCGTATCCGAGTGCCGAGCCGGGCGGGCTTAGCGGTCGCGTTCCTGGCGCCTGCGCCAGCGCTCCTCGAGCCTGTCCATCATGCCGCCGTCGGCCGATTTAGGCGCCCGGCGTCCCTGCTCGCGACCACGGCCGCGGCCGCGTTCGCGGCCCCGGGCGCGGTGATCGACGGTGACGCCGGACATCCGCCGGTAGCTCGTGATCGCGAGCATGCTCGCGCCCAGCATGACCACGAACCCGATGGCGCTGATCCACGCGTGCTTGAGGATGACACCGGCCACGAGGACCCCGACGCCGACCACGAAACCAATGCACGCTTGCATGACCCGGCGCCGGTAGTGCACCTTCGGGTCTTTCGCCCGCATTGCCCTGGCAAGCCGGGGATGGTCGGCATACAGCGCCTGCTCAATCTGCTCGAGCTGACGCTGCTCGTGCTCAGAGAGCGGCACCTGTGCCTCCCATGGACTCAGACTCTGACAACTGCCAAGCGGCCCATCGCTATACGCCCAGAATACGAGCGGCAGGGCGTCTTGTGGAAGGGTACACCGCAGCTAGAGGTATAGAAGCTTTGCTCTAAGGCTACGTTCTGTAGCACCCTGTCCGCGCCAGGGCACCGGGCGCTCAGCCACTTCCGACCCACCAACCATGCCCCGTATGCCGGGTTTTATCGCGGTGTTTCCATGATCATTTCGTCTCGGCCGGGCCGGAGCGCCTGGGCTCGACCAGGGTCGCCGGTCGGACCGCATCGGTGCCGAAGCGCCCGGTAATCCGATCGAGGGCGGTCTCAGCCTCGCGCCAGGCGGCCGGCCGCTCGTCGAGGGCCAGCTGGGTGACGGCGGCGGCCGCCGGGACCAGGCCGGAGACGCGGACGCCCACCAGCCGGAGCCGCGCCTGGCCGCTGAGGCCGGAGGCCGCGTACAGGGCACAGGCGGTCTCGTAGATGGTCTGCGTCACGTTCGTCGGCTCGGCGAGCGTCCGGGAACGGGTGATTGTCCGGAAATCGGCCTTCCGCAGCTTGACCACCACCGTCCGGGCCGCGCTGTCCGACGATCGCAGCGCCCGAGCCGTCCGCCGGGACAGCCGGAGCAGCTCCCGGCGGATTACCTCAGGATCGGCCACGTCGGTATCGAATGTCTCTTCGGCTCCGACGCTCTTCTCGCGTACCGCGGTCTCGACGCCCCGGCTGTCGCGGCCCGCCGCCAGCGCGCTCAGGTGGGCGGCCGCCGCCTGACCGAGCTCGGCCTCGAGCGCGCTGACCGGCGTGGCCGCGATGTCGCCGACGGTCCGCAGGCCGAGACGGGCGAGGGTCTCGCCGGTGCGCTCGCCGACGCCCCAGAGCGCGGCCACTGGCAGCGGGTGCAGGAACTCGAGCACCCGGTCGGCCGGGATGATCAGCAGCCCGTCCGGCTTGCAGTGCACGGACGCGAGCTTGGCCAGGAACTTGTTCGGCGCGACGCCGACCGAGCAGGTGATCTGCTGCTGGCGGGCCACCTCGTCCCGGATGCGCTGGCCGATCGCGCTTGGCGAGCCGAGCAGCCGGATGGCGCCGGACACATCAAGGAAGGCCTCATCGAGCGAGAGCGGCTGGACGAGCGGCGTCACCGACTGGAAGATCGCCATCACTTCCTTCGACACCGCGCCGTACAGGCCGTGCCGGGGCGGCACGACGGTGGCGTGCGGGCACAGCCTCCTGGCCCTGGACATCGGCATGGCCGATCGCACGCCGAACGCGCGCGCCTGGTACGTCGCCGACAGCACGACGCTGCGGCCGGAGAGTCCGCCCACGATCACCGGCTTGCCCGCCAGCTCCGGCCGGTCGCGAATCTCGACGCTGGCGTAGAACGCATCCATGTCGACATGCAGAATGTGACAACCCGCGTCGTCCGGTGTCACCGGCACGCCCGGTCCGCCAGCCGTCACCATCATCACCGCCACGCTGAGCCCGCATGGCCGACTGTAGCGCCGGGCACTGACAATGGAGCGTCGGCAATGGCACGATGACGCCATGAATGAGCCGCATTCAGCTCAGCCCGGACCCGCGGCGGAAGCTCTCGCGAGTGTGCCGCCAGCGTACGACCCGCGACGTTCGGCGCCACCGCGCACATCAGGCGAGCGCCGGGCCCTGGCGGTCATCGGCGGCCTGCTGGCCGGTGTCGGCTTCGGCTTCGGAATCGCCCTGCTGATGCACATCATCGAGGAGTCGCAGCCGCAGAACTTCAACGGCATCGGCGGCGACGTGTTCGCAGCGGTGGTTCTGGCCGGCCCGCTATTCGGGCTGGGCCTGGGCGTGGCGCTGGCGAGCCTCATCCCTGACCCGCAGCCTGCTCCGGCCGGGCATCCGCAGGCCCAGCCCGCGGCTATGCCTCCCGAGGGTGTGCCGACGGCCGAGGGTCCCGGGCCTGCCGAGGCGGCCGCCGACACGTGACCGCTGCCGCGATCAGTGCGATCAGAGCGTCAGCGTCGGCTTGAGCTCTAGCAGCCGGCCGAGCAGGCCGTTGACGAACGCCCCGGAGTCATCGGTCGACAGGTTGCTCGCCAGCACCACGGCCTCGCTGATCGCGACCGCATCCGGCACGTCGTCCGCCCACAGCAGCTCGTAGGTGCCGATCCGCAGGATGTTGCGGTCGACGGCGGGCATCCGGTCCAGGGTCCACCCCTGAGCGTGCGCCGCGAGCAGCGCGTCGATCTGCTCCGCGTGCGCGTAGACGCCGCGGACAAGCTCGGCGGCGTACTCCGATACTGGTGGATCGGCGGCCAGCGTGCGCTCGGCCAGCAGCTCGGGCACGGGCTCGCCCCGCATCTCGGCCTCGAACAGGACGTCAAGCGCCCGCTTGCGAGCCTTGCTGCGTGCTGCCATCGTCGCCTAGCTTGCGTCAGTCTGAGGCCGCTCAGGCCCGGCCGAGATAGTCGCCGGTGCGGGTGTCGACGCGGATCTTCTCGCCCGTCGTGATGAACAGCGGCACCTGGATCTGCGCGCCGGTCTCCAGCGTGGCGGGCTTGGTGCCGCCGGTCGAGCGGTCGCCCTGCAGGCCGGGGTCGGTGTGCTCGACCGTGAGCTCGACGGAGGCCGGCAGCTCCACGTAGAGCGGCGTGCCGTCGTTGAACGCGATCGTCGCCATCTGGTTTTCCAGCAGGTAGTTGGCGCCGTCACCCACCACCGTGGCGGGAATGTGCGGCTGGTCGTAGTCGGTCGTGTCCATGAAGACGAAGTCCTCGCCCTCCCGGTACAGGTACTGCATCTCGCGCTTGTCGACGTTCGCTACCTCGACCCGGACGCCCGCGTTGAAAGTGCGGTCCACGACCTTGCCGGACATCACGTTCTTGAGCTTGGTCCGCACGAACGCGCCGCCCTTGCCCGGCTTGACGTGCTGGAACTCCACGACGGTCCAGAGCTGGCTGTCGATGCTCAGCGTGATGCCGTTCTTCAGGTCATTTGTCGTGGCCACGGTGGTCTTCTTCCTGCAGGCAACGGGACCGCGCCGTTCCTGGTCACAGGACGAGCAGTTCCTTGGTGGTCGTGGTGAGGATTTGGGCCGGCCCTGCCCGGACGACAAAGGTGTCTTCGATCCTGACGCCGCCCTCGCCAGGCAGATAGACCCCAGGCTCGACGGTGAGGGGAACCCTGTCCGCCAGTCTACCTGTCCGGTCGTAGCCCATGATCGGCGCTTCGTGCACCTGCAGCCCGACGCCATGGCCCAGCCCGTGCTGGAAGTGCGCCCCGTGACCCGCGGCCTCGATCATGTCCCTCGCGGTCGCATCGACGTCCCCCACTTCGGCACCCGGAACGGCTGCCGCGAGGCCTGCCAGCTGCGCCGCCGCGACGAGCTCGTAGATCTCGAGCTGCCACGGCGCGGGGGCGCCCAGGACGACGGTCCTGGTCATGTCAGCGTGGTAGCCGGCATACCGGGCGCCGCAGTCGATGGTGATCATGTCGCCGGCCTCGAACGCGCGCGGTCCCGGCGCGTGATGCGGGATGGCCCCGTTCGGGCCGCTGGCCACGATCGTGTCGAACGCGATGGCCTCGGCGCCCAGGTCGACCATGGCCCGCTCGAGCCGGACGGCGAACTCACGCTCGGTGACCCCCGGCCGGATCGCCGGCAGCAGGGACTCGAACGCCTCGCAGGTAATGGCACAGGCCCTGGCGAGCAGCTCGATCTCGCCCTCGTCCTTGACCATCCGGATGCCCTCGACCACGTGACCGAACTCCACCAGCTCGGGCGCACCGGGCAGCGCCAGCAGCGCGGTGTGCTGCTCCACGGTGCGATCCTGGGCCTCGAAGGCCAGCACCCGGCAGCCGCGCTCGGCCGCGAGCTCGGTCAGGGCCGCGTCGACCTGGCGCTCGGTCGCGAGCTCAAGGTCGGGGCAGTCCCGCCTGGCCGCCTCCGCGTAGCGCGAGTCGGTCGCCAGCACGGCCTGGCCGTCGGCAAACAGCAGCACCGCGGCGTTCGAGCTCACCAGCCCGGACAGGTAGCGGACGTTCGGCGGACTGGTAATGAGCGCGGCGTCCGCGCCCACCGCGGCAAGTCGATCTCGCGCCAGTGACCGGCGCTCAGCGTGCATCTGGGCCATAGCGCGACTTTAGCCAC
>DAIOWC010000077.1:0-24451 GCA_036758685.1 Streptosporangiaceae bacterium | reverse complement strand
GTCACGGCAGGCGGCGTGGTGACGCCAGTCCATGAGGTCCACTCCTCTGTGAGGTTCAGGGCCCTGCCAGGACCCCGAGGCGCTCCGTCGTGCTTGTGAACGATTTCACGAGCTATGTGTTATGTCTGGTACTTGCACTCTTTGGCTGATCCGGCTTGGTCATGCTTACCCGGCTGAACTGCGTTTTACCCGGGCTTTCGCTCTAAGTCCGCCGGGTCTTCCGCCCCGGCGATGCTCCCGCATGGCGCACCGTTCACACCGTTCACCAGGAGCGTTACAACCCTCTCAAGGTCGGCCATCAACCGCAAGAGGCTTGGGCAAAGGTTCGGCAGGATTTCGGTGTCAGATCAGTCACATTGCGGGCATGCGAGCCCCGGCTGGCCTATGCACTGGGAGCGCAACGCGGCCATTTCGGCAGGGCCTATCAGACTTATACTGTATGTCCGTCTTTTAGACTAGAGACCGGTAAAGGTTACTGCATTAAGCGCGCCCCTCGCCAATCGCCGCCGCTGCGGGCGACCGGTAAGCCGATGACGCGCAGTGCGGCCGGAACCGCGCGGAACTCCACCCGCTCGGTCTCGCCCATGTACTCGCCGTCGACCTGGAAGGCCACGGGACGGTCGGCTTCCAGCGTGATCTCGTCGAGGTCGTGGCGCGTCAGGACGCCGGTCCCGCGGGGCGGCTCGCCCCGGTCCGCGCGGCGGTCCGACAGCATCTGCCGCAGGGTGCGCAGGGTGGACGGAGTGCTAAGACTTCTCAGTACGAAAAGGTCGAGCCCGGTGTCAAAGCCGGCGTCCGGATTGGTGTTGACCGCCCGGCGACCGAGATAGGTCCACGGCGCCGAGTTCGACACGATGCAGTTGAATACGGCCTCCGCGCTTAGCTCGGCGGGGCGGCTGATGGTAATGGCCGGACGGCGCCTGTCGGTGATCCGGTAATACTGGCGCAGGGCCATCCTCGTGAACAGCGCGGGCGTCAGCGCCCGCCCGAGCGCCCGGCGGCCCTCGACCGCCCGTACCACCTCGGCGTCGAGGCCGAGGCCCGCGTTGAAGGTGAAGAACCGGCCGTTGGCGGTGCCGAGCCCGATGCAGCGCTCCCGGTGCTCGGCGAGGTCCTGGATCAGCCGTGCGGTCGCATCGACCGGGTCCTCGGGCAGGCGCAGCGACCGGGCGAACACGTTGGCGTTGCCGCCAGGGATCGCGGCCAGGGCGGGCAGGGCGGCTGCCGGGGCGGGGGGCAGGCCATTGGCAGGCGTCAGCAGGCCGTTGACCGCTTCGTTCACGGTGCCGTCGCCGCCTAGAGTCATGACCAGGCCGAATTTCTCGGCCGCGGCGCTGGCTGCAAGCCGGGTTGCCTCGCCCCGGTAACGTGTCTCCACGACCTCAAGGTCGACGGCAGAGGCGAGGGCCCGGACTATGAGGTCCCGGCGCGGCCGGGTTGTGGAGGTGGCGTGTGGGTTCACGATCAAAAGCGCGCGCACGGGCCCAGGCTAGCCAGGGTGCCGGCCTGCACTCGCCTGCGCCCCGGCAGTCCCCGGCGGCGCGGCAGTCGCGGGCCGGGGCCGGCATCGCGAGCGCCGAGCCCGCGGTGCCGGTGAAGCCGCCCCGCCCGGTGCTCGTCCTGGCGGCCATCGAGGCCGTCGAGGCCGTCGGCGTGCTGGTCGCCTCGGTCCTGGCCGCCATCGACACCGGCACCGGCCAGTCGTATCAGCTCAAGGGCGGCGTCGCGATCACGGTGATCGGGTTCTGCGCAGCGATAGGGCTCGGGTTCGTTGCCCGCGGGCTTCGCAGCGGCAGGCGCTGGACGCGGACTCCGGCGATGCTCACGCAGCTGTTCGTCGGGATAATCGGCATTTATCTGATTCAGGCGCACCGCTATGACTGGGGCATTTCCGCGGTCTTGCTGGCAGTAGCCGGGTTCGCGATGCTCATGGCGCCGGCGAGCGTCCAGCTGCTCACGCCCGGCCGGGTGGAGAAGCCCGGCCAGGGCTGACCGCTGGCGGCGGCTTCGCCCCTACTCGTCGCTCGTGAGGCCCTCGCGCAGCTGGGCCAGCGTCCTCGCCAGCAGCCGCGAGACGTGCATCTGCGAGATGCCGAGCTCCGTGGCGATCTGCGACTGCGTCATGTTTCCGAAGAACCTCAGCAGCAGGATCCGCTTCTCCCTGGGCGGCAGCTGCTCGAGCAGCGGCTTGAGCGACTCCCGGTACTCGACGCCCTCAAGGGCCTCATCGACCATGCCGAGCGACTCGGCGACCGCCGGGGCGTCATCATCGCCCGAGTCGGGTGCGTCCAGGGAGACCGTGGAGTAGGCGTTCGCCGACTCCAGTCCCTCGAGCACCTCTTCCTCGCTCATCTGCAGATGCTCGGCCAGCTCCGCGACGGTGGGGGCACGGCCAAGCCGCTGGGCCAGCTCGCCGATGGCCTTGGCCAGCGCGAGCTTCAGCTCCTGCAGCCGCCTGGGCACGCGCACGGCCCAGCCCTTGTCCCGGAAGTGCCGCTTGATCTCGCCGACGATCGTCGGCGTCGCGTAGGTGGAGAACTCCACTCCGCGTTCCAGGTCGAACCGGTCGATCGACTTGATGAGCCCGATCGTTGCCACCTGGGTGAGGTCATCGAGCCACTCGCCGCGGTTGCGGAACCTCCGGGCCAGGTACTCGACCAGCGGCAGGTGCAGCTCGACCAGCTCGCTGCGGATGCGCAGCCGTTCGGCGTCGCCCGGCGGCAGCTGCGCCAGCCGTTGGAACAGCTCGCGGGCGTGGCCGCGCTCACGAGCGCCGTGCGGCGCCCGGATGGACGGCGACGCGAGCTCCCCCGGAAGCTCGCCGGTCTCGTTCAGCTCGATCACGGCCGCCCCGAGCCCGTCCTCGGCGGGCTCGAACGCGCCCTCGGCGGCAGGCTCCACTCGTGCTGGCGCCGCCGACATCATCTCGAACTCCTCGGTCAATGCGACCTCTGTCTCCCCCGTCACGCCGACCCCGCCACCGGGCGGCTCTTGCGCATCACAATCGTCAGCCGGTCGCCCGGCCCCGCCTGGGCCTCGACGCTCCCCGCGAGCGCCGACAGCACGGTCCACGCGAACGTGTCGGCCGACGGCGGCCGCGGGTTGAGGGACGGAACCGACACCGAGATCGTCATGCCGCCGGGCTCGAGCGCGAAGCTGCATTCCAGGCTGCTGCCGGGGATGGCCTGGCCGAGCAGCATGGCGCACGCCTCGTCGACCGCGATGCGCAGGTCTTCGATGTCGTCAAGAGTGAAGTCAAGCCTGGCGGCAAGACCGGCAGTCGCGGTGCGCAGCACCGACAGGAAGGCCCCGTCGGCGGGCATCCGGATAGTGACCTGGTCCTGCGTCCCGGTGTCGGGCAAAAGCGGTGCGGTCATCGAGGTGCTCACAGTCCCTACCGCGGCCTTATCGGTGCCCGGCGGCGCAGTGGTCGCGGATACCGTTACTGCCGCCATAGCGGACGTCTCGTCCGTCACGAAAAGTCCTCCCCCAGGTGCCGGGTAACAGGCGCCGGCCTCTCCCCGCAACTTACAGTGACCATCCGGATGCACTCGACACCGGATCTGCCGTTCCCCGCTGACGGCAGCTGGCGCGCCCCACCAGGCACGCGGCCAGTGACGGTCGGGAACAAGCTAGCCAGCGGCGCGCGCGGGTGCGCGCGACCGCCGGCCAGCCAGTTCATGTCGTTCCTCAGGCCTGCTTGGTCTCCCAGAAGATCTTGCTGATTTCGTCGATCTTGGCGAGCAGCTGGTCGGCAACCCCGACGTCGGTGCTGCCCTTGGTGCCGCCGGCTCCGGCGAGCTTGGTGGCCTCGTTGAAGAGCTGATTCAGCTGAGGGTACTTCTCGAAGTGCGGCGGCTTGAAGTAGTCGGTCCACAGCACCCACAGGTGGTGCTTCACGAGTTCCGACCGCTGCTCCTTGATGTCGATTGCCCTGGTGCGGAACGCCGGGTCCTCATTGGCCTGGTACTTCTCGCAGATGGCTTTCACCGACTGGGCCTCGATGCGGGCCTGCGCCGGGTCATAGACGCCGCAGGGCAGGTCGCAGTGCGCATGCACGGTAACCTTCGGCGCGAGGAGACGCGCGAGCAGCCTCATTGATCGCCTTCTCTCATCTCAGATCATTGGTTCGGCGAATCCGACAGTACAACGTCAGCCATATTGGCGGGCGGGAGGGATGCATGCGCTGGCCGCTCATGCGCGCTGCAGTCGCCGAGCGCTCGATGGAGCCGGGCCTGCATCCTGGCGACTGGCTGCTAGCCTGGCGCGGCGGTCGCGCGGGCGCGCCCCCGCGGATCCGGCCGGGCCAGATAGTGATCGCGCACCATCCGGGCAAACCGGACATGCTGCTGGTGAAGCGGGCCGCCAGGCTGCAGCCGGACGGCTGGTGGCTGGCCGCCGACAACCCCGCGCCGGGCGCGGTGGACAGCAAGGACTTCGGCCCCGTGCGACCAGACCTCATCGTCGCCAGGGTGCTCCTGCGCTACTGGCCGCGATCGCGGCACCGCAGCTGAAGTCTGACCGCGCCCAAGACGAGTCTGGTCCCGTCCGGCGAACCGGACGGGACCAGACTCATGTGCTAGCGCTGCGACGGCCTCAGGTGGCCGGCGTCGCGTCCGGGATGCCCTCGGCGGACTGCCGCTCGACGAGGTTCTGCATCTCGTCCCTCGGCAGCCGGACAAGCTGAGCCCAGATGAAGATCAGCAGTGCGAATACGGCGACAATGCCGATGTCCCACCAGAACCCGATCCGGTTGGTCGCGCTGCAGCTGGCGCCGGGTCCGGCCGGACCCGAGCTGCAGTAGCGGCCCTGCCAGGAGATGATGCCCATGCCGATCAGGAAGATCGGCAGCCACTGCGCCGACTTCCAGTCCAGCGGCGGCCGCTCCTTGTCGAACGCCATCCAGGTGCCGATGAGGACATAGCCGATCACGACGCAGATGCCCAGCTTCCACACAGTGTCGAAGCCGGACCAGTAGATGATCTCGCAGGCGAAGATGAACGCCAGCGGTGACATCCAGACCGCCCACGGCATCCGGTACGGCCGGTCCGCATCCGGAACCTGCTTGCGGAACGCCGAGAGGGCCAGCGGCGCGCCCGCATACATCAGCACGCTCGCACTGGTGACGAGGCCGACCAGTGACTTCCAGCTCGGGAACGGCAGCAGGAACACCAGGCCGATGATGAACGCGGTGATCAGGCTGAACCACGGCACGCCGTTCTTGTCGGTCCAGCGGAAGACCGGCGGGAAGTACCGGTTCCTGGCCAGGCCGTAGCCAACCCGCGAGGTCGACGTCTGGTACATCAGGCCAGTGCCGAACGGCGAGATAAAGGCGTCCAGCCGCAGCAGGATGGCCAGCCAGGACAGACCCACCACGCCGGCCAGTCCGGCGAACGGTCCGATGACGATGGGGTTGCTCGACGCCAGCCCCAGCCAGCCGGCCTTGCCCGCGACCTCGGAGTGCGGGACCGCGCCGATGAACACCAGCTGGAGCAGGCAGTAGATGGCGACGGCGATCAGGATCGCGCCGATCACCGCCCTGGGCAGGTTCTTCTGCGGGTCCTTGATCTCGCCGGCTAGCTGGTCCGCCTGTTCGAAGCCCAGGTAGGCGAAGACGATACCGGCCACTGGCATCGCGCTGAACACGCTCTGCAGGTGGTACGGCATGAAGCTGCCGCCAGCGGTGAAGTTGCTCGTGTGGAACTTGAAGAGCAGAACGATGATGGCCAGCACGGGGACGGCCACCTTCCACCAGGTGATCCCCGCGTTGACCTTGTTGAACAGCCGCATCGCGAGGAAGTTGATCGCGGTGAAGATGGCCAGCAGGATGATCGTGAAGATGAACCCCGTGCCGGTCGTGACCTTCCTGGTCGAGTCGTAGATCGTGATGTGCCAGATGCTGTTCGTGCCGAACCAGTACTGGCCGTACTGCATCACGGCGAAGCACTCGATCGGTGCAACGCAGACCGCCTGCAGCCAGGAGAAGAAGCCGAACGACGCGCCTGCGACGCTGCCGAATGCGAAGTGCGGGAACCTCGCCGTGCCCCCGGCGACCGGGTACATACCGCCAAGTTCGGCGTGCACCAGCGCGAGCACGATGACGATCACGCCGGCGATTACCCAGGACAGCAGGGCGGCACTTCCGGCGATCTGCACGGCGAACAGCGCGCCGAACAGCCAGCCTGAGCCGATGAGCGACGTCTCGGACGCCCACATGGCGCCGATGAGGCCCATTTCTCGCTTGAGGCCGACATCTGCCGGTCTGATTTCAGTATCGACAGACTCAGCTGTCATGGTCGAACCTTCTTTCCGGTCCGCTTACGTGGGCCATACGCCCTTGGAGTAGGCCTCATGCTAATGATCGACTTGGGCGATGAGAAGAAGTCACTTGGCGTCATTTCGGTAACGCGCGTTACTAAACAGTTGCTCACGGGACACGACGGACCACGGATAGATTGCGCATTACCGCAGGTCAGAGGCTCATATGAAATCGCCGATCGTGGACCACGCCGGGCGGCCGGCTGGGCGGATTAGTAAAGAAAAAGTAACAGCCAGGGTGATCCATGGCCCGGCCTGGCCGACGTGCGTACCACCGGGACGACCCGCGATAAGCCGGACGATCCGGGTATCAGCGGGGCCGGCCAGAGATCTCAGCTGGCGGCTGGCGTCGCGTGCCCCGGCATGACCGCCGGCGGCGTCCGCAGGGTGGAGACGGTGCCGCGAACCCCGTGCTCGGTGCAGTACCGGCGCGAGCGGTTCGGGCTGGAGTCGATGAAGACCCGAGGGCAGGCGGCGATCGCGCAGATGCCAAGGCGGCTGACGCCGTAGAGCGAGACCACGAGCGCGAGCCCGATGATCGCGCCCGCGGCGAACCGATCAGAGACCGCGCCCTGCGCCGCGAGGTGAACGTGCCAGCGCTGGTCGTCGTGGCTCACCAGCTCGGGCTGGATCGGGAACTGGACGAGAAGCGCGTTCAGCCGGCTGATCGCAGCCTGGTCGTCACCGCTCGCGGCGGCATTGAAGATCGCGGTGAATTCGGCGCGCAGATAGAGCAGCACGGCCAGGTCGCGACGCGAGACCTTGCCGCTGATGCAATCGGTGAAGGCCTGCGTGCATGTGTCCGTGCTGCCAAGCACGTCCGGCTCGCCCTCAGCCTGAGCGGCTGTGTTGGCGAGGCGGACCGCGAGCTCCGCGTAGGACGAGAGATTCACTACGGTCCTTACCTGCGTGAGTGCGTCAGGAGGCCGCTTCCCGCATCGAGTATGGCACAGCTGGCCAGGCCCGGCGGGCGTCCTGATCACATAAGTGGATACTTCTCCCGCCTTGGGGGCCAGCCACGCGCCGGTCCGCGCGGGCGCTAGTGTCCAGTGCCATGTTCGCTGTCACCGCGGCGCGCTTCGACGCCGAGAATCCGATAGCCGGTCTTGATCTCGGCGAGCACGCCGACCCGGTGGCCCCCGAAGGCTGGACCACCGTACGGGTTAAGGCGGCCTCACTCAATCATCACGACGTCTGGACGCTGCGTGGCGTCGGCCTCAGGGCCGACCGCCTGCCGATGATCCTCGGCTGCGACGCGGCCGGGATCGATGAGGACGGCCGGGAGGTGGTCGTGCACGCGGTGATCGGCGACGCGCTCGCGGCCGGCGGCGACGAGACCCTCGACCCGTCGCGCACGCTGCTTTCTGAGTTGCACGACGGCACATTCGCCGAGCTGGTCTCAGTTCCCCGGCGCAATCTCGTTCCGAAGCCCGGGGCCATAACCTTCGCCGACGCCGCGTGCATGCCGACGGCCTATCTGACGGCCTTCCGCATGCTCTTCGACCGGGCGCCGATCGGCCCCGGCGCGACGGTGCTGGTCCAGGGCGCCGGCGGCGGCGTCTCGACCGCGCTGATCCGCCTGGGCAGCGCGGCCGGCTACCGGATCTGGGTCACCAGCCGCAGCGCGGCCAAGCGCGCGCGGGCCCTGGAGCTCGGCGCGGATCAGGCCTTCGAGGCGGGCGCGCGGCTGCCCGAGCGGGTGGACGCGGTCATGGAAACGGTCGGCGAGGCGACGTGGGCGCACTCGCTCCGGGCGCTCAGGCCGGGCGGGTCGATCGTGATCTGCGGCGCGACCAGCGGCTCGATGCCGCCCGCGGACCTGAGCCGGGTGTTCTTCCTGCAGCTGTCGGTGATCGGATCGACGATGGGCACCAGGGACGAGCTGGCCCGCCTGCTGACCTTCTGCGCGCAGACCGGCGTCCGGCCGCTGATCGACCGCACGATCCCGATGGAACAGGCACGCGAGGGCTTCGCGGCCATGATCGCCGGTGACCTTTTCGGCAAGGTCGTCTTCACCATTTAGGGAACGCGGCGCCGCCGGGCCAGTCCGTTCGCGTCAGGATTTGTCGTCCGGCTGACTGTCACCGGTGTCGGCCTGGCTGGCCTGCTGGCCGTCGGCCTTGTCCTCGGGGAACACCTCGAGCCTGACCTTGGCCAGGGTGTCGGTGAGGATGTCACGCAGATCGCCGAGCGAGCGCTCGCCCATGGTGCCGGCCTGCTTCGCCGCGGACCGCAGCTCGTTCGCGAACGAGACCGCCATCCGCTCCAGGTCGCTGAACGGGTTGCCGCCGCCCCGGCCGGGCCGCGGGCCTGAGTCCTCGCCCGCCGCACTCGACCATTCAGTGCCAGCCCGTGGGGACGACCCCCCGGAACCCCCCGCGGACCGGTCCGCGCCCGAGGCAAAGCTTGCCCAGTCGGCGCGGCCGAATCGCTCCTGCCAGTCCGCGGCGGCGCCGCGGCTGCGGCTGCGCTCGCGGAACTTGGCCCGCATCTCCTCGCGCGTGCGACGGGCTTCCTCCCGGATCCGCCTGGCCTCGTCCGCGTCGGCGGCACCGCTCTTGCCAGCACCGCTCTTGCTGGCACCGCTCTCGCCCGCGTCGGCGTCCACCGCCGTCCGGGCGCCGGGCTGGCCGCGGAACTCCCTGGCCGCCGCGGTGAGCTCCTCGCGGATCCCGCGCACGGTCTCCCGGACGTCCTCGGAGATCTCCCTGGCGACGTCGCGCAGGGACTCGGTGAGCTCGTCCTCGAGGTCGGCCAGGTCGGAAAGGCGATTGCGGATCTCCTCGCGGCCCTTGTCGGTGATGCTGTAGACCTTCTTGCCGTCTACCTCTTCGTGCGTGACCAGGCCGTCCTCTTCGAGCCGGGCCAGGCGGGGATAGATCGTGCCGGGAGAGGGTGCGTACACGCCGAGGAACCGGTCCTGCAGGAGCCGGATGACCTCGTATCCGTGGCGCGGCGACTCGTCGAGGAGCTTGAGCAGGTACAGGCGCAGCCTGCCATGGCGGAATACCGGGCTCATGTCACCTCACCGCCAGCCTCGGACCGTGGCCACTGAATGCATAGCGTGGCATCACATGCCTCTCGTGCGGAAGATCGTACTGCAATTCTATTTACGATATGTCGCGTCGGTCAAAAGTCAAGATGTATCGTGTCGATGCAGCGCCCTGGCCCAGGGGAACGATCCCCAGGCCGAGAACCCCTATTCTCCGTCGTAGGTCACATCGAAGCCAGGCTCGTCGCTTGCCTCGGCCTGCTCCGCCTCGGCCTGCTCCGCCTCGGCCTGCTCCGCCTCGGCCTCGTCGTCCAGGCGGGCCAGCCAGCTGGCCAGCCGGTCGATGGTGGCCTCGGACTCCGGGTGCTCGTCGACGAAGTCACGGAGCCGCTCGGCCAGCCAGCCGAGGGTAACTTCCTCGGCGCCCCGCCGGTCGTCGAGTTCCTCGATGCCTCGGTCGGTGAAATACATCTGTCACCCCGATTGTGGTAGCGCGGCCTCCAGGATCGCCGCCTGCTCGGCCGCGTGGGCCTTGGCCGAGCCGGACGCCGGCGCCGAACTGGCCGGGCGCGAGATGACGAGCAGCCGCCTGCCGGTGGCCTGCGGCATATGCAGCGCCATGTAGGGCCACCCGCCCATGTTGGCCGGCTCCTCCTGCACCCAGATGACCTCGGCGTCCTGCGGGTACTGCGCGAGCTCGGCGGCGATCTCCGGGCCCGGCAGCGGGTAAAGCCGCTCCACCCGGATCAGCGCGACGCCGGTCTGGCCGAGGGCCCGGCGCCGTTCGGCCAGGTCGTAGTAGATCTTGCCGGAGCACAGCAGCACCCGGCGCACGGCGGCCCTGTCTCCGGCTGCACTGTCGCCGGCCCCGGCGTCGGGCAGGACCGGGCGGAACGAGCCGGTCGAGAAGTCCGCCGCCGCCGACGCCGCGGCCTTCAGCCGCAGCATGGACTTCGGCGTGAACACGATCAGCGGCTTGATCCGGCCGGAGAGCGCCTGCCAGCGCAGCAGGTGGAAGTAGCTGGCCGGGGTGGTCGGCATCGCGACCGTCATGTTGTCCTGCGCGCACAGCGACAGGAACCGCTCGACGCGCGCCGACGAGTGGTCGGGTCCCTGTCCCTCGTACCCGTGGGGGAGCAGCAGCACGACGCCCGACTGCTGGCCCCACTTCTGCTCGCCGGAGCTGATGAACTCATCCACGATCGTCTGCGCGCCGTTGATGAAGTCGCCGAACTGGGCCTCCCAGCAGACCAGCGCGTCCGGCCGGGCGACCGAGTAGCCGTACTCGAACCCGACGGCCGCGTACTCCGACAGCAGCGAGTCGTAGGCGTGGAAGCGGGCGCTCTGCGTGTTGAAGGCGCGCAGCGGCACGTGCTCGGCGCCGGTGTGCCGGTCGACCAGCACCGCGTGCCGCTGGCCGAACGTGCCGCGGCGGGAGTCCTGGCCGACCAGCCGGACCGCGTGGCCGTCGATGAGCACCGACCCGAAGGCCAGCAGCTCGCCGGTCGCCCAGTCGATCTCGTCCTGCTCCACCATCGCCGCGCGCCGCTGCAGCTGGGGCAGCAGGCGCGGATGCACCGTGAAGCCGTCCGGCAGCGACACCTGCGTGTCGATGATCCGCTTGATGGTCTCGGGCGAGATCGCGGTCTGCACGCTGGTGTAGTCGGCCGGGGCCTCGTGACCAGGCGCAGGCCGCACCAGCGCGCCCGGCTCGGCCGGCCTGCTGATCGCGTCCTTGGTCTCGGTAAACGCGCGCTCCAGCTCCTGCTGGTAGTTGCGCAGCGCCTCCTCGGCCTCCTCCATGGTGATGTCGCCGCGGCCGATCAGCGACTCGGTGTAGATCTTGCGGGTCGAGCGCTTGGCGTCGATCAGGTCGTACATGAGCGGCTGGGTGAACGACGGGTTGTCCGCCTCGTTGTGCCCGCGCCGGCGGTAGCAGATCATGTCGATGACGACGTCCTTGTGGAACGCCTCCCGGTAGGCGAACGCCAGCAGCCCCACCCGGACCACGGCCTCGGGATCGTCGCCGTTCACGTGGAAGATCGGCGCCTGGATCATCCGGGCCACGTCGGTGCTGTAGACGCTTGACCGCGACGACTCGGGCGAGGTCGTGAAGCCGACCTGGTTGTTCACGACGATGTGCACGGTGCCGCCGGTGCGGTAGCCGCGCAGCTGGGACAGCTCCAGGGTCTCGGCGACGACGCCCTGCCCGGCGAACGCCGCGTCGCCGTGGATCAGCACCGGCAGCACGGTGAATCCCGGCTCGCCCATGTCGATGATGTCCTGCTTGGCGCGGACGACGCCCTCAAGCACCGGGTCGACCGCCTCGAGGTGGCTCGCGTTGGCCACGAGGGAGGTGGGGATCGCCAGGCCGCCGGCGCCGCGGTAGGTGCCCGCGGCCCCGAGGTGGTACTTGACGTCCCCGGAACCGTGCGTGGTCGCCGGGTCGAGGTTGCCCTCGAACTCCTGGAAGATCTGGGCGTAGGACTTGCCGATGATGTTGGCCAGGACGTTCAGCCGGCCGCGGTGGGCCATGCCGATGACGACCTCGTGCAGGTGGTTCGCGGCGGCGTCGGTCAGCACGGCGTCCAGCAGGGGGATCAGCGACTCCGCGCCCTCCAGCGAGAACCGGCGCTGGCCGACGAACTTGGTCTGCAGGAACATCTCGAACGCCTCGGCCACGTTGAGCCGGGACAGGATGCGCAGCTGCTCGTCGTGCTCGGCGCGGCCGTGCGGCCGCTCGACCCTGGCCTGGATCCAGGCCCTTTCCTCCGGGCTCTGGATGTGCATGTACTCGATGCCGACCGTGCGGCAGTAGGAGTCGCGCAGCACGCCGAGAATCTCCCGCAGGAGCATGCGCGGCTTGCCGCCGAACCCGCCGGTGGCGAACTCCCGCTCCAGGTCCCACAGCGTCAATCCGTGCTGGTTGATGTCCAGGTCCGGGTGCTTGCGCTGGTGGTACTCCAGCGGGTCGGTGTCCGCCATGAGATGGCCGCGGACCCGGTAGGCGTGGATCAGCTCCTGCACGCGCGAGGACTTGCTGATGTCGTCCTCGTGCCCGGCCGGGATGTCGCGCACCCAGCGGACCGGCTCGTAGGGGATCCGCAGCGAGGAGAACACGTCGTCATAGAAGTTCTGGTCGCCGAGCAGCAGCTGGTTGACGACCCGCAGGAACTCGCCCGACTGCGCACCCTGGATGATCCGGTGGTCGTAGGTAGAGGTCAGCGTGACGGTCTTGCTGATCGCCATCCTGGCCGTGGTCTCGGCCGAGGCTCCCTGGTAGGCGGCCGGGTACTCCATCGCGCCGACGCCGACGATGCAGCCCTGCCCGGCCAGCAGCCGCGGCACCGAGTGCTCGGTGCCGATCGTGCCGGGGTTGGTGAGGCTGATGGTGGTGCCGGCGAAGTCCTCGACCGCGAGCTTCCATGACCTGGCCTTGCGGATCAGGTCTTCATACGCCATCCAGAACTGGCGGAAGTCCATGGCCTGCGCGTTCTTGATGCTCGGCACCAGGAGCTGGCGCGTGCCGTCTTCCTTGCGCAGGTCGATGGCCAGGCCCAGGTTGACCGGCTGCTGCTGCACGAGCATCGGCTTGCCGTCGATCTCGGCGTAGGAGTAGTTCATCTCCGGCACGGCCGCCAGCGCGCGCACGACCGCGTAGCCGATCAGGTGGGTGAAGGAGATCTTGCCGCCGCGGCCGCGCGCCAGGTGATTGTTGATCACGATCCGGTTGTCGATCAGCAGCTTTGCCGGAACGGCGCGGACGCTGGTCGCGGTCGGCACCGTCAGGCTGGCCTCCATGTTGGCGACCGTTCGCGCGGCGGCGCCGCGCAGGCGGATCGCGTGGTCGGCCTCGGCCACGTTGCCGGCCGGAGCCTGCGGGGGCGGAGCCAGCGGCGCGGGCGCTTGCGGATGAGCGCTCGGTGTCACAAACCCCGGCGCCGGTGCCGGAGTTGGCGGCGCCGGGGCTGGCGGGGGAGCCGGTGCGGCGGCCGGCGGTGCGGTAACCGGAGCCGGGGCGGCCGCCCGAGGCTCGTCCGGCGCCGGGTGGTAATCAGCGAAGAAGCTCCACCACGCCCGGTCGACCGAGCCGGGGTCCGCCTGGTAACGCTGATAGAGCTCATCGACTAGCCACTGATTCGGCCCGAAGTCGGCACGGCTCGAGCCGTTGGCGGGTGCCTGCCCGCCAGGGGTGCTAGCTGATGACGGGATGAGATCCGCGGACCCGCGCGGAGACTCAGCAGACACGGCGGACATCGCCTCTTCCAGAACTTGGCAGGAAATCTTGCGCTGCTGCCAAGGCTACCGGCTGGAAAGTCCGGTCTTGATGCTGCATTACCAGGCTGTGACTGGGCTCTCCCTAGCCCGCCATCCGGTCCCGGTTGTGCGGTTCCAGCCAGCTCACGAACGGGCCCTTGGGCACGATCCCGGACGGGTTGATCCAGGGCTGGGCCTGGTAGTAGTGCCGCTTGATCTGAACGAAGTCCGTGGTGTCGCCGAACCCTGGCCGGCGGTAGAGATCGCGCGCATATCCCCATAGATGGGGGTAGTCGGCCAGCCGGTGCAGGTTGCACTTGTAATGCAGGTAGTAGACGGCGTCGAACCTGGCCAGGGTCGGGAAGAGCCGGACGTCGGCCTCGGTGACCTGCCCGCCGAGCAGGAACCGGCGGCGGCCCAGGCGCTCCTCCAGCGCGTCCAGCGTGGTGAAGAGGGCGTCGAAGGCCTCCTCGTAGGCCGCCTGCGTGGTGGCCAGGCCCGCCTTGTAGACCCCGTTGTTGACGGTGTGCAGCATCAGCATGGCCAGCGCGTCGATGTCCCGCCGCATCGACACGGGATAGAGGTCGGGGGCACCCGGCCGGTGGAACGCCACGAACTCGGTCTCCATCTGCACGGTGAGCTGGGCCGCGTCGTTGCTGACGATCCGCTGGGTGCGGGTGTCCCACAGAACGGGCAGCGTGCACCGGCCCGAGTAGCCAGGGTCGCTGGCCAGGTACAGCTCGGAGAGGAAGCGGGCGCCGGTGGCCGGATCACGGCCGCCGTTCTCATCGGGGAACCGCCACCCGTGCTCGCTGGTGACCGGGTCGGTCAGGCTCAGCCCGATAACGCGCTCGAGGCCAAGCGTCCGCCGGACGATCAGGGAGCGCTGGGACCACGGGCACGCCAGCGAGGCGTAGAGCAGGTAACGACCGGGCTCGGCCGGGAACCCGCTGGACCCGTCCCTGGTGACGCGGCCGGAGAAGGTGGCCTGCTGGCGAACAAAGCCAGTGGTCAGGGGCCCGGCAGGAAGCGGCGGGGCGGAGCTATGCATACTCGCCCCCTTTCCGGAGCCGGGTCGGCTAACGCATGATTTCCTACTAGATCACCACTGGACCGCGCAAGGCTAGCCGGCGCGACCTGGCAGGATTACGGGCGTGACATCGCTGGCCAACAGCCTGACTCATCTCAGCGGGTGGGTCGCGTACGCGGTGATCGCGGCGCTGGTGTTCGGCGAGACCGCGATCTTCCTCGGTTTCGTGCTGCCCGGCGAGATCGCGGCGGTGCTCGGCGGGGTGCTGGCCAGCCGCGGCCACCTGTCGCTGCCGCTGCTCATCCTCATCGTGGTGGTCGCCGCGATCGCCGGGCCGTTCGTCGGCTATGAGATCGGCAAGCGCGCGGGGGACCGGCTGTTCGACTCGAAGGCCCTGCGGCGGGTGCAGGGCCCCGCTGACCGGGCCCGGACTTTTCTGCAGCAGCGCGGCGGCTTCGCGGTGCTGGCCGGCCGGTTCGTCGCGGTCGTCCGCGCGCTCATGCCGGCCGCCGCGGGTGCCGCCCAGGTGAAGCTGCGGACCTTCGCCGTGTACAACGTCATCGGTGGCGTGCTCTGGGGCACGGGCTACTGCCTGCTCGGCTACCTGGCCGGCTCGGCGTATGCGGCCGTCGCGGGCCGCGTCGGCACGGGCCTGGCGATCGGGGTCGCCGCGATAGTGGTCGTGGCGCTGGCAATCTGGGGGATCCGCCGGCATCGGGGCAGATTCCATGAACCGCAGTAGGGCATTCTTCTCCCGGGCTCGGCCGGGCAGAGCATCCCTTCGTGTTTAGCTGAACGCGGAGGTGGCGAGATTGCGCGAATTCGGCCAGCTGGAAAACGCGATCATGGACGTCATCTGGTCCGAGGACCGCCCGCTGCTCGTCCGGGAAGTGCGCGAGCGCCTGAACTACACCCGGCCCGTCGCGTACACGACGGTGATGACGGTGATGACCATCCTTGCCGGCAAGGGAGTGCTGCGCCGGGAGAAGCACGGCCGGGCCTGGCGCTACTGGCCCCTGGAGCAGCGCGCCGAGCACGACGCGCGGCTGATGGCCGAGATCCTGTCGTCGGGCAGCGATCGCGAGCTGACGCTGACCGAGTTCCTGTCCCGGGTCTCCGTCGATGAGCTCATCGCGATCAGGAACGTGGTTGACCAGCGTGCTCCGGCTGGGCGCCTAGCGGCAGGCTAGGGCCGGGCGGGATCGTCGGGAACAGGTCCTCCCGGCGGTTCGCGAGGCTGGGCAGCGTCGCGCGCACGCTGGCCGTGTAGTCCGGGTCGACGTCGCCGACCGCGATCGCCGGGGCCGGGCCGAGGTCAAGCCGCACCACGCCCATCGGATCGACGAGGAGGCTGCGCCCGATCCCGGTTGGCGCCCTGGTGGCAGGCTCGGTCGCGTCGGGTACCTGTCCGGCCGCCGCGACCCAGATCGTGTTCTCGATGGCACGGGCGCGCACGAGCGTGACCCAGTGCTCCTCCTTGAACAGCCCGGCGGCCCAGGCGCTCGGCACGACCAGCAGGTCGGCACCGCCAGCGGCCAGGGACCGCGCCAGCTCGGGGAACCGGACGTCGTAACAGGTCAGGAATCCGACCCGCAGTCCGGCCAGGGAAGCGATGACCAGGCCATCGCCGGGTGCCACCCCGTCGGACTCCCGGTACCCGAGAGCGTCGAAGAGGTGGATCTTGCGATAGGCGGCGGTCAGCCGCCCGTCGGTGTCGTAGGCCACCGTCGTGTTGAACACCCGGCCGTGCGGGCCTGACTCGAAGACACCGGCGACGACGGCGACGCCGGCGTTGCGGGCGACATCGGCCAGGCCCCGGCAGAATTCCCCGTCCAGGGGCTCGGCGACCGCCCGCAGATCAGCATCGAACCGGACCTGCGTTCCTTCAGGAAATACCGCGAGCCGGGCGCCGCGGGCGGCAGCCTCGGTGACGGCCGCCCGGACTCGGTCGAGATTGACCGGCGGCCTCAGGCTGACTGGGATCTGGCCCAATGCGACAAGCATGACCGAAGCGTAGCTCGCGGTGGCAGCCCCGGGCGTCCCCTGCACCCGGGGCTGCCGGTCGGTTACGTCCGTGAGCCGGTCAGCGGACGCGCAGCCTCGTTCCGCTCATGTCCGCCCGCCATCCCGCGAGCCGACACGCCCAGCAGCCGGCGCGCCGCGCGGTCGATGAAGTTGGTAGCCCGGCGGGCGAGGCTCTGGCCGGCGTCCTCGTGCAGGCTTGCGACCGACACAAGCAGCGCCGCGGCGATGGGTGTGCTGACGACGATGGCCGCGACTACCAGCAGGATGATCATTTCTTGTGCCTCTTCCCCGAACGCTCTAGTTGTGCCGGCGCGTCCTTGCGCCGCCGCGGGTGGCACTCCGCGTTACCCTCTTATAAAGTGCCAGCCATCCAGCTCATACCAATGAGTGGTGCGTTTCAAACAACGTGGACAGGTGAATTTTCCGAGGGGAGGCAGGCGTTGGCGCAATCGAAGTACCAGCAGATCGCTGACCAGCTACGCGCCCAGATCAGCAGCGGAGCGCTGGCGCCCGGCCAGCGGCTGCCCAGCGAGCCCGACCTGGCCGCGCAGTACGACGCGTCCCGCAACACGGTCCGGCTCGCGATCGCCCTGCTGACCAACCAGGGGCTGGTGGTGAGCCGGCAGGGGCTCGGGACGTTCGTGCACGAGCCGACCAGGCCGTTCACGGCCCTGCTGTCCCGGATCAAGGCCTCCCCGGTCGAGTCGCACGCCTCGGCCGGGCTGCCCGTGGTGAGCCCGGAGACTGACGAGTCCGAGATGGTCAGGCTCGTGGTGGAGACGATCCCGGCCGCGCCGGATGTCGCCGGGAAGCTCGGGATCGCCCTCGGCGACCAGGTCGTGGTCAGGCACTCGCAGTACTTCATCGGGGACGTGCCCTGGCAGCTGATCGACTCCTACTACCCGAGCGATCTGGCCAGGGGCACGGCGCTGCAGCAGGCGGGCCAGATCGAGGCCGGCAGCATCGGGCTGCTGGCCGAGCTCGGGCATCCGCAGGAGGGGTTCGTCGACGAGGTCGGTACGCGAATGCCCGACGCGCGCGAGTTCGGCTTCTTCAATCTGGCCAGCGGGACGCCCGTGCTCGTCGTGAACCGCACCGCCTACAGCGCCGAGCGCCCGATCCGGCTGACCAGCTACATCTACCGCGGTGACCGGGTCCGGCTGCTGCACGTCGAGGGCGCCATCCCCGAGCGATATCGCGAGGCATGATCCAGATCGGCTAGCGTGGGCCCCATGCTGGCCTTGCTCCTCGTGGCCGTGGCGGTCGGGGTCTCCAACTTCGCCGCCGCGATCGCGATCGGTGTCTCCGGCGTCGACGCGCGGACGCGCGTGCGGGTCGGCCTGGTCTTCGGCGCGTTCGAGGCCGGCATGCCGCTCATCGGGCTGGCGATCGGCGCCCAGCTGGCCGGCAGTCTCGGCCACGCGGCCCGCTGGGCCGGCGCCGCGACCCTCGTCGGGGTGGGCGCGTACGGCCTGATCGACTCGGTGCGCCGCGGGCCCGGCGCGGTGACCAGCGCCAGCGGCATCAGGCTGCTCCTCAGCGGGCTCGCGCTCAGCCTGGACAACCTGGTCGTGGGCTTCGCGCTCGGCACCTACCACACGCCGGTGCTCGTCGGCGCGCTCGTCATCGGCGCCGTGAGCGTCGGGCTCTCGCTCATCGGGCTGGAACTTGGCGGGAGGATCGGCCGCCACGCCGGCGAGCGCGGCGAGCAGGTCGCCGGCCTCATGCTGATTTCCGTCGGCGTCGCGATCGCGACCGGCACCCTGACCTAGCGGGCGAGCCGGGCCAGCTCCGGGACGAAGTAGGCGGCGTTGACGGTCCCGACGCCCGAGACCAGGTCGTAGCCCTTGCGGGCGGCGAAGCCGCGCACCGTGTAGGTCGTGCCGTTCTGCCCGAACATCGTGGTGTTGCTGCCGCTGCGGATGTCGACGATGCCACGGTCGCGGGCCGCCAGCATCGCGTACAGCGCCGGGTTGATCAGGCCGAGCGGGCGGCGGGCCTCCTGGTCCGCCAGCGCGACGAGGCCCGCCAGCAGCGGCGTGGCGACGCTCGTGCCGCAGGCCGCGCTCCACGGGTCGGGGCCGTTGCCAGGGAAGCTCGCGTAGACCGACACGCCGTTATCGCAGGAGGCTTCCATCGAGATGTCGGGAACGCCGCGCCGGCTGCCGGTGATGCTCCGCACGCGGTTCTGGTACGACGGCCGGGAGAAGAACACCGATCGCCCGCCCCCGCTGCCGTTCCACGCGACGTCCGGCCTGCGGCGGGTGCCGTTGGCCCGCAGATCCAGCTGGGTGCCGCCGACGGCCGTGACCAGCGGGTCCGTGGCCGGCCAGGACACCACGCGCTTCGTGTAGAGGTCGGCCATGCTGTAGGTGTAGCCGGTCGCGCCCTCGTCGCCGCTGGCGGCGAGCACCGTGACGTGGTCCCTGGCCGCCAGCACGTAGGCGCTCCGGAGCGCGACGAGCGCCTTCCGCGAGGGGAACGTCTGCTCGGTCGCGTCGAAGCTCTGGCTTATGACCTGCCCGATCCGATGGGCCAGCACGTACTTCTCCGCCGCCAGGATCTGCGGGAAGCCGGTGGTGCCCTCATTCTCCGCGGTGGGGGTCTCGGCCAGGACGATGCGCGCGCCCGGCGCCATCACGTGCGCCCACTCGACGTCCAGCGTCGTCTCGGCCGCCCAGTTGGTCCGGTCAGGCGTCGGCCGGTAACGCGGCACTCGCCCGGCGGGCTGAATGATCTCGAACGACGGCGGCGCCGGCAGGCCGTAGTGCCGGTCGAAGCGAGCCAGGTCCGTCCTGATGGTCGGAGAGCCGAAGGAGTCGACCACGACGATCGTCTGCCTGGCCCCGTCGATGCCCCTGGCGGCCAGGGGGCCGGTGTCGTAGGCGATGCGGATCTGAGCCGGGGTGAACCCGCCGCCCGGCGCCCCCGCCGACCGGATCATCCGGACGCCGGGGAAGACCCGTACGACATTCGCGGCGGGCGCTGCCGCCGGGACCTCGGGCGATGCGCCTCCGCTCGCCGCTACGACAGTGCCTGTTACGACAGTGCTTGCTACGACAGTGCCTGCTACCGCGAGCGCGGTCGTCCGCCAGCCCATCCGTCCCCCTGTGCTCACTTCGGCCCGGCTATTCGACGAGGCGAAGCGCCGCCTTCGGGCACGACCGTACCGCGTGCCTGACCCCCTCGATCAGCGCTTCCGGCACTTGATCCACCAGGATGTTCAGGTTGTCGTCGTCATCGACCTCGAAGACCTCGGGCACCAGGCCGGCGCACACCGCGTTGGCCTCGCACGCGTCGTAGTCGACTTCCACTCTCATCCGCTGCTCCTGTCGCAAATGTGGTCTTCCGGAGTAGAGCATGTCCTCGCCTCGCGCGGCAACCCGGGCTGACGGCAGACTGTAGGCCATGCAAATGCCGGACAAGCTGAGGCAGGCGGCGGAGGCGGCCCGCGGTTTCATGCCGCCGGATGAGGGCCTCGCGCTGTACCAGACGGCGGCCGACTACGCCCACGTCGGGCCGATCGCGGAGATCGGCACCTACTGCGGGAAGTCGACGATCTACCTGGCCGCGGCGGCAGGCTCGGCCGGCCAGCTCGTCGTGACCGTCGATCACCACCGCGGCTCGGAGGAGATCCAGCCCGGCTGGGAGCACCACGACGCCGAGCTCGTCGACCCGGCTACCGGCCGGATGGACTCGCTGCCGTTCTTCCGCTCGGCCCTCGCCGCGGCGGGCCTGGAGGAGCACGTGGTGGCGGTGATCGGCACCTCGACAGACGTCGCCCGCCTCTGGCGCACGCCGCTCGGCATGCTGTTCATCGACGGCGGTCACAGCGAGCAGCTCGTGGTGGCCGACTACGAGGGCTGGGCCCCGTGGGTGGCGCCAGGCGGCGCGCTCGCCTTCCACGACATTTTCTCCGACCCGGCCGACGGCGGGCAGGGTCCCTACCGGGTCTACCTGCGCGCCCTCAACTCGGGCGCATTCAAGGAGGTCAGCGTCACCGGCTCGCTGCGCGTGCTGGAGCGCGTCGGTTAACGGGCGCAGCCGCACGCGGATGGATCGGCGGCAGTGAACACCGACGGGCCCGCCGCGGTGTCCCGGAATATCCGGGCGGCGCCCGTCGTGTCGGTCAGCGTGTCGGCGGCGAGCACGACCGCGGCCGCCGTGTAGGCGCTCTTCTCGTAGGGGAAGTGCTTGCGGTTCACGAACTGCCAGCCGGTCCAGTACGCCCCGGACCCATCGCGCAGGAACTGGATCTGCTCGAACAGCTCCAGGCCCAGCTCCCGGTTGCCGATCGCGTCGAGCGCGATCGCCAGCTCGCAGGTCTCGGCGCCGGTCACCCACGGCTCGTCGCTCACGCAGCGGACGCCAAGCCCTGGCACCAGGTACGTGTCCCAGCCGGCCTTGAGCAGCCGCCCGGCCGCCTCGCCGCGCACCGGGCCGCCAAGCACCGGGTAGTACCAGTCCATCGAGAAGCGGCTCTTGTCGGCGAACACGTCGCTGTGGCAGGCGACCGCGTGCCCGAGCAGCGCGGCGGCCAGCTCCCAGTCCGGCTGCGGGTCGCCGACTCGCTCGGCGAGCGCCGCGCCGCACCGCAGGCTCTGGTACATGCTCGCGTTGCCGGTCAGCAGCGCGTAGTCGTCGGGCGAGCCGTCGGCCATCCGGCGCCAGATGATCTCGCCGCGCGCGGTCTGCAGGCCGATGGCGAACTCGATCGCGCCCCGCACGACCGGCCACATCTGCGCGGCGAAGTCCTCATCGCCGGTGACCAGCAGGTCGTGCCAGACGCCGACCGCGGCGTAGGCGGCGTGATTGGCCTCAGTGTAGTTCTCGGTGGGCGTGCCGTCGGCGGCGCAGATCGGCCAGGATCCGTCGGGCCGCTGGTGCCGCGCGAGCCAGGCATACGCCCGGCGGGCCGGCTCGAGCAGCCCGCAGGTGGTCAGTGCCATCGCGCACTCGACGTGATTCCAGGCATCGACGTGCCCGTCGGGCCAGCCGATCGCGCCGCTGCGCTGCTGGTCGGCGGCGATGCTCGCGCCCGTGGCGCGCAGCTGGTCCGCGGTGAGAATGCCGGGGACCTCAAACGCCCGGCGGCCCGTGAGGAGCGGCTCAGGCTGCGGCATGCTTCCCCCGCGGCCTGGTCGCGTAGACGACCAGGCTCTTGCCGATCAGCGGATTGAGAGCCTGATCGGCGACCCGCGTGACGGCCGGCTTGCGCATGATGTCCCAGACCAGCAGCTTGTGATAGGCGCTAGCGAGCGGGTGGCCGTCCTCGTGCACGCCGACCGCGCACTTGAGCCACCAGTACGGCGAGTGCAGCGCGTGCGCGTGATGGTGCCCGCCTACCTGCAGGCCGGCGCGCGCGAGCTTGGTCTCCAGCTCATACCGGGTGAAGATCCGCACGTGCCCGCCCGGCGTGTTGTGGTAATCGTCGGACAGCAGCCAGCAGATGCGCTCCGGCAGCCAGGCCGGCACGGTCACCGCGGCGGTCCCGCCCGGCCGCAGCACCCGGGCGACCTCGCTCATCGCCGCCTGGTCGGCCGGGATGTGCTCCATGACCTCCGCCGCGATCACCACGTCGAAGCTCCCGGTCGGGAACGGCATCGCGGTCGCGTCCCCGGCGGCACTGCAGATCGACCCGCCGGCCGGGATCTCGCCCGCCTCGGTCATTGCCGCCGCCATGGCGGCCACCTGCTGCAACTCGCCGCGGTCGGTGTCCAGCGCGACCACCTGCGCGCCGCGGCGCGCCGCCTCGAACGCGTGCCGGCCGGCGCCGCACCCGAGGTCGAGGACTCGCGTTCCTGGCCGGAGGTCAAGACGGGCGAAGTCGACGGTCAGCATGCCGGCGCTCCTGGCTGTGTCGCAAACCCCCTGGTGGCGATCGCCCGGCGGTACTCGGCGACCGTAGCCCTGGCGACCGCCGACCACGCGAAGCGCTCGGCGACCCTCGCCAGCGCTAGTTCGGACAGCCGGGCGCGCTCGGCCGGCGAGTCCAGCAGCGTCCGCAGCGCGGTAGTCAGTTCCTCCGGATCGCCGGGCGCAACCAGCAGCGCCGCGTCGCCGGTCACCTCGGGCAGCGCCCCGGTACGGCTGGCGACCAGCGGCGTGCCCGAGGCCATGTGCTCGACCGCGGGAAGTGAGAAGCCCTCGTAGAGGGAGGGCACGATCGCGATCTCGGCGCTGGCCAGCAGGCCGGCGAGGTCCCCGTCGCTGATCCCGCTGACGAACCGGACCCGGTCGCCCAGCGCCAGGTCGGCGAGCAGCCGGGCGGTCGGTCCGTCCGGCGTGAGCTTGCTGACCAGGATCAGCTCGGCGTCCCGCTCGGTGATCAGCTTGGCGTAGGCCCGCAGCAGCGTCGCCACGCCCTTGACGGGGGAGTCCGCGCTGGCGACCGCGACCATACGGCCGGGAACGCGCGGTGCCTCGCGCGGATGGAACAGACGCGTGTCCACGCCCAGGGGCACCACCCTGACGTTGTCCGCCGGCACCTTGAAGTCGCGCAGGATGTCGGCCTTGGACGACTCGGAGCCGGTCATGATCGGGCCGACCTTGCGCGCCACGCGGGCCTGCATGCCGACGAAGGAGTACCAGCGCCACTTGGTCAGCCGGGAGAAGCCCTTGGCCGCCTTCAGCTCGATGCGCCGGTCGACGCTGATCGGATGGTGGATGCTCGTGACGAGGGGCAGGAACTCGGCGATGCGCAGCATCCCCGTCGCCAGCACCTGGTTGTCGTGGACGACGTCGAAGTCGGCCTGCCGGGCCCGCAGCGCCCGCACGGCGCGGATGCCGAACGTCCGCGGCTCGGGGAACGCGCCGGTCCACATCGTGCCGACCTCGAGCACGTCAATCCAGTCCCGGTACTCGCGCAGGTGGGGCGTGCGGAACGGGTCGTCGTCCCGGTACAGGTCCAGGCTGGGCAGCGTGCGCAGCAGCGGGCCGGGCTCGAGCTCGGGGTAGGGCTGGCCCGAGAACACCTCGACGTGGTGGCCGAGCGCGGCGAGCTCACGGGAAACGTGGCGCAGGTAGATACCCTGGCCGCCGCAGTGCGGCTTGCTACGGTAGGAGAGCAGCGCGACCCGGAGCGGGGCGTCCGTCGCGGCGGCTGAGCCGGGTGCTAGGTCCTCGGCTGCGTCGGTGCTCACGCAGGTCTTGCCTCCTCGTCAGCCGCTGGCCGAACCCGTAGGCAGCGAACATTATCAAGGCGGTAACTTGCGTGCCCTTTGACCCCACTCGTAAGCCGGCCTGTGCCCTACTACTGAGGAGTATGTAAGCTGCCGCGACGAGGCTAAAGCAGGAGGCTCCGCTGACACGACGTGCGCTGATCACCGGAATCACCGGGCAGGACGGTTCCTACCTGGCTGAGCACCTGGTCGATCTGGGATACGAGGTATGGGGGCTGGTCCGCGGCCAGGCCAACCCGCGGCTTCAGCACCTGCGCCAGCTGGTGGGCGATGTCCGGCTCGTGCGGGGCGACCTGCTCGATCAGGGCAGCCTGATCTCGGCGATGGAACGGGTCCAGCCGGACGAGGTCTACAACCTGGCGGCGATCTCCTACGTGCCGATGTCGTGGCAGCAGGCGGAGCTGACCGGCGAGGTGACGGGCCTCGGCGTGCTGCGGGTGCTCGAGGCGATCAGGGTCTGCAGCGGCATCAGTGCCTCCCGCAGCCCCAGCCGGGGGCAGATCCGCTTCTACCAGGCCTCGACCTCGGAGATGTTCGGCCAGGTCACCGAGTCCCCGCAGAATGAGCGGACCGCGTTCCACCCGCGCAGCCCCTACGGGGTGGCCAAGGTGTACGCGCACCTGCTGACGCAGAACTACCGCGAGTCCT
>DAIOWC010000076.1:14004-24457 GCA_036758685.1 Streptosporangiaceae bacterium | reverse complement strand
CGTCGTTGTAGAAGTTCTGGCCGCGCGCGCCCATCCCGCCGAAGTACAGCGCGAGCGTCGGCCGGAACTCCTCGCGCAGATGCTCCAGGTCGTCACCGATCGCCAGCGCCCCGCCGGCCACGATCTCGAGCGGCGGCAGGTCGCTGGCCCGGCGCGCTCTGCCCGCGCGCAGCGCGTCTCCCCAGACCCGGTCGGCGCGGTCCGGCCAGAAGTACAGCGGCAGCCAGCCCTCGGCGATCGCCGCGGTCATCTCCACGTTCTTCGGCCCGAGTGACGCCACGTAGACCGGAATGCGGTCCCTGACCGGGTGGTCGATGAGCTTCAGCGGCTTGCCGAGGCCGGTGCCCTCGCCGGCCGGCAGCGGGATCTGGTACTTGGCCCCGGAGTACTCCAGCCGGTCCCGGCGCCACACCGACCGGCAGATCTCGATGATCTCCGCGGTCCGGGCCAGCGGGGCGTCGTAAGGCACGCCGTGGAAGCCCTCGATCACCTGCGGCCCCGATGCGCCGATGCCGAGGTTGAAGCGGCCGCCGGACAGCCGGTCCAGGCCGACCGCCGTCATCGCCAGCACCGAGGGGGTGCGCGTGTACAGCGGCAGGATGGACGAGCCGATCTGGGCCCACTTCGTGACCGCCGCCACGAAGCCCAGCGCGCTCACCGCGTCGGAGGTGTAGGCCTCTCCGCACCAGAGGTACTCGACGCCGGCATCCTCGAGCCTCCGCACGTGCTGGGAAAAGGAATCCGGGTCATCGCGCATGCCGACAGTCGAGCCGAGTTTCATTCGCCTACCTTCCCTGGAGGCCGCCCAATTTACTGCGACTAATTAATTATCAGCCGATATTGCCGTTCGTGCCTAGGAGTTGGTAAGCAAGTTCTTATGAACTATCCCCCGGCTAATATCTCGACTCAGGCCGATGACTTTCACGGCGAGATCGTGGCTGATCCGTACCGGGCGCTCGAGGACATCGCTGACCCGGCGACCAAGGACTGGATTGCCGCGCAGAACGAGCTGACGCAGACCGCGCTAGCGGCCGTTCCGTTCCGAATGCAGATCGCGGACAGGCTGGAGCGGCTCCGGGCGATCGGGACCGCAGGCGTGCCGTTCGAGCGCGGCGGCCGCTGGTTCCAGACGCGCGACCCAGGCGCGCGGGAGCAGGGGAACGTGCTGTTCGTCATGGACGCTCCGGATGATGAGGGGCGGGTCCTGCTCGACCCGGATGAGCTGTCGGCCGACGGGACGGTCGCGGTCGCCGCGGTCAGGGTCGCTCCCGGCGGGGATAAGGTCGCGTGGGCCCGCATGCAGGCCGGCTCGGACTGGCTGACGTGGCTGGTCCGGGACGTCACCTCGGCTGCCGACGAGGCTGACGTCGTCCGCTGGTCGAAGGACCTGGCCGCGCAGTGGCTGCCGGACGGGGCCGGCTTCTTCTACGTCGGGATGCCCGAGCCGAAGGCCGGAAGTCACTTCACGGCGCTGAGCAGCGGGTACCGGGTGATGCTGCACCAGATGGGCGCCGATCAGGCCGACGACGAGCCGGTCTTCGTGCCGGATGAGCCCGGGCACGTGCCGGTCATCCGGATGAGCACCGACGGGCGGTTCCTGATCATCTCGGTGTCCGCCGGGCTCGGTGCCGGGCATGAGATTCGCGTGCTCGAGCTTGACCGCAGCGACCGCGGCTGCCGGGTCCTGCTGCCCGCTGCCGAGGCGCGGCATACCATCGTGGCCACGGTGGGCGGGACGTTCTACGTGCTGACCGATGACGATGCCGGCCGCGGGCGGATCGTCGCCGTTGACAGCTTACGGCCCGGCCGGCAGCACTGGCGCGAGGTCGTGCCCGAGGCGGCCGACACCCTGCTGCAGGCCCACTTCTTCGGCGGCCGCCTGGTCTGCCACTACCTGCGTGACGGCTGCTCACTGCTGCGGATCATCGGGCTCGACGGCGCGAAGGAACGCGACCTCCCGCTGCCCGCGCTCACCACCCTGAGCGGCAGCCCGATCAGTCACGAGGCGATCGAGGGAACGCCGGAAAGCGACGTCGTGCACTTCGAGGTCGAGTCGTGCACCGAGTCCGGGAGCCTCTGGCGGCATGACCTCGTGTCGGGGCAGACCACGCTGGTCCGGGCGGCAGCGTTCTCGCTCGGCGGCGGCTATGTGACCGAGCGCGTGACCGCGTGCTCGCCCGATGGGACGGGGGTGCCGATGTTCGTGACGCGGCGGGCCGATCTCCCGCGTGACGGGAGCGCGCGGGTACTGCTGCACGGCTACGGCGGCGTCGGCGCCTGCATTACCCCGCGATTCTCGGCGATGTGGGCGGCCTGGCTCGAACGCGGCGGGATGCTGGCCGTCGCGAGCCTGCGCGGCGGCGGCGAGTACGGCCAGGCCTGGTATCACGCCGGGAGACTGGCCGCCAAGCAGAACGTCTTCGATGACTTCTGCGCGTGCGCGCGCTGGCTGGCCGCATCCGGCTGGACCCGGCCGGACCGGATCGCGATCAACGGCGGCTCCAACGGCGGGCTGCTGGTCGGGGCGTGCCTGACCCAGCATCCCGAGCTATTCGGGGCGGCCGTCGCGAACGTCGGGGTCTTCGACATGCTGCGCTTCCATCGGTTCACCGTCGGCCGGTTCTGGACGACCGAGTACGGGGACCCGGACGTTGCGGCTGAGTACCGGTGGCTGCGGCGGTACTCGCCGCTGCACAACGTAAGGCCCGGCCGCTACCCGGCGACGATGCTCACGACCGGCGACCACGACGACCGGGTCGTGCCCGGCCATACGCTCAAGTTCGGTGCCGCCCTGCAGGCAGCGCAGCAGGGTCAGGCCCCGATCCTCGTGCGCGTGGAGACCGGGGCCGGGCACAGTGCCGGCAAGCCCGGCTCGAAGGCCGTCGCCGAGGCCGCCGACATGCTGGCCTTCCTGGAGAGCGCGCTCAGCGAGAAGCCGCTGGAGATCCGGGGCAGGTAGCCCGCGGACCCCAGCGGCTTCGGCGCTCGCTCCCCCGACCGGCTACTGCCTGGCCGGCGCCAGATCGGCCGCCGCCGTCTCGGCTGGCGCTAGCTCGGCCGCGACGGTGGCCTCGACCGCGGGCCGGTCGTGATCCTGATCCGACCGGCGCAGCGACACGTAGCCCACGATCGCGCCGAACGCGAGCAGCACCACGGTCACCAGCAGGCCGTCGTGGTACCCGTCGAGAAACGCGCGGCCGGGGGTGGCGCCGTGGCTCAGCGCGTCACCTTCGCGGGACCGCAGCACCGCGCCGATCACCGTGACCCCGAGCAGGCCGGCGAGCTCGCGGGAGGCGTTGAGCAGCGCGGACGCGACGCCGGAGCGCTCGGGCGGCATCGAGTGCAGCACCGCGTTGGTGAGGGGAACGTTCATGAGCCCGGCGCCGGCGCCGAACATCAGGAACCCTGGCATCAGCCCGGCGAAGGTCGCGCCGCCGCCCAGGCGGGCGAACAGGTACAGCCCGGCCGCCATGACCGCCATGCCGAGCCCGACCGTCCGGTGCGCCCCGATCCTCGGCGCCACCTGCGGGGCGAGCGAGGCGAAGATCGCGAGGCAGATGGCCATCGGCACGAACGCGAGGCCGGCCTTGGTGGGCGAGAAGCCGAGGATCGTCTGCAGGTAGATCGAGGTGAAGAAGTAGATGCCGAGGATCCCGAAGGCCCAGAGCATCATGACCGTGGTGCCGCCAGTGAACACGCGCGAGCGGAACAGGCGCGTCGCCACCAGAGGGCTCTGCGCCCGCGACTCGATCGCCACGAAGGCGGCCGCGGTCACCGCGGCAACCCCGAATGCGGCCATGATCGGCGCCGAGGTCCAGCCCCTGTCGTGTCCCTCGATCAGCGCGTAGGTCAGACCGAATAGCGAGACCGCGGAGGTGATCAGACCGGGCACGTCGAGCCTGCGGACCACCGACTCGTCCCGCGATTCCAGCATGGCCGGGATGGCAATCGCCGCGGTGATCACGCCAATCGGAACGTTGATGAAGAAGATCCAGCCCCAGCGGAAGTGCTGGCTGATGTAACCGCCGATCAGCGGGCCGAAGGCCAGCGCCATCGCGCCAATTGCGGTCCACGCGCCGATGGCGCTGGTGCGCTCCCTCGGATTGTCGAAGGTGGCCATGATGATGGCCAGCGTGGTCGGGACCAGCAGCGCGGCACCAAGGCCCTGCACGAGCCTGGCCCCGATCAGCTCGCCGCCGGTGCCTGCCAGCCCGGCCGCCAGCGAAGCGGTCGTGAAGATCGTGAGCCCGATCATGAACATCCGGCGGCGGCCGAACATGTCTGCCAGCCGGCCACCCAGCAGCAGCAGGCTCGCGAACACCAGGATGTAGCTGCTGACCACCCACTCCAGGCCCGCGATCGACAGGTGCAGGCTGCGCTGAATAGTCGGGATCGCGACGTTCGTCACGTTGTTGTCAAGGTAGGTCGAGAACGTGGCCAGGCTGACTGCCACCAGGATCCACCAGCGTCTGCGCATGAGTACGGCCTCCACGTTGTGCGCTCCACAGTTTCCTGTACCTAGTGCATGTACATCGCTCATATACGATGTACATGTAGCCCAGTCTTACTTGTACGGCGTATAGTTGTCAACCGATGAAGGCGAACCCGGTGGAAGATGCAGAGCGGCCGCGGCTGAGCAAGGCGGCCGTGGTGGAGCGCGGCCTCGCGATCGCGGACGCCGAGGGCATGGAGGCTGTCACTATCAGGCGCCTCGCGGCCGACCTCGGCGTCACGCCCATGGCCCTGTACTGGCACTTCCGCAGCAAGGAAGAGCTACTGGCCGGCCTGGCTGACCGGCTGTGGACCGAGTTCGACGTCGGCGTCGATGCGGAGGCGGAGTGGTCTGACCAGCTGCGCGGCCTGATGGAGTCGCTGGTGCGCGTGCTGCGCTCCCACCCGGCAGCCTCCAGCCTGCTGCTGGAGGGCGAGAAGCGGACGAGCGAAGCTGCGCAGATCGCACTGGAGACCACCCTCGAGGTGCTGCATCGCGGCGGCTTCAGCGCTGAGTATGCGGCGGCGATCGCGCGGGGTGCGCTGTTCACGGCCATCACGCTGGCGATGAGCGAGCCGGGTTCCGAGCCGGGCATGACCGATGCCGAGCTGGCCGAGCACCTGCGCCAGACCAGGGTCCGGCTGTCGCTGCTGCCGCCAGAGCGCTTCCCCCGGGTGATCGAGGCCGCCGGCCCGCTGACCGCATGCGATAACCCCGACTTCCACTACCAGCTCGGCGTCGACCTGTTCGTCGCCGGCGTTCGCGCGCTGGCACCGCATTAAAAGGTCGAGAACGGAATTCCAGTCAGTCTGGTTACAGTGCCTATGAATTAGGCAGAAGCTTGTTTTTTATGTCATTCCCGTAATCCCGGCCTGGATATGACGCGTCAATATGTAGCTTGTTTTTTTACGGCGAGTAGCGTCTCGCCCCCGCTACGACATCGACGCGAAAGGCGCTCGTTTTATGTTCCTATTACGAAGCCGGTTATATCGTCCGGCCGGCGCGGCCGCCGTCGCCGCGGTCGCCGCGGCGGCGCTGGTCCTCGGGACTCTGGCCCTCACCGGGGCGGCCACGGCGCAGACCGCGGCGGGCCCGCGCGTGGCCCTGGCCGGCAGCAGGCCCGCCTGGGCTAGCGCCGCCCTGGCCGTCGGTCAGGCGGATGGCTCGGCAACGGTGGCCACCCAGGTATACCTGGCGGGCAACTCCGCTGGACTCGCGGCCTACGCGCGCGCCGTCTCGGATCCGCGCAGCCCCCGGTACCAGCACTTCCTGTCCCCGGCCGCGGTCGCCCAGCGGTTCGGCGCCACTTCCCGTCAGGCCGGCGCGGTCGAGCAGTGGCTGCGCAGCAGCGGGCTGGCCGTCCGCCGGGTGAGCCTCCAGGAGATAACCGCAACCGGAACCGTGACCGACGCGCAGCGCGCCTACGGCACGCCGCTGGAGGAGTACCGGACGAGCACCGGCACGTTCCGCGCACCCGCTCGCAGCGTCCTGGTGCCCGCTGCGGTGGCGGCGGACGTGCTGTCGGTGGGCGGCCTGGAGAACATGCCGACGCTGGTGCGGCCGGCGAGCCTGGACAACATCGCCGGCCCGGTCCGCCGGGGCGTCGGCACCGCGAAGCTGCCGATGTCGCGCGGCGCGGACGGGGCGATCTATCTGGGCCCGACGCCGTGCTCGGCCTACTGGGGCCAGCTGACAGACGAGACTGACCCGGCGATTAACGGCGTCCATCAGCCCTACGACATCTGCGGCTACACGCCGCGCCAGCTGCGCGGCGCCTATCACCTGAAGTCCGAGACCGGCAGCGGTGTCACGGTCGCCATCACCGACGCCTACGGATCGCCGACGATCGTGTCCGACGCGGACACCTATGCGGTTAACCACGGGGACCAGCCGTTCGGGCCCGGCCAGTTCAGCCAGACGGTCACGCCGGCGAAGTGGACGCAGGAGAACGCCTGCGGCGGGCCGGCCGGCTGGGCACCCGAGGAGACCCTCGACGTCGAGGCGGTCCACGCCATGGCGCCCGGCGCCAGCATCCACTACTACGGTGCGAACTCGTGCGAGGACCCGGGCTTCATCGCCGTGCTCGCGCAGATCATCGACTCCCACAGCGCCGACATCATCACGAACTCCTGGGGCGAGCCGATCAGCGCCTCGACCGGCAACGTCCCGGCCTCGACGATCTCGGTGTACACCCAGCTGTTCGAACAGGCGGCGGCGGAGGGCATCGAGATGTCGTTCTCGGCCGGCGACTGCGGCGCCGAGGACCCGACGACCGTCTGCGGCGCCGGTGACGACTCGACGCAGCCGCAGGCCGACTTCCCCGATTCCGATCCGTGGGTCACGTCTGTGGGCGGCACCGCTGTGGAGATCGGCAGGCACAACAACGTCCTGGACGCGGTCCCCTGGGGAGACGACATCTCGCTGCTGGAGAACGGCAGCTGGGTGTCGCTGGCCACGCAGGGCTATGAGCCGGGAGGCTGGTTCTACGGTGGCGGCGGCGGCACCAGCGGGCCGGCCGCCGGCGGCCGGAACGCGTTCGCCGGGTTCAGGCAGCCGTGGTACCAGAGGGGTGTGGTCCGCAAGAAGCTGGCCGAGTCGCTCCTGACCGGCGGCACGGCGAAGCATCCGATGCGCGTGACGCCCGACGTCTCGCTGGATGCGGATCCGCAGACCGGGTTCCTGATCGGCGAGACGCAGCCGCTGCCCGATGGCGTGACCGGCTATGCCGAGAACGAGATCGGCGGCACCAGCCTGGCCTCTCCCCTGTTCGCCGGCCTGGTTGCGGACGGCATCCAGAGCCACGTGCTGGCCCGCGGCTTCGTGAACCCGGCGCTTTACCTGGACTTCACGGCCCTGCGCGGGCTGGTGTTCCGCGATCTGGTCAGTCCGTCGGCGGCGGCGGCGCCCTACACGATCCTGCCGCCGTTCGCGGGTGCGCCCGCGGCCGCGGTCCGGCTCGGTGACGACGAGCTGCTCGTGGCCACGCCTGGCTACGACGACGCGACCGGCCTCGGGACCCCCCGAGGTCTCGTGCCGGGGCTTCGATACCGGTAACTGTCGTTATCCGGTGGCGGGCCGGCCGGAAATCCGGGGCGGCCGGCCCGCCAGCATCGAGAGGCTGCCAGCGCCGCGTGCTATACCTGGCGCGAGCGCCGCACCGGCGTGATACGGGAGGTGGGGGACGTGGCACATCCGAACGAGGACCTGCTCCGGCGGGGATATGAGGCCTTCGCCGCCGGCGACCTCGAGACGGTCATGGGGGTGTTTTCCGACGACATCATCTGGCATGTTGGCGGCTTGAGCCAGCTCAGCGGTGACTACCTCGGCCACGAGGCGGTCACGGCCTTCTTCGGCAGGCTCATCGAGGTATCGGGCGGCACTTTCAGCCTCGAGCTCCACGACATCCTGGCCAACGACGTGCACGGCACGGTGCTCGTCACCGCCCGCGGCCAGAACGACAACGGGACGCTCGACGAACGCGAGGTCCATATCTGGCACGTCGCCAACGGCAAGGCAACCGAGTTCTGGGCGTTCGCGGAGGACCAGGCGCGGGTGGACGCCTTCTTTGGCTGAGCACCACGTCATGACGTCGCCGTGCGCGGAATGCGGATATGACTTCGAGCGGCTGGACCACGGCCAGATCCTGGACGCCGTGGCCGCGCTGGCCGAGCAGCACCGCGAGCTCCTGAGCTCGGCAGCTGCCGACCGGCTTCGCGGCCATCCGCGGCCGGGCAGCTGGTCGGCGCTTGAATACGGCTGTCACGTCCGCGACATGCTCCGGTTCCAGCACGAGCGGATCACGCTGGCGCAGTCCGAGGACACGCCCGAGTTCGTCTCGATGCGCCGGGACCAACGGGCGGTCGAGGAGCGCTACAACGAGCAGGATCCCGCGGTCGTTGCGCGCGAACTCGTCATGGCGGCGCGCCGGCTTTCGGTCACGATGACGCTTCTGGACGCGGCCGGCTGGCTGCGCGCCGGGATCTATCCCTGGCCGACCCGCGAGGTGCGCACCGTCGAGTGGATTGGCCGGCGGACGGCACACGAGCTCGCGCATCATCTGTTCGACGAGCGCAGGCTGCTCCGCGCGGGCTGACATGACCGCCGCGGACGTGGAGCAGATCCGGGCTCAGGCGCCAGGTCGCGGCCCCCCGGCCCCCGGGCCAGCGGATCGAGTGGCTCGGCTGACGCTCGCAGGCTGGTGACCAGGCTGCGCTGACCGCGGTGCTCGGCCGCCAGCGCGCATCTGCTGAAGGAACTGCGCGGTCTCGCCGATGTGCGCGCGCGGGCCGGCCTGGGCGTGTCGATGCCGCCGAGCAAGCTCTGCGACCCGAGTTGCTGGCCGAGATCCGAGCGCAGCGCCAGCACGGAAAGCTAGCGCCCGGACCGGACGGAACGGGCTCCGCGGCCGAGGCTGGTTGATCGCGGCGGGCGAGGCCCGGCATAGCACTTTGACGTTCCTTGAAGATCAGTTACAGTCGATGAACGCATCGTGAGATGTCGGTACACGTCGGCGATGGCAAACTCGAGTAGATACGAGCGAGGTCATGCGGCTGCGGTTATTTCGATCGGTCCTGGCGGGCCTGCTGCTGATGCTGGTCGCCCCGGCGGCGGCGCAGGCGAGCGTCGGCGTCGGCGTGCAGGCCGGGCCAGTCCGGCTGAGCGGCGCGGCGCATCCGGGCGGCAGCTACGCGCTCCCGGCGCTGCTCGTGGTCAACACCGGCACGGAGATGGAGTCAGTCGCGATCCGGATCGAGCGACTGTCCTCGGGCTCGGGCCGCAGCATTCCGCCGGGCTGGATACACGTCACTGGGCCGGCCGTGACCCTCGGCGGGGGTCAGTCCGGGCGGATCCAGCTGGAACTGGTCGTCCCGGACAGCGCTAAGCCCGGTCAGTACTTCAGCGATGTCGTCGCCAAAGGCTCGGCGCAGACGTCGGCGGGCGGTGCCAATATCGGTGTCGCGGCCGCTACCGACCTGGAGTTCGGCGTCGCGCCGGGGGTGGTCTCGGGGCCGTGGCTGACCGTGCCCGGCTGGCTGCTGCCGCTGGCCGCGGTGCTGATTGCCCTCGCGCTCCTGATCATTTTCGTCCGGCGCTCGGGCCTGCGGATCCGCATCGAGCGCGTGCGGCCAAACCGGGCCCTGGCGGTACTGCTGGCAGTTCTGCCCGTGGCCGCGGCCGCCTGCGGCGTGAGCGCCGCGCCCGCGCAGAGCTCCGGCCAGGGCACGAATCTGAGCCTCACGCTGAACACGGTGAAGACCATCCGGTCGGTGACGATCTCGCCCGACAAGGCGACGTTCGGCAAGTGCAGCGGCGGCAGCCCTGGCAATAACACGGGCTCGCAGGCGGGCGCGCTTGGCTTCCCGAACGGGCAGTGCCTCGTGGGCTCGCTGGGCCAGGGCGCGAGCTATCCGATCACGATCAGGAACAGCGGGATCGCCTCGTACATGGACGTCAACGGTTCGAGCGCCAGCCCCTCAGATGGCGATTCGCAGTGGAACCTCTGCAACCGGGGCCGCAATCCGGCTGTCTCCTGCAACCGCCGCAGCGGCAATTACCACATGCCCGGCGCGAACCAGTATCTGCTGCAGAACTTCTCCGGCAATGGCGTCAACAGCTCGGGTCTCACCGACAACCCCGTCTGTGATCACGAATTCGGCCCCGGAGGCCAGTGCTGGGCGATGCAGAACGCGGCCACCAGGGAAGGCTTTGAGCTGATCGGGCCGTACTTCAGCACGGACACGTCGACGAAGTGGACCGTGACGATCACCTGGACGCCCATCCCCCGCTGACGCCGGTCAGATCACGCCCGCCCAGATCCCGCGCACGTCGCGCAGCGGGTCGTCCTGAACCCCGCGGTCGGCCAGCCCTTGCGGCGGATCGTGGTCCGCGACCGTGGCGACTCCCTCGGCGTCCAGGAGGTCGAAGACGAACGGCAGGTCCACGCAGTGCCCGGCGCCGAGC
>DAIOWC010000076.1:11914-13904 GCA_036758685.1 Streptosporangiaceae bacterium | reverse complement strand
ACTCCCCTGCGGTACGTGATCGCGGGCGGCAGCCGGCGGCAGGCCCCGGGGCGGCCAGGGTGTCCAGCAGCACGGTCTGATCGAGGTCGCCGGCGCTCCTGCTGGCGGCGATGTTGAATTCCTGCGAGGTGTTGCCCGCGAGTACCGGCACGGCGGCGCCTGCACCAGCTGCGATCCGCTCGATCGGCGTCGCCGGCAGGAGGTCGCCGTCGGGAGACGGGCCGAACGGAAGCAGGCCGGTAGCGAAGCGCCGGGCGAGCGAGACCGGGCCGCCGCCATCGCTCATGCTGGCGAGTCGCGTCTGCGCGGCCACCAGTTCCTCGGTGCTCGCGGCGGCGAATGCCTCCCTGGTCGGCGCCATGCCAAGGTTGGCGGCAATGCCGGCGGTCATCCGTCGTGCCGCGCCGGGGAGGACCCCCCATGTGGCGGGCGCCGCTCATGAGGATTGCCTGACCGAACAGGCCGCGGGCCCGCTCAACGGCGAGCAGCGTCGCAGGCGGCAGAGCCTGCCGACTGTCCTGCGAGGGTCACGCGGGCCGGGTCACCGCCGAACGCTGCGATGTTGTCGTGGACCCACTGCAGGCCCTGCCCATGTTCATCACGATCGCGGTGATCCGCATCCTCGCCAGTCGTCTCAAGGGCCGCCGCGACTCCCTAGCGGTTGCAGTCACGGAATCCAGACAAACTGGCCGCAATAATGACGCAAGCCGCTAGGGTGTGGGGATGCCTAGTGGCGAGCCCCTGATGACAGGAGCGCCGCCGTTTCCGAACGAGCGCCTTGTCACGCTGGAGGACTGGCGGGACCCGCCGTTCAACCGGTGGGCATTCCAGCACATCCGTGAGCTGATCCCGACTGCGCGAATCAGCCGCGGCGATGGCAGCCCGCGAGCGCTGCCGCGGGCTGAGCGCGACCTGTCCGCGCTGCGATTCCAGTCCGGCGGCCGCGACATGACGGTCGAGCAGATGCTGGCTGAGACCTCCACCGACGGGTTCCTCGTGCTGCATCGCGGCCAGATCGTCACCGAGCAGTACTTCAACGGCATGCGGCCGGACACGCCGCACTTGCTCATGTCCGTTTCCAAATCAGTGGTGTCCACCGTGGCCGGCATCCTCGCGGGCCGAGGGCTGCTCGACACCTCCGAGCCTGTCGAGCGGATCGTGCCGGAACTTGCCGGCACCTCGTTCGAGGGCGCAACCGTGCAGCACCTGCTCGACATGCGGACTGGGACGCGTTTCGACGAGAACCACGACAACCCAGAGGCAGACGTCCGCACCTATGAGCGCGTCTACCTCTGGCGGCCCGACACTGCCGAGCCGAGGCCCGCCGACGCCCTCGCCTACTACGCGACCCTGGCGAACGACGGCGAGCACGGCGGCCCGTTCCGGTACCGGCCGGTTCTTACCGACGTGCTCGGCTGGGTGCTGGAGAAGTCAGGCCGCGCGCGGCTGCACGAGCTCATCGGCACACTGGTCTGGCAGCCGATGGGCGCCGAGTTCGATGCCGAGATCACCGTCGATGCCCACGGCAACGCGATGGCAGACGGCGGCATCTGCGCGACGCTGCGCGACCTGGGCCGTTTCGGCTTGCTGTTCGCCTCAGACGGCCACGGCACGGAGGGCCGCCAGGCGGTGCCCGCTGCCTGGATCCGCGACATCATTGCTGGCGCCCCCGACGGGCCGGAGGCGTTCGTTACGGGCGCAGGGTGGGGCCTGCCGCCCGGCGGGCACTACCGGAACTGCTGGTGGGTAGCCGAGCCTGACGTTCCCTTCATCTACGCCATGGGCGTCAACGGCCAGAACGTATTCGTGCACTGGCCGAGCGAGACGGTGGTAGTAAAGCTGTCTACCTGGCCCACCGCGACCGGCCCGGGACCGAGACAGGTGACCACCGAGGCCGTCCTGGCGATCGCGGCAGCGCTGTCGGACTGACTTCCCCGTCGAGGTCCAGGAACCCTCGGCACCGAGGCGATAGTTCACGCTCACCAGGACG
>DAIOWC010000076.1:0-11814 GCA_036758685.1 Streptosporangiaceae bacterium | reverse complement strand
CGCCGTGGATCCACACGAGCACCGGCAGGTTGGCGCTGCCCAGGTCGGGCGTGAACAGGTTCAGGTTCAGGAAGTCATCGCCGGGAACGACCGGCTCCGGGATCAGCGTGAAGTCCTGGCGGGGCCGCGGTGCGGTCGGCCCGTACTCAGCCGCATCCCGTATCCCCGGCCAGGGCCGGGCCGGCCCGGCGCCAGGCCGATGCTCTCCCACTGGAGGCTCGGCGTAACGGATGCCGAGGAACGCATGCGTTCCCACCTGCGGGAAAGTCGACATAGATACTGGCGCGCCACCGGCGGCCCGGTCCAGCCGGTTTTCCTGGCCGTCGCTTTCGACCGGTACGTTGGGCTCTGTGACGGCAGCAGACGGCGCCCGGGCGGAATCGGCCTCGTTCCCGCAGCAGCGGTTTCAGCCGCCTCCGGAGGCGACCGAGATCGTGCTGGTGCGACACGGCCAGTCTCAGCCCTACGTCGACGGCCAGCTGTTCGAGCTCGTAGACGGGCACGGTGATCCGCCGCTTTCCCCGCTCGGCCGCGAGCAGGCCCGGCGGGTGTGCGCGCGGCTGACCTTGGCCGGGATCGACGCGATCTATGCCACCACGCTGCGCCGGACGGCCGAGACCGCCGCTCCGCTCGCTGCCGACCTCGGGCTGGAGATCGGGGTGGAACCCGGCCTCCGCGAGGTGTTCCTGGGCGAGTGGGAGGGCGGAGTGCTCCGCAAGATGGCGGCCAGCGGTCACCCGATCAGCCTGCGGATGCGGGCCGAGGAGCGCTGGGACGTGATCCCGGGCGCCGAGCCTGCGGCTGCCTTCGCCGACCGCGTCAACGACGCGATTCTCCGCCTGGCCGTCAGCCATCCGGGACAGCGCGTCGCCGTGTTCACCCACGGCGGCGTCATCGGCCAGGCCCTGGCGCTGGCGACCGCATCGAGGCCGTTTGCCTTTATCGGCGCCGACAACGGATCCATTTCCCGGCTCGTCATTACCCCGGAGCGCTGGATCCTGCGTAGCTACAACGACACCGCGCACCTGGACGAAGGCGGCTAAGGACAGTTGGCCGCGCCTCCGGCCGTTCCCTTCCCGTTTTGAACCGCCTGCGGGCATCTTCCCGTTATGGTGGTGACGATTTCGGGGGTGCCATCGTTGGCCACGCGCGGGGACAAGGACACCTTCTCCGAGCGCTATCTGTCGGCCTCCCGGGCGCTGATGCGGTGGGCCTCGCCATCGCGGCGCTCCGACCGCCCGGCCTCGGCGGCCGGCTGCCTCAACCCGCTGTTCCTGATCAAGATCATAATCGTCCTCATCGTCATCCTGCTGATGCCGCTGTTCCTGCTGCCGATGCTGATCGGCCGCCTGGCGACGTTCGGCGGGGCGGCGGTCCGCTACAGCTCGGTCGTCGACATGACGAGCGGCGAGCAGGCGCGCTGGGGCTACGGAACGCTGTCGGCGTCATCCGACGGCCAGGCGCTGCGACGGGGCGTGGCCGCGATCGCGGCGCGCGACCCCGCCTTCGACCCGGCCACCCTGACCCGGTGGGCAGCGACAGCCGCGGAGCTGATCTGCGCCAGTCTGACCTCGGCCGATGCGACTCCAGCCCGGACCTTCATGGCGGGCGGGCTGCTGCGGACCTATCAGGCCCTGCTCGAGCTGCGTGCCGGGGCCGGCGTTGTCTGCGAGGGATCGTGGCAGGCGGTCAACGCGATGCTCGTTGAAGCCCTGTCCACGCCCCTGCTCGACGAGGTGCGGGTACGGCTCACCTGCCAGGGCTGGTGCTGGGAGCGGCACGGGCCGTCCGGACTAACCCTCCGCGGGAGCCCCGATGCGCGCACATGGTCGGAGGACCTGACGTTCGGCCGCTCGGCGGAGGCCATGTCCCCGGCGGCGGGCGGTCTCCCGGCCAGACGCTGCCCGTCCTGCGGCGCTCCTCTCGACCTCGATGAGGACGGCGCCTGCAAGTACTGCGGGGGCATCGTCACGGCGGGCAGACAGGACTGGGTGCTCGTCGGATGGCGGCGGGAGCCATGGTGACTCAGGCGGCCCTCGCCGCGGGTAACGGCGCCGGGAGGGCCGGCGCGGACGCGCTCGGCATCTTCTGGGCGGTGGTCATCGCGAGCTGGATATTGCTGTTCGCGGCGACGCTTGGCCTGGCCGTGGTCGTCTACGGCGCTCGCGGCCGCAGCCGGCGTCGCGCGGCCGCAGCGGGACCGCCGCCGCCGAGGCTAACGGCGTCGCCGCCGGGCCTGGCAGCCCTGATGCGGTCGGACGCTCATTTCGATGAGCAGCTGCTGCTCGACGCCGCGCTGACGGCCACCCTGCTGGTGTTCGCGGCGACCACGACGGGTGACGAGGAACCGCTCCGCCGCCTGGTGACTGACCGGTTCTGGCAGACCCCGTTCGGCCAGATCACCAGCACAGTGGCGCGGGACCGGCGGCGGGACAGCCGCCAGGCTGCCGCGGACGCCGCCCGCGGGTCGGTGTCGAAACGCTGGATCATTCCGCTCGACTACCATCCGTCCGTGCCCGAGATTGTCGCGGTCGACCTGAACGGCATGCAGCGGGTGTCGGTGCGCGTCGCCTTCGGGCAGCTGCAGGCGATGGTGCGGCCGGGCGCCGTGGACTACGCCGCCGGAGCGGCCGCCCCGAACTTCGCGTCCGCGGTCACGTCGATCGCCAGGTCAGTTGCCGTCGACGTGGGTGACGGGCAGACCCAGGCGGTGTCGTGGGTGGCCTCGGGGGGCCATTACGACCTGAAGTTCGTCCGGCCCGCGAATGCCCGCACGGATCCGCGCGCGGCGCTGTCCGACCGCACGTGCACGACGTGCGGCGCGACCTACCGGTCGGAGCTGGCGATCGCGTGCGCCCACTGCGGCGCGGCGCGCGCCATGCCGTGGGGCGAGTGGCGGCTGGCCGAGGCCGTGCCGGTCCGGTAGCGGCCCGCCCGGGAGCGCCGTCCGTTTACCAGCCGCGCAGGTCGATCGGCCAGGTGTCGATGACCTCGTCGCCGTCGTACAGGTAGAGCCGCTCGTGGTAGGCCATCGTGGGGTCGACGTGGGCAGGGATCAGCCAGGCCCGGTCCCCGACCGGCCGCGGCGGCGAGAACGTCGTGTGCTCATCGGAGCAGAACCAGACATCAGAGCCGGCGAGCTCAGGGTTGCCGTGATCCATGCCGAACGCCTTAAGGCCGGCGTCGGCAACTGACCACTCCGGCGCGGTGGAGATCACGCTCGCCAGCACGAACACCGCCTGCCGGAACGGGTGCCCCTGCCGGCCGTACTGCGCATCCATCAGCGCGTACGAGCCGGCCTGGATCTCGGTCGCCCAGGTGTTGCAGGCGTACGTGCCGGTGCCGCCCGCCGAGATCAGCTCGCCGCCGACGTCGGCGGCCGCCATCACGAGCTGCTCCATCGACTGCTGGCACTGGGCCGCCCGATCGGCCGCGTCCTCGACGATCATGACGTGGCCCTCGTAGCCCATGACGCCGCGTACCTCCAGGCCGCGCTCGCGCGCCAGGTCCGCCATCCGGCCAGCGTCGGCGGGCAGGCAGCCGCACCGGGGCAGGCCGACGTTCACGTCGATGATCACCTCGCGGACACCGCCGCGCGCGGCCGCGTCGATCGTCTCGGGAGAGTCGACGGCCAGCGTGACCCGCGCGCCATCGCTGACCAGCGCGCCGACCCGGCGGGCGTCGAGGACCTCGTTGGCGAGCATCAGGTCCTGGCCGAGGCCGGCCGCGACCATGCCCTCGCACTCGCGGATCGTGGCGCAGGTGAACCCGCGATGCCCGGCCGCCGCCTGCCTCTTGGCGAGGCTCGTGCACTTATGCGCCTTGACGTGCGGCCGGAGCCTGTTCCCCGGCAGTGCCGCTGCCATCGCCGCGATGTTGAGATCGAGCACCGCCGCGTCGACGACGAGCGCTGGGGTGGGCAAGTCGGCGACCTTCTGCGTGCTCAATCGGGTGACCTCCGGCGGGCGAGTCAGGACTTGCCGCGGTTGCGGGCGGCAAGGATGATCTGGGTGACCAGGTGGCTGCTGACGCCGAGCTTGGCGGCTATGTCCGCAGGCCGCAGTCCCTGCTCGTTATACAGGAGCGCCAGCTTCTCCTGCGAGCGGGTCCAGGGCTGGCGGACCCGCGGCTGTGCCTCTGGGCGCGGGCGAGACCTGGCTGGCCGGGCCTGCGCCGGCCGGGCGTGCTGGCGGCCGTCCGAGCCGCCGGACGCGGCCGCCGGAGCGGGCGGGCCGGCCCACGCCTTTCGCTGATCGCGGTACCGGCCGCCGGCGAGATCATCCTTGGTCTTCTCGTCAAGGATCAGGATTTCGTCCGCAGCCTTGTTCATCCCCACGGATACGATCGGCAGCCGCTTGAGATTCTTCTCCTGGCACTCTGGTGCCGTGCAGTAGTTGTACTTCTGCGCTCTTTCCGGATGCAATTCGGTCCCGCACGTGATACACCGAGCCATAAGCCATCTTTCGTTCATTCAAGTGCTCTACCGGTAATAAACGCCGATGCGGGGCCGGCTGTTCCGGCGCCGGCGAGGAGGCCGACTCGATGCCGCCATCTGGTAGCTATCTGGACTATTCCGGCCGCGACGATGAGCTGAGCGGTGGCGCGCGGATGATCCCGATCAGCACCGCCTCCGGCGCGTTCCGGGTATGGGTAAAGAGGGTGGGCAATAACCCTGAGCTGCGGGTGCTGCTCCTGCACGGAGGCCCGGGCGCGACCCACGAGTACCTCGAGGCGTGCGACAGCTACCTGCCTGGCGCCGGCGTGGAGTACTACTACTACGACCAGCTCGGCTCCGGCCGGAGCGACCAGCCCGACGACCCCTCGCTCTGGGAGGCCGACCGGTTCGCGGACGAGGTCGAGCAGGTCCGGCAGGCGCTGGGCCTGGACCGGGACAATTTCGTCTTGTACGGCCAATCGTGGGGCGGAATCCTCGCGATCGAGTACGCCCTCCGGTATCAGGGCCATCTGCGCGGCCTGGTTATTTCCAACATGATGTCGAGCGTCCCGGCCTACAACGCGTACGCCGAGAATGTGCTGATGCCCAAGATGGATCAGGCGGCCCTCGCTGAGATCAAGTCGCTGGAAGCGGCCGGCGATTTCGAGAATCCGCGGTATATGGAGCTGCTGGTCGAGCAGCATTATGTGCATCACGTGCTGCGGATGCCGCCCGCCGACTGGCCGGAGCCGGTGCAGCGCTCCTTCGCTCACATCAACCCGGCGATCTACGTCTCGATGCAGGGGCCAAGCGAGCTGGGCATCGCGGCGAACGCCAAGCTCGCCCACTGGGACCGCAGCCAGGATCTGTCGTCGATCACGGTGCCGACGCTGGTGATCGGCGCCCAGTACGACACGATGGATCCCGCGCACATGGAGCAGATGGCCGAGCAGTTCCCGGCCGGTCGCTACCTGTACTGCCCGAACGGCAGCCACCTGGCCATGTATGACGACCAGCACATTTACTTCGCCGGCCTCATCGACTTCCTGCGCGGGCTGCCCACGCCGGCTTAGCGGCCGGCCTAGTTGCCGGGCCTAGTCATCGGGCCGCCCGGCTGGCTGGTCCGGCAGGCCGGTCAGCAGGTCCTGGACGCGGTTCTTCGCGCGGATCACTGGCTCGCGCAGCCGGCGTTCCCGGTTGCGGGCGCGGGCCAGCTTGGCCGGGCAGTCGCGGTAGCGCCAGCGGGCCCACGGTGACTCGGGCCTGGCCAGCCGCAGCGCGCCGACGGCCAGCGCGACCGGCAGGACCAGGCCGAGCAGCGCGGTCCAGGCCTTGCCCTTGAGTACCGTGATGCCGGCCAGGATGAACATGGCCGCGACCGTAACGGTGAGCGTCGCGACCGCGGCCGGACTGCCGGGGATGTGGTGATAGTCGGCCACGTTCCGGACCCCGACGGGACTCGCGCCGATCAGCAGCAAGGCGGTTACGCCAACGGCGACAAAGACGGCGTCGACGGAGACCCGGCCCTCGTTGGCCCAGTACACGTCCCGCAGATGCAGGATCAGCGCGAACTCGTCCAGTACGAGCGCCAGGCCCAGCCCGAATACCGCCGCCGCCCCGCCGCGCCAGGACAGGGAGTGTAACGGCGCGGCCAGCTCGGCGATGCCGCCGCCGCCCATCAGGACGACGCCGAAGACCATGTGGTGCACATGCACCGAGCCGGCGACGATGTTGCCGGGCCACCGACGCACGCCCGCGCGAATGAGGCGGACGGATATGCGAACCCCGACGAAGCCCGCGATGAAGGCGACGAAGAAGCAGAACAGCGGCAGCCGTCCGGTCTGCACCACCTGCTCGTTGAACCAGGCGGAAACTGACGACCACGCGGCCACGAATACTCCCCACCGGACGTGCTCGCCGCTGGCGGTGCTGCGCCGCGGGCGACAGATTAAGTCTGGCCGGCTCCCGCCGGCGATGTCACCGTCCGTCGCTGATCCGCGCGCCGATCTGGGCGCCGATATGGGCGCTTCGCGGCCCGGCGCGGGCGCGCCTGACGCTGGCTAGTTCGGTGTCGCCGTGGTCAGCTTGCGCCGGTTGACCGCTTCGCGGACGGCGCGCCGGTGCGGCGGCTTGGGCGCGGTCTGCACGGCGATCGCGACCAGGTCGGTATAGGCATCCTGGCGAAGCCGCGTGAGCATAGCCTGCGCGGAGTTCTTCAGCGTGCCGGAGATGCCGGCCGCGGACAGGCCGACCGTGGCCAGGATGCCGTAGAGCGTCTTCTCCCAGGAAGCGCCACCGATCGCGATCAGCACCAGCAGCGCGGCCAGGAAGGCCAGCCCGAAGACGATGCCGGCGAGCTGCGGCCAGAAGAGCTTCAGCGCGCGGCCGATGGTGCGGTAGTCCTTCATGAGAGCGCCGGGGCTGATCAGAGTCGTCGGGTCCTGGCCCAGGATGATCAGCTCGTACCAGCGCCGGGTCTGGCTGTAGAGGCACTGCTGGCTGTGCGTCGTCGGGCTGCCGAGCCAGCCCGGCGTCTTGACGACGTCTTCCCAGACCTCGACCGAGCCCGCGATGGCCGGCGCGGTGTACTCGCCCCAGCACGAGCCCAGCCTGCCCACCATGCGCGACAGTTCGCCGCATCGGCTCTTGCCCAGCAGGAAATTCCAGCTGGCCGACCCCATGGCCTCGCCGGGATCAAGCGCCCAGTAGGTCTCGGCGAGGCCCCGTCCCAGCTGATAGCCGATGGCCTGGGTCTCGGAGGCGGCGCTGAGCCGGTCCTGCACGTGCGCGTCGAATCGCCAGATCAGCTCCGCGAGCTGCTCCCACGGCGGGTGCATCGCGGTCGCGATCGTCTGCTGGGCGTGCAGGATCGCCTCGATCCCGGTCTGCGTCGCGGCGTCGGGGCCGGTCTGAATCGCCCGCTCCAGCGTGCCGATGAGCTGATCGAGCGTCGTGAGCCCGTTCGCCTCGCCGGCCTTGCCGTCCTCGGCAAACCGCAGGACGGCCTGTGCCCTGGCCAGCGTCTCGAGCGCCTTCTCTTTCTCCGGCTCGCCCTTTGCGGCCCAGACCTGCTGCTCGGCATCGGTGACCGCTTCCTTGGCCGCGGTCACCGCCCTGTCCATCTGGACCACCACCACCAACTGCTGGTCGGCCCTGGCCGCTTGCAGGATTACCAGGGCCCGCTGCGCCGCTTGCACCGGCGGGGCCGCCTGGCCGCGGCCGTGGGCGTGGGTCTGGATGTGGGCGGCCGGCCGGCGCAGGACGGTGAGAGCGTCCTGAAGGGCCTGGCTGACTTTCGGGGCGCGGACATGATCGAGGAGCTTGGCCTGATCGTTCAGGGCCCGGTCAAAATCCTGGTCGGGCTGGAAATCATCGACGTGGAGCCTTTTCGCCAGTGCCGCCACGACGGACTGAGCCTCAATCCGGAGCTCGGTTCGGGAGCGCTCGATACGCAGCGGCAGGGCGTGATCGATGTGATCGGGCATCGGCGTGCCCTCGCCCGGCGGTCCGGCCGGCCAGTTGCGGCCCCGCATCTCGGCGACCGACCAGCCGAGGCGCACGGCGGTCAGCACGTCTGCGTTGTCCTCGCACGGGAGCTTGGCGTTCGAGTCCTGCAAGAACAGGTAGCCGGAAACGCGATCCGATGAGAGCGCCACCCCGTCGCCGATCCCTTCTCGCCGCCGCTCGCCACGGCAGCTTTATGTCACAACAACCGAATCACGACACCCAGCAAACGCCATTTTGCCGAACATTAACATGACAGTGCCTCAGGCGATCTGTTACTTGCGCTTGAAGCTGACGAGGCCCGGTGTCCTAGGCAGCGGTCAGAAATGCGCTGATCGACTCGGCAATGCCGCGGGCGGCGAGCTGGCGCCACGCCGGGCTGGTGACCTTCACCGCGTCCTGCGCGTTGCGCATGTTCGCGCATTCGATGAAGACCTTGGGGACGGTCGACAGGTTCAGTCCGCCGAGGTCGCTGCGCGGCTGGATGCCGTTAACGCCGAGATACGTCGATCGGTTCTGCCCCGTGACGGCCGCGAAGTGAGTCAGAAAAGCGTCGGCCAGGCGGCTGGACGGCTCGATGATCGCGCTGTTATCGGTTACGCCGTTCTGGATCAGTACCGGGACGAGCATCGCGAAACCGTATCCGTCCGGGGGTCCGCCGTCGGCGTGGATGGACAGCGCGGCGTCCGCATGTGCCCGGTTGCCGATTGCCGCCCTGACGTCGACGCAGGGTCCGTAGACGGTCCGGCCGTTCTGGGTGAGTATCACCTTCGCGCCGGCAGCCCGCAGGATCGCCCGCGCCTGGCGGGCGACGTCAAGCGTGAAGTCGAACTCCGGGTACCCGGCGTCGGTCTCGGCGCCCACGGTGTCGCAGGCCTTGAGGAACCCGCCCGCCTGGACGAGGCTGTCGATCTCGGCGACGTGCTGGGGGTTGTTCGGGTTGTGGCCGGGATCAATGACGACAACCTTGCCTGCGAGCGGAAGCGCGGGCGCTCTCGCCTCCGCGGCCTGAGCCTTGGCCTGGTGGACGGTGCCCGCCGGCTGGCCTGCTCCGCTGGCCTGCGCCGTATCGGCTGGCCGCGCCGTGCCGGCTGGACGCGTGGTGTCGGCTGGACGCCCGGAGGCGAGCGGGGCGTGCGGACCGCCGCGGTGGCCGCGGAGCCACTCGGCAGCCGCGGCGCCGCCCGGCACGAGGCCGGCCAGGAGCGCGAAGCCGACGAACCGGCGCCGGGACACGCTGCGCCGCTCGGCGCCGCCGTCCGACGGCCACTCAGGATCCCGGCCTGCCACGTTGCGCTCCTCACACCGGTCCCCCTGAGTGTGTCATCTTCGCCCTGGTTGCGCCGGGAACTCGGCTGCGATGCGGCCGAGCCCGACCGGCATCTGGCGGGCCCGGCTGATTGGGACCGTTCGTCAGTCAATAGCGCTGACTATCGGTCCCAATAACTCCGGGTCCCCGCTGCGCAGGCCCGGACCGGCGCTGCTGGCAGCAGTTGACATCCAGTTGTAATGTTGTAATCCCAGTGGTGGAACGACGCTGTGGAGAGCGATATGGCAGCTGACGAACCCCTCGATGTGTACTCGCAGATCGTGGCCGGGGTGGCGGCCGAGCTGACCCCGAAGGTGGCCAGCCTGCGCGTGCCCAATCCGGCCAGCCGCTACCGCGGTGAGGGCCTGGGATCGGCGGTGATCTACACCCCCGATGGCTTCCTGCTGACCAACGCTCACGTGGTGGGCAGCGCCGACCACGGCACCGCGCTGTTCTCCGACGGGACGAGCGCGGCGTTCCGCGTCGTGGGCGCCGACCCGCTGTCGGACCTGGCGGTGGTGCGCGCCGACAGTGAGACGCCCGATCCGGCCACCCTGGGCGAGGCGGATGACCTGGTCGTCGGCCAGCTGGTGGTCGCGGTGGGCAGCCCGCTGGGCCTGAGCGGCTCGGTGACTGCGGGCGTGGTCAGCGGCCTGGGCCGGTCGCTGCCGACCCGCGCCGGCGGGCGGCCCGGCCTGGTCGAGGACGTCATCCAGACCGACGCGGCCCTCAATCCCGGCAACTCAGGCGGGGCGCTGGCGGACTCGCGGGCGCGGGTGGTCGGGATCAACACTGCCGTCGCCGGGGTGGGTCTCGGCCTGGCCGTGCCGATCAACGCCACCTCGCGCACGATCATCGCCGGCCTGATGCGCGACGGCCGGGTGCGGCGGGCCTACCTCGGCATCGTCAGCTCGCCGGTGCCGCTCCCGGAGAAACTGCAGGAGCGCTTCGGCCGCTCCACCAGCCTTCGCGTGATCGAGGTAGTGCCCGGCGGGCCCGCCGACCGGGCGGGCCTGCGACCGGGCGACCTGCTCCTCACTGCGGGCGGCGAAGCGCTCACCAAGGCTCAGGACCTGCAGAAGCTCGCGCTCAGCGCGACGATCGGGCAGCCGCTGCAGATCACCGTGATGCGCAACGGCGCCCTCGTGGACGTGATCGCCGAGCCCGCCGAGCTCGTGACCGCCTAGGCCTCTAACCCAGCTGCGGCCGCCCTGTTACAGCAGCTCGAGGATCGTCGCGTTGGCCTGCCCGCCGCCCTCGCACATGGTCTGCAGACCGTACTTGGTGCCGGTCTCGCGCATGTGGTGCACGAGCGTGGTCATGAGGCGCGCGCCGCTGCCGCCGAGCGGGTGACCGATCGCGATCGCGCCGCCGTTCGGGTTGAGCCGCGCCGGGTCCGCGCCGGTCTCGGCCAGCCAGGCCAGGGGCACCGGGGCGAACGCCTCGTTCACCTCGAAGGCGCCGATGTCCGCGATGGTCAGGCCGCTGCGCTTGAGCGCGAGCGCGGTGGCCGGGATCGGGCCCGTCAGCATGATGATGGGGTCATCGCCGGTGACGACCGCGGTGTGGATCCGGGCGATCGGCGTCAGGCCGAGCTCGGCCGCCTTCTCGCTGGTCATGATCAGCAGCGCGGCAGCGCCGTCCGAGATCTGCGAGCTGTTGCCCGCGGTGATCGTCCCGTCCTCGCGGAAGGCCGGCTTGAGCGCGGCCATCTTCTCCAGCGTGCTGCCCCGGCGGATGCCCTCGTCGGCCTCGACCTTCGTGCCGTCCGGACCGGTGACCGCGGCGATCTGGCCGGTGAAGCGGCCCTCGTCCTGGGCGGCGGCGGCCTTCGAGTGGGAAGCGAGGCTGTACTCATCGAGCTGGGTGCGGGTGAAGCCCCAGCGATCCACGATCATCTCGGCCCCGACGCCCTGGTTCGGCGGAGTGTCGCCGTACCGTGCCCGGAAGCCGTTGCTGAACGGCCAGCCGGCCGCGCCGCCAGCCACCGAGGCGCCCATCGGCACCCGGCTCATCGACTCGACGCCGCCAGCCACGACGACGTCATAGTGACCGGCGATGACGCTCGCGGCCGCGAAGCTGACCGCCTGCTGCGACGAGCCGCACTGGCGGTCGACGGTGACGCCGGGAACGGACTCGGGCCAGCCGGCCCCGACCACGGCCGTGCGGGCGATATCGAAGGTCTGCTCGCCGACCTGGCTGACGCAGCCCCAGACGACGTCCTCGACCACCACCGGGTCGATCCCGCTGCGCTCGGCGATCGCGGTCAGCACGTGCGAGGAGAGGTCGCCGGGGTGAACGCCCGCCAGGCCTCCGTTGCGCTTGCCTACCGGTGTCCTGACCGCCTCGACGATGACTGCGTCCCGCATGTGCGACCCTCCGAATTCAGCCCCGGGCTCGCCGCTGCGGCGCCCGGCGTATGTCCCAGCTCTCCGGCTGGTTACCCAATGGTAACGAGCCAGGCAAGAGGTCTATGCCCGCCTCAGGACTCGGCGCCGTACTGGCGCTCGAAGGCCACCCGCGGCGGGACGATCTCGTCCGGCCCGGGCACCGAAATGTCCACCGC
>DAIOWC010000075.1:17162-24737 GCA_036758685.1 Streptosporangiaceae bacterium | reverse complement strand
GCGATCATCTCCGGGTCGGCGGGCACCGCCCAGGCCAAGAAGGAAGCCCTGGAGAAGGTGGGCGTCCGAGTCGGCCGCACGCCGAGCGAGACGGCACGCCTGACCCGCGAGGTCATGCAAGCCGGCTGAGCCTGCGCGGCGCGCCTCCGCCGCGTGAGCGGCCGGCCTTGCCAGGCTTGGGTTTTGTGACTGCTTCCGCCGCTCGCGTCCGTAGTCCGAGCGCGCAATCGGGCAGCGAGCCGCCGTCCGCAGTCGCCGGGCGCCGGCCGCTGATCCTGATCGGCACCCTGGCCGCCGCGGCGGTCACGGCGTCCGGCCTGGCGGTCGTCACGGTGCTGGTAGTGGCCGGCTGGATGGCGGCGCCGCATTCGGGGCTCGGCCTGCGGGCGGTGCTGCGCACCGCCGCCGTACTCTGGCTGGTCGGCCAGCACGTCGGCTTTACGCTCCACGGCGTCGGCCGCATCGGCTTCCTCCCGCTCGGCCTGGTCGTGCTGCCCGGCGCGCTGCTGTGGCGGGCAGGCCGCTGGGTCTCGAGGGTCGCCGCTATCGGGCGGCTGCGCCACGTCGGCTACGCCGCGCTCGCGCTAGCCGGACCGTACGCGGTCTTCACCGCGGCGCTCGCGCAGGTGAGCCGGTCCAGCGAGATCTCGGCGTCGGTGCCGCAGGCCGCACTCTGCGGACTACTGCTTGGCCTGGCCGCCGGCGGCCTCGGCGCCGCCCGGGCGCTGGCTCCCTGGCGGCAGTTGCTTCAGCTGCTGCCGCCGCGTTCACGGTCACTGGTGCTCGCGGTAGCAGCGACGGTCGCCGTGCTCGCCGCCACCGGGGCACTGCTCGCGGCCGCCGCGCTCGCGGTCCACCTGCCGGAGGCCTTCCGGCTGCAGCGCAGCCTCGGCGCCGGATTGGTCGGCACCGTGCTGTTGCTGCTGCTGCAGATCGGCTACGTGCCGAACGCGATCGTCTGGGCCATCGCGTTCTCGCTGGGGCCCGGATTCGCCTTCGGCAGCGGCACGATCGTCGCGGCGACCGGGTCCGCGCTCGGCGAGCTGCCCGCGTTCCCCTTGCTGGCCGCGCTGCCGCCGGGCGTGCACGACTCGGTGCCGGTCTGGCTGACGCCGGTCGTACTCGCCCTGCCGTACCTGGCCGGGGGGATCGGGGGCTGGCTGCTGGTCAGGACCGCGCCGACCATGAGCCTCGAAGGCGCGCCGTTGTGGGGTATGGCCACCGGAGCCCTGGCGGGCTGCCTGCTCGGGCTGCTGGCGGCGTTCGCCGGCGGGCCGCTCGGTAACGGCCGGCTGGCCGCCGTCGGGCCGTCGCCCTGGCAGGTCGCCGCGATCGGCGGGCTCGAGCTCGGCATCGGTGCCGCGGTTACCGCGGGCGTGGTGAATTTCGTAATCCTGCGCCGCGCCGGCGCTCCCTCGGTCACCGTGCCCGCCCAGCCGGCGACCGGGATGACGCCGCCGGCCGAGCACGTCATTTACGTCGATCCGTGGGGCGGCGACCGGACGGCCGGCCAGCCGCCCGCCCCGGCGGGCCCGTCCGCGCTGCCGTGACTGGAGTTCACCGCATTCCCGGGGTCTTCTCATCAAGTTCACAAGACCGTCTGACCCGGTCCTTACCTTCCGCTGCTACCGAGTTCACTCTCGGTTAGCCAAGTGAATAATCAGCGAACTATAAGCCGCGTCAGAAGGTCTGAATAGCATACGGAAACTAAAATCCGGCGTTGTTTCCGGCCACTGACCTGCCGCTTTGTGATCGTCGGCACAATATCCCGGTCGGCGACGGACGAAGTCCGCCGGTCACGGCGCTGACCTGGTGCTTCATGGATTAGACATAGTTCGTTCACCAAATCCTCGGACAGCCGCCTGTATACGTTTCTTGTTGGCTAATCCGGTCTCGTGCATTGTTTGGTGCGACAGCCACCTGGCCTGTCCGCGCGAAGTGTCGTGCGTTCTTTTCGCGCTTGATCGTCTGTAGGAGGACGCGTTGCGCATCATGAAGAGTCTGGTCACGGTAGCCGCGGCGGCGGCCGCTGCGACCGCGCTGACCGTGGCTCCGGCTGCCATGGCCGACACGCCCATTAGCCATGGGCACTACCTGCTGCCGCACTCGTGGGACGTAGTCGGCACCGGGTCCGAGACCACTGCGAACGTCGTCGACGCACTGGCTGCCGCCTACGACGCCAGCCAGAAGGCGCACCACAAGGCCGACACCCCGAGCAACCCGTACATCTACAGCTGGGACGGCGTCCCGGCGAACAACCCGCTGAACCTGACGCAGAAGCTCCAGGTCAAGGCGGGCTGCCCGAAGAACCAGGTTCGTCCCGACGGCTCGACCGCCGGCGTCCTCTCGCTGGCCGGTGAGGGCAGCGTCACCTACAAGTACAAGGGCAAGAAGTTCAAGTCGCCCTGCGTGGACTTTGCCCGCTCGTCCAGCGCCTACAACGCCACCAAGGACAAGGCGGTCAACGGCCCCGGCGGCATTCAGTTCGTGGTGCTCGCGAGGGACGCGGTCAGCTATGCGACGACCGCGAGCAGCAACGCGCCGGCCGAGATGTCCAACGCCGACCTCACGGCCATCTTCAACTGCGCGATCCCGGCCAAGAACGGTGACCCGGCCAACAGCTGGGGCGCTCTGCTCGGCAACAAGGTGAAGTCGCCGAAGTCCCTCGTCGACCCGATCCTGCCGCAGGCTGGCTCGGGCACCCTGTCCTTCTGGGAGAGCGCTCTCAAGATTGCCTCCAAGCAGGCGAACGGGGAGCCGGCGTGCAGCACCGAGGCCAACGCCGCTGCTTCCAAACTGCCCGAGGAGAACGAGGGCATCTCTCCCGTCTTCCTGCTGCACGGCAAGCCGAACCCGAACGCCATCTACCCGTTCTCGATCGGCGCGTTCGTGGACGAGGTCTACCACTCGCCCGCGTGTGGCAAGAAGGCGTCGAAGACGCAGAACCAGTTCGGCTGCAACGAGCGCGGCGTCCTGACGGTCCGCTCGATCAACGGCACGACGCCGACCGTGCGGGTGGGCAAGGGCAAGACGGCTCACGTCGAGACCAACCCCAACTTCGCTCCGGCCTTCCGCCGCACGCTGTTCGACGTCGTTCGGTGGCAGACCAACAAGCAGCAGGACATCCCGACCTACCTGCAGCGGTTCTTCAGCTCGAAGGGCTTCGCCTGCAGTAAGGCCGCTTTCGCGATCATCTCCGACTACGGGTTCGAGCCCTCGGCGCTTTGCGGCCGGGGCGAGTGAGCTAAGCCTTCGCGGCTATTAGCTAACTAGGCAGGGCGCCGCGCACGGAAACCGGTCGCGGCGCCCTGTTTTTATGTCAGATATTCCTTCTATTTCAATAGAGAATATGTAGTATAGAGCCGGTGATGTTCCGTACGTCTAAGGAGAACTACTTGCGCACCACCAGAAGTCTGGCGGCCCTCGCCGCGATCGCGGCCACCGCGACCGCCGTGAGCGTGGCCCCGGCCATGGCCGACCCGGTCAACACCAAGTACCACGCCGTCACGCCGCACCCGTGGGACGTCGTCGGCACCGGCGCAGGGACGCAGCAATATCTGGTCGACGCGCTCTCGGTCGCCTACAACGCCAGCCAGCAGGCCCACCACAAGGCCGACACGCCGTCCAACCCCTACCTGTACAGCTGGGACGCCACGCCGCCGACGAATCCGCTCGACGAGACCCAGAGCATCGCGACCAAGCCAGGCTGCAAGGCCGAACTGCGCCCGAACGGAGCTTCGCCCGGCATCAAGTCGCTCGCCAAGGCGGGCACGGTCAAGTACAAGTACAAGGGCAAGACGTACACCGCCAACTGCGTGGACTTCGCCCGGTCGTCGCGCTCGTACAGCAGCACCACCGACCCGGTCAACGGGCCTGGCGGTGTCCAGTTCGTGGTCTTCGCACGGGACGCGGTCAGCTACGCGACGACGTCGAACAGCAACGTTCCGGCCAACCTGACCACCAAGCAGCTGGCGGAAATCTTCAACTGCGCTGTTCCGAAAGGTAACGGCTTCCTGCCCAACACCTGGGGCGCGCTGCTCGGCAGCAAGGCCAAGAGCCCGACATCGCTGATCGACCCGATCCTGCCGCAGCCGGGCGCGGGCACCCTGACCTTCTGGCTCAAGACGCTCAAGGTGAAGGTCACGACCGCGAGCGGCGAGCCGGCCTGCAGTAGCGCGGTCAACCTGAAGGCGACCGCTCAGCCGGAGGAGAACGAGGGCATCTGGAACGGCTTCCGGAACGGCAGCAAGGCCACCGGCGCACCCAACCCGAACGTGCTCTTCCCCTACTCCGTGGGCTCCTGGATCGAGCAGGCGTACCACGCGCCCGCGCCCGGCAAGGCACCCAAGCCGGGACAGAACAAGTTCGGCAAGGACGAGAACGGCGTCCTCACGGTGCGCTCGATCAACGGCACCGCGCCGACGCAGAAGGTGGGCAAGGGCAAGACCGCGCACGTGGTCATCAACCCGAGCTTCTCGTCGGCGTTCAAGCGGACGCTGTTCGACGTCGTGCGGTGGGCCAAGGGCCAGTCGCAGGACATCCCCGCCTACGAGCAGCGGTTCTTCGGGAAGAAGGGCTTCTTCTGCTCCGCGGCGGCGTTCTCGATCATCGAGGACTACGGCTTCGAGCCCACGGTCCTCTGCGGCTCGGGAGAGTAAACCGCTGACACCTCCGCACGACAGGGCGCCGCGCCGGGTCACCGGTGCGGCGCCCTGTACGCTGAGACCCGCAAGCGGGGGCACAGCCGAAGGAGACGGCCGTCAGTTTGTCGCGTTTGGTAGTGCTGGTATCCGGCACGGGCAGCATCCTCCAGGCGCTGCTGGACGCCTGCGCCGCCCCGGACTTTGGTGCCCGCGTGGTCGCCGTCGGCGCCGACCGGTACGACACCGGCGGCGAGGCCAGGGCCAGGGGCGCGGGCATCCCGACCTTCGTCCGGCGGGTCATCGACTTCCCTGACCGCGCGGCCTGGGACCAGGCGCTGACGCAGGACTGCCTCGAGCACAAGCCGGATCTGGTGATCGCCGCAGGCTTCCTCAAGCTGGTAGGCCCAGACTTTCTCGCCGAATTCGGCGGGCGCCTGGTGAACACGCACCCGGCGCTGCTGCCGTCGTTCCCCGGCCTGCACAGTGTCAGGGACGCGCTCGCGTACGGGGTAAAGGTCACCGGCTGCAGCGTGATCATGGTCGATGCCGGCGTGGACAGCGGGCCGATCCTGGCCCAGCAGGCGGTCCCGGTGCTGGACGACGACGACGACGAGACCCTGCACGAGCGGATCAAGGTAATCGAGCGGACGCTGGTCGTGGACACGATCGGCCGGATGGTCCGCGACGGGTGGACATCGGCGGGCCGGAAGGTGCGAATTGGCAGCTGACGAAGGTGGCGAGCAGTTGAGCCGGGTAGCGATCAGGCGGGCGCTGATCAGCGTCTACGACAAGACCGGCCTCGCTGAGCTGGCCGCGGCGCTGCACGCCGGGGGAGTGCAGATCGTCTCCACCGGCACGACGGCGGCGACGATCTCAGCCGCGGGCGTGCCGGTGACGCCGGTGGAGCAGATCACCGCGTTCCCCGAGTGCCTGGACGGGCGGGTCAAGACGCTGCACCCAGCCGTGCATGCGGGCCTGCTCGCTGATCTGTCCAAGGACACTCACCGGGATCAGCTCGCCGAACTGGGCATCGAACCGTTCGATCTGCTGGTGAGCAACCTCTACCCGTTCGAGCAGACGGTGGCCAGCGGTGCCGCCCCGGCCGATTGCGTCGAGCAGATCGACATCGGCGGCCCGGCGATGATCAGGGCCGCGGCCAAGAACCACAACACCGTGGCGGTGATCACCGACCCTGGCGCCTACCCAGACGTGATCGCCGCGGTGCGCGACGGCGGCTTCACCCTCGCGCAGCGCCGCCGCCTGGCCGCGCGCGCCTATGCCAGAACCGCCGCCTACGACGTTGCGGTCGCATCCTGGTTCGCCAGCGCCTACGCGCCCGACGAAGTCGCGGAGCAGGACGGCTGGCCGGACATGGCCGCCGGGGTCTGGACCCGCAAGGAGGCGCTGCGGTACGGGGAGAACCCGCACCAGCGCGCGGCCCTCTACCTGCGCAGCGGTACCGGCAGTGCCGCAACAACCGTCGGCATCGCGGGCGCCGAGCAGGTCTACGGCAAGGCGATGTCGTACAACAACTACGTGGACGCCGACGCCGCCCGGCGGGCGGCCTTCGGCTTCGCCGACCCCTGCGTCGCGATCATGAAGCACGCCAACCCGTGCGGCATTGCGACCGGCTCCGACCTCGCCGACGCGTACGTGAAGGCCAACGCCTGCGACCCGGTCTCGGCCTACGGGGGCGTCATCGCGACGAACGGGATCGTCACCGCCGCGATGGCCGAGCAGGCGGTCGACGTGTTCACCGAGGTGATCGTCGCGCCGGACTTCGAGCCTGCCGCGCTGGACATCTTCACCGGCAGGTGGAAGAACATGCGGCTGCTGCGCTGCCCGCCGCCGCCCGCCGGCGGGGCCATCGAGTGGCGGCCGATCAGCGGCGGCATGCTGCTCCAGACCGCCGACGCGGCCACCGAGCCCGGCGATCTGGCGGCCAACTGGGAGCTCAAGGCGGGCGAGCCGGCGGACCCGGAGACGCTCGAGGACCTCGAGTTCGCGTGGCGCTCGTGCCGCGCGGTCAAGTCCAACGCGATCCTGCTCGCGTCCGGGCGCGCCAGCGTCGGCATCGGCATGGGCCAGGTCAACCGCGTCGACTCGTGCCGGCTGGCGGTGGCGAGAGCCGGCGACCGGGCGGCGGGCTCAGTCGCCGCCAGCGACGCGTACTTCCCGTTCCCCGACGGCCCGCAGGTCCTGATCGACGCGGGCGTCCGCGCGATCGCCGAGCCCGGTGGCTCCATCCGCGACGAGCTGGTGATCGAGGCGGCGAGGGCGGCCGGGGTGACGCTGTACTTCACCGGCGTCCGCCACTTCTACCACTAGGCAGCGATCGCCTGCGCTTGCCGATGCGGACGCCTACCTTGACGTGATCCACGCAGCCGAGACGTTGCGCATATCCGCGGCAAACCATCTGGAGGCTCCGGGCACAAGGCGTCGCTCAATTTCGGCGACTGCATTGCCTACGCGCTCGCCAAGGAGGCGGGCGAGCCGTTGCTGTTCAAAGGCGATGACTTCAGCAGCACCGACATCGGGTCAGCGCTTGAGGCTACTCAGTGATGCCCCGGTCGCTCTGCTGGAGCACCCAGCTGTTGCCGTCGGGATCGTCGAACGTCAGGTAGCGTCCCCACGGCGCCTCCTCGATGGCATCCTCGTTGAACGTCACGCCCCGCTCGCGCAGCTCCGCCGACGTCTGCTCGATGTCGGCGCAGCCGAGCACGGTGCCGCGCTGCGAGCCGGCGGGCATCGTCTCGAACCAGGTGACCAGCGTGATCGCCGTGCCGCCGCCGGGCGGGCGCAGCATGACCCAGCGCATCGAACCGCCCGCGAACTCGCTGTCCATCTCGGCGGTGAAGCCGAGCGTCTCGGTGTAGAACTTCTTGGCCAGATCCTGGTCGCTGACCGGAACCGACAGGACGTCGATGTGCGA
>DAIOWC010000075.1:0-17062 GCA_036758685.1 Streptosporangiaceae bacterium | reverse complement strand
CAGCCCGCGGCGCACTGGACGTCAGCGGGCGTCGTGCCGGGTCCGAGGCCCGCCTGCTCGTCCAGGTAGGCCGGCAGCAGCCGCCCGAGGATCCGGGGATAGCCGCCGGCCAGAATTCGCCGCGTCAGCTGCGCGCCGAGGCCATGAAAACCGACCTGGTGCAGGCGCAGCCTCGTTCCGCTTCGTCCAGGCATCGAGCGTGAACGTGACCGTCGTGTCGATGCTGCCGCCGGCCGGGTCCTGAGCGTGAAGCGGTGCCCGACCTCAGGGACGAAGTCGTTCGGCATCAGCCACGCGGCGAGCGCCTCGCTTGAGGTCAGCGCCGCCCACACCCGCTCGATCGGGTGCCGGTAGACGACGGCCGCATCGATGTCAGCCTTCACCGGAAACCTGCCCCAGGTAGTCGCCGAGCGCTGCGAGCCGGCGCTGCCAGAACCGCTCGAGCTCATCGAGCCAGTCGCGGAGCTCGGACAGGCCCGCCGGGTGCAGGGCGTAGTACACGTGCCGGCCTGCGCGGCGCGGGGTCACCAGCCCGGCCTCGCGCAGCACCCGCAGGTGCTGCGAGACCGCCGCCTGGCTGATGTCCAGCCCGGCCGTCAGCTCGGCGACGGCGAGGTCGCCGGCGGCCAGCCGCTCCAGCAGGCGCCGCCGGGTCGCGTCGGCCAGCGCCCCGAAGCGGTCGCCGGGCCGCGTGCTGTCCGCGCGTTTCCTCGGCCGTCCCGGATGACTCGCCACCCGGGCATTCTCATAAGTTTTTATTTATATGTCAACGCCGGCCCGTGAAGGTACTGGCGGGTAACATAGGCTGGGTCGCCAGGCTGGACCCCGGATTAGGGACGCGCGAGTCGTTTTGGCAGGCTTATGCTGCCGTCGGCCGAACGCGGCTCGGCCAGCAGCGTTAGCCAGAGGAGGTCGGCAGCACGTTATGAACATTGTCGTCTTGGTGAAGCAGGTGCCCGACACCTGGTCGGAGCGCACGCTGCGGCCGTCCGACAGCACCCTCGACCGCGACGCCGCCGACGCCGTCCCCAACGAGCTCGATGAGTACGCGATCGAGGAAGGCCTGCGCCTGCAGGAAGCGCACGGCGGCGAGGTAACGATCGTGTCGATGGGCCCGGAGAAGGCCACCGACGTGATCCGCAAGGCCCTGTCGATGGGCGCCGACAAGGCGGTCCACGTGACCGACGAGGCCCTGCGCGGCTCCGATGGCCTGGTGACCTCCGCGGTCCTCGCGAGCGTGCTCGGGCGGACCGGGTTCGACATTGTCATCCTCGGGTCTGAGTCGACCGACGCCCGGATGGGCACGATGGCCGCCATGCTGGCCGAGCGCCTCGGCGTGCCGCAGCTGTCGTTCGCCAGCAAGGTCGAGACCGACGGGTCCGCGATCACCATTCACCGGCAGGCCGACTACGGCTACGACACCGTGGAGGCGGCCCTGCCCGCGGTGGTCAGCGTCGTCGAGAAGATCAACGAGCCGCGCTACCCCTCGTTCAAGGGGATCATGGCCGCGAAGAAGAAGCCGGTCGAGACGCTCGCGCTCACCGACCTCGGACTCGATGCAGGCCAGGCGGGCCTCGCGGCGAGCGCCACCGAGGTCGTGAGCTTCGCCAAGCGCCCGCCGCGCGCGGCCGGCGAGATCGTCGCCGATGACGGCGACGGCGGCACGAAGGCGGCCGAGTTCCTCGCGGCCCGCAAGTTCATCTGAGCAGCTCAAGACTGATCGCGGAAGGCTAGCCCGACATGGCTGAAATCCTCGTACTCGCCGAGCACGACGGCGAGTCGGTTAAGAAGGTCACCACCGAGCTGCTCACCCTGGCCCGCGGGTTCGGCGAGCCGTCGGTGGTCTGGACCGGGCCCGGCGCCGACGGCGGGCAGGCCCGGCTGGCCGAGTTCGGAGCGGCCACGGTCTACGTGGCCGACAGCGCCGACTATGACGACTACGTCGTCGCGCCGAAGGCCGAGCTGCTTGCCCAGCTGGTCGCCGACAAGACCCCGGCCGCCGTCCTGGTCGCCGCCACCTCGGAGGGCCGCGAGATCGCGGCCCGGCTGGCGGTGAAGACCGGCTCGGGGATCCTGACCGACGTGACCGGCCTGTCCGAGGGCCTGGTCGGCGAGCAGTCGATCTTCGGCGGCGCTATCACCGTGCAGTCGCGGGTGCGCACCGGCACGCCGATCATCGCGGTCCGCCCCAACGCCGTCTCGCCCGAGCCCGCCGCGGGCGCGGCCGCGCTCGAGCCGGTGAGCTTCCAGGTCAGCGACGCGGCCAAGAACACGCGCGTGACCGGCCGGGTCGTCGCCGAGCGCGGCGAGCGCCCGGAGCTGACCGAGGCCTCGATCGTCGTCTCCGGCGGCCGCGGTCTCGGGGCAGGCGAGAATTTCGCCCTGATCGAGCAGCTCGCGGACTCGCTCGGCGCGGCCGTGGGCGCGTCCAGGGCGGCGACCGACGCTGGCTGGTACCCGCACCAGTTCCAGGTCGGCCAGACCGGCAAGACCGTCTCGCCCCAGCTCTACATGGCCATCGGGATCTCCGGCGCCATCCAGCACCGGGCGGGCATGCAGACCTCCAAGACGATCATGGTCGTCAACAAGGACCCGGAGGCGCCGATCTTCGAACTGGCCGACTTCGGCGTCGTGGGGGACCTGTTCAAGGTCGTTCCGCAGCTGATCGAGGAGATCGGGAAGCGCTCCGAGGGCTGACGCTGCCGCCGGGCGGCGAGCTAGCCGGCTGAGCGGGAAACGCAGCTAGGCTGGACGCACCATGTCAAACGTTGACGCATCCGGGTCTGACCCGGCGCTGGGTGGCCACCCGGCACCGGGCAGGCAGGTATACCTGGACCACGCCGCGACCACCCCGATGCTGCCCGAGGCTCTGACGGCGATGACCGAGGAGCTGGCTCAGCTCGGCAATCCCTCGTCGCTGCACAACCCCGGCCGCCGGGCGCGGCGGGTCGTCGAGGAGTCCAGGGAGCTGATCGCCGAGGCCTACGGCGCGCGGCCCAGCGAGGTCGTGTTCACCAGCGGCGGGACCGAGGCCGACAACCTCGCGATCAAGGGCCTGTACTGGGCCAGGCGGGCGGCCGACCCGGCCCGGCGGCGGGTCCTGGCCGCGGCGACCGAGCACCACGCCGTGCTGGACAGCGTGCGCTGGCTAGCGGACCACGAGGACGCCGACGCGGACTGGCTGCCGGTCGACTCCCGCGGAGTGGTCGGCGTCCCGGCGCTGGCGGAGGCCATCGATCGCGACCCGGACAACGTCGCCCTGATCAGCGTGATGTGGGCGAACAACGAGGTCGGCACCGTCCAGCCCGTCGCTGAGCTGGCCCGGCTGGCTGCCGAGCACCAGATCCCGTTCCACAGCGACGCCGTGCAAGCCGCGGGCCGGCTGCCGGTTCACCTGGCCGACTCGGGTGCGACCGCCCTGACCATTACCGCCCACAAGATCGGCGGACCGGTCGGGATCGGCGCGCTGCTGCTGGCCCGGGGGGTCGAGCCGGTACCGGTCCTGCACGGCGGCGGCCAGGAGCGGGATGTCCGCTCCGGCACCCTCGACGTGCCGGCGATCCGGGCCTTTGCCGTGGCCGTCCAGGTGGCCCACGAGGCCAGCGCGACCGAGGCGCAGCGGGTAGCGGCCCTGCGGGACAACCTGATCGCCCAGGTGCAGGCCGCGGTCCCCGACGCGGTTCTCAACGGCGCGACACCGGGCGCTGGGAGGCTCACCGGCAACGCGCATTTCTCGTTCCCTGGATGCGAAGGGGACGCCCTGCTAATGCTGCTGGATGCGAAGGGCATCGCCTGCTCGACCGGGTCGGCGTGCACCGCCGGCGTCGCGCAGCCGAGTCACGTGCTGCTCGCGATGGGCGCGGATGAGGCGCGGGCCCGCGCCTCGCTGCGGTTCTCGCTCGGGCATACCTCTGAGCAGGCGGACGTCGACGCTCTCGGCGCTGTCATCGGCGAGGTCGTGGAACGAGCCCGCCGGGCGGCCAAGTAGCCGGGAACGCACCTCTATCCTGGAGCCGATGACTACTCTGCGTGTGCTCGCCGCGATGTCCGGCGGGGTCGACTCGGCCGTGGCCGCGGCCAGGGCCGTCGATGCCGGGCACGAGGTCACGGGCGTCCACCTGGCCCTGTCGCGCAACCCCAGCTCGTACCGGACCGGGGCGCGCGGCTGCTGCACGCTGGAGGACGCCCGCGACGCGCGGCGGGCCGCGGACGTGATCGGCATCCCGTTCTACGTCTGGGACATGGCCGAGCGGTTCCACGAGGACGTGGTCCAGGACTTCGTGGCCGAGTACGCGCGCGGCAACACCCCGAACCCGTGCCTGCGCTGCAACGAGAAGATCAAGTTCGCCGCCGTGCTCGACCGCGCGGTGGCGCTCGGCTTCGACGCGGTCTGCACCGGCCACCACGCGCGGCTCGAGCCGGTCCCCGGCGAGGCCCGGCTGACCCGGCTGGTCCGCAGCGTGGACGCGGCCAAGGACCAGTCCTACGTGCTCGGCGTGCTGACGACCTCGCAGCTGAGCCGCGCCATGTTCCCGCTCGGGGACACCACCAAGGACCAGGTCCGCAAGGAGGCCGCCAAGCGCGGCCTCGGCGTGGCCGACAAGCCCGACAGCCACGACGTCTGCTTCATCGCGGACGGGGATACCCGCGGCTTCCTGCGGGAGCACCTGGGCAGCGCGCCCGGCGAGATCGTCGACTCCTCCGGCGCGGTGGTCGGCGCCCACGACGGCAGCTACGGGTTCACGATCGGGCAGCGCAAGGGCCTGGCGCTCGACCGGCCTGCCGGAGATGGCCGTCCGCGGTTCGTGCTGAGCATCGAGCCGGTCTCCCGGACGGTGACGGTGGGCCCCGCCGAGGCGCTCGACGTGACCGAGATCGAGGCGAGGCGGCCGGTGTGGTCTGGCTGCCAGCCGCCAGCCGGGCCGGTCGAGTGCCTGGTGCAGCTGCGCGCGCATGGCGATGTCCATCCGGCAGTGATCGCCGCTGACGTCGACGCGGTAAGGATCAGCCTGCGCTCGGCTGCTCGCGGGGTGGCCCCCGGCCAGGCGGCAGTGTTCTACGACGGCGACGCCGTCCTCGGCAGCGCCACGATTTCGGCCGCGAATCGCGCCTGACCGGTCTATACCGCGACCGGCGCGACGTTTCCGCGGAAACGTCTGTCGGCATTTCCGGCTCGCTTCAGATAGCCGGACTGCGGCGCTCGAGCAGCACCACGTCGCGCCAGCGGCCGCGGTGCTGGCCGATGCGCTCGCGCATCCCGACGATGCGAAACCCGGCGGCGTCGTGCAGCGCCAGGCTGGCGATGTTCTCGGGGAAGATGCCGGACTGGATTGTCCAGATGCCGGCGGCCTCGGTCGACGCGATCAGCGCGTCGAGCAGCCGGCGCCCGACGCCGTGGCCCCTGGCCGCCGCGTCGACGTAGACCGAGTGCTCGATGACGCCCGCGTACGCACAGCGAGTCGAGATTAGTGATGCGCCGACCCAGCCGAGTACCTTGCCGTACTCGATCGCCACGTAGTTGTGGCCGGGAAGCTTTGCGGACGCGAACGTCGGCCACGAAGGAGCCCGCGTCTCGAACGTCGCGTTCCCCTCGTCGATGCCGCCCTGATAGATGGTCAGGACGGCATCCGCGTGGATGTCGGTCATCGGCAGAATCTCCATGTGGCCATCCTGCCGAGTGGCTGTTAACCGCACGTTAAACGGGATTACCCGCGCGTTAAGCCGGATCGGGCGGGGCCGCGGGGTCGAGTTCGCGCGCGGTGACCTCAAGTTCGCGGCCGGCGGTCTCCGGGAACCCGGCGGCGACGATCACGAGTGCGATCAGCGGCCCGGCGGCCAGGACCGCGACCGAGCGGGAAAGGCTGCCGGTCACCCCGATGAGCCAGCCCGCCAGCAGGAAGCTGGCGCTCTGCCCGGCTACCGACGCGATGCCGGCCGCCGAGTTCGCGAGCGCGCGGTGCGACGTCGGGAACAGCTCCGTGCTGAAGCCGGACAGCGTTGGCCAGGCGCCGAACTGGCCCACGTAGGTAACGGCCAGAGCGAGGAAGAAGCCGAGGGGCCCGCGGGCGACGAAGAAGAACAACAGCGCGCCGGCCACGCCGACGGCGAGGAAGCTGCATCCGATGCGCTTGCGCCCGAGGCGGTCGCTGATGCTGCCCGCCCAGATCAGGACCGGGAGCGCCAGGGCGCCGGCGCCCACGAGGATGAGGTTCGCCACCGGCGCGGACAGGTGCCGCTGCGTCTGCATGAAGTCGATCACGAAGACCGACGCCTGCGTCAGCAGCGCGCCGAACGCTGCCGCCGCGCACACGACGATCAGCAGCCGGCCGTGCGGCGGCCGGAACAGCGACCGCCACGTCGCCGCGAGCCGGCCACTTGCCGCCGCGGCCTCGAAGCGGGAACTCTCCGGGACCAGGCGACGCATGAACGCGGCCACCAGCAGGACCGGCGTGGCCGCCACATACAGCCAGCGCCACGACAGGCCCAGCGGGCTGAGGATCAGCCCCCAGCCCAGCGACGCCGTGCCCGCACCGAGCGCGTTGAGCATGGCCAGCACGCCGAAGCCGAATCCGCGGGCGCCCGCCGGGAACTCCTCGGCGATCATCGTCCAGGTGAGGGTGCCGTCCAGCGCCGCGAACGCCTGCGCGCACAGCTGACAGACCGCAAATGACTCGATCGTCGGCGCGGCCGCTGAAGCCGCGGTCGCCGCTGTCAGGCCGGCGATCGACACCACCAGGAGCCGCCGGCGGCCCGATCGGTCGGCCCGGCGGGCCAGCAGAAGCGCCGGAAGCACGCCGGCCGCCAGCAGCGCGAACCAGTCCGACGCCTGACTCTGGCTCAGGCCGAAGCTGTGCCGGATCTGCGGCAGCGCGACCGTGAGCACCTCAAGGTCATAACCCTGGAAGAAGCTCGCCGCCGCGAGCAGCCACAACAGCCGCACGTGCCGCGGCTCGAGCTGCCTCCGGGCGCTCGCCCGCTCGCGCGCCGCGGTCACGGCTCCGATTATCCGGCTCTATACGCAAGCGGTGCGTGCCGCAGGCACGCACCGCTGACAAATCTGGCTTAGCGCGCGTCGCCGCCGGGATGGGCCTGCACCTCGCCGAGCCTGCGGACGCCGTAGTTCATCTCGCTGACGGCCTCGCGAACCCGGTGTCCCAGCTGCGCAAGCCGACTGGCCGGGCGGACTTCCTTGGTGGCGTTCATCGCTTTCTCCTTGGTCTCAATTGCCCTTACCTTCGAGGATGCGCGTAAGGCCTCGTCTCGGGCATCGGACGTTTTCCCGAGATCGGCGGCGGCAGGGTACTTAGATCCCGCCGCCCGGTACTAAGGCGGGGAGACGGAGCGCCGTGCACCCCGCCACTAGGCTCGGATCATGAGCGGGCTAGCACAGTGAGCGAGCGTTTCCCCTGGCCGGCAGGCAGCGCGACCGGCGTCGGGTCGATGCCGGGGACCGACCCGGCGCAAGCCTGCCGCGTGGTCTTCGGTGAGCTACCTGACCTGCCCTTCCTGCCCGAGCTGCCCGGGCGCGGACCAGGCGCGGACCTGACCGGCCGGACCACCGCGCTGCTGGTCGACATGCCGGCAGCGACCACGACTGCCGGCTGGAAGCTGGCCGACCGGCCGGGCAAGGATCTCAGCCGGGCCGCCGGCTATCTGTCGGCGGACCTGGACGCGTTGGAGGAGGTCAGCCAGGGCTACACCGGCGTGGTCAAGATCCAGGCCTGCGGTCCCATCACGCTCGCCGCGACGCTGGAGCTGAGCCGCAGCCTCAACCCCGCGCTCTCCGACCCCGGCGCCCTAGCCGACCTGACCGCCTCGCTGGCCGAGGGCATCGCCGCGCATGTCGCCGACGTGCGCAGGCGCGTTCCGGGCGCGGCCGTCGTCGTGCAGCTCGACGAGCCATCGCTGCCGGCCGCGCTCGCCGGGCACGTGCCGACCGCGAGCGGGCTGAACGTCGTGCGGGCGACTGAGCCGGTTACCGCCAGCCAGCTCATCGGCTCGGTGTTCGCTCTGGCGAGGAACGCGGCCAGCCTCACGGTGCACTGCTGCGCGGGGAACCCGCCGTTCCAGGTAATGGCGGACGCCGGGGCCGACGCCGTCGGATTCGACCTCAGCCTCCTGCGCAATGCCGATATTGATCTTGTCGCCGAGATTGCCGACAGTGGTCTGGCGCTCATGGTCGGGGCGCTGCCGACGCCGGCGGCGCAGCAGCTGGCAGGCGGGCCGCCGCTGGCGCCGCGGCAGACGGCCGAGGCCGTTGTCGGCATGTGGCGCAAGACTGGGCTTACGGCGCAGCAGCTTGCCAGGCAGGTTGTGATCACCCCGGCATGCGGCCTGGCCGGGGTGTCGCCGGCGGCGGCGCGGGCGGCGCTTGAGCACTGCCGGGAGGCGGCGCGGATCGCGCCCGAGATGATCGAGGAGAGCGGGTCATGACAGGGCAGGATCCGAGGGCGCGGCACGCGGAACTCGCGGCCGAGCTTCTCGAGCACCAGTACCGCTACTACATCCTCGACTCGCCGCTGGTCTCCGACTTCGACTACGACACCCTGATGCGCGAGCTGGAGAGCATCGAGGAGCAGATCCCGGAGCTCCGCACGCCGGCCTCGCCCAGCCAGCGGGTCGGCGGGACGTTCTCGACCGAGTTCACCCCGGTGCAGCATCTGCAGCGGCTGGAGAGCCTGGACAACGTGTTCTCCGCCGAGGACCTGGATGCCTGGGTGGCGAGGGTCGAGCGGCACCGTGCTGGCGACGACAGTGGCGGCGGTCCTTACCTGTGTGAGCTGAAGATCGACGGCCTCGCGGTGGCGCTCGTCTACCGGAAGGGCCGGCTCCAGCGCGCGGCGACGCGCGGTGACGGCGTGACCGGGGAAGACGTCACTCCCAACGTCAAGACGATCGCGGCCGTCCCGTCCCGCCTGTCGGGCGCCGGCTGGCCGGACACGCTCGAGGTGCGGGGCGAGGTGTTCCTGCCGGTGGCGGCGTTCGAGGAGCTGAACCGGAAGCTCACCGAGGCGGGCAAGCCCGCGTTCGCCAACCCGCGTAATTCGGCGGCCGGGTCGCTGCGGCAGAAGGACCCGCGGATCACTGCGTCGCGCGCGCTCAACATGATCCTGCACGGCATCGGTGTGGTGGAGGGCCTGGACGACCCGCCGCAGACGCAGTCGGGCTGGTATGACCGGCTGCGTTCGTGGGGCCTGCCGGTCAGCGACCGGTTCCAGGTGGTGCCGGAGATCGACGGCGTGCGCACCTACATCGCGCACTACGCCGGGGAGCACCGGCACGACCCGCCGTACGAGATCGACGGCGTGGTGGTGAAGGTCGACACGCTGGAGGTGCAGCGGCGCCTCGGCTCGACCAGCCGGGCGCCGCGCTGGGCGATCGCGTACAAGTACCCGCCCGAGGAGGTCAACACCCGGCTGCTGGAGATCCGGGTGAACGTGGGCCGGACCGGGCGGGTGACGCCGTTCGCGGTCATGGAACCGGTCAAGGTCAGCGGATCCGTGGTCGAGAACGCGACGCTCCACAACGCCGACGAGATCGCCCGCAAGGGCGTGCTGATCGGCGACATGGTGGTGCTGCGCAAGGCCGGGGACGTGATCCCCGAGGTGGTCGGGCCGGTGCTGGACCTGCGGACGGGCGATGAGCGCGCGTTCGAGTTCCCGACGCACTGCCCGGAGTGCGGCACCAAGCTCGTGCGCGAGGAGGGCGGCGTCGACTGGCGCTGTCCGAACACGCAGTTCTGCCCGGCGCAGCTGCGCGAGCGGCTGTTCCACCTGGCCGGCCGGGGCGCGCTCGACATCGAGGTGCTCGGCTTCGAGGCCGCGTCCGCGCTGCTGGTCTCGGGGCTGGTGACCGACGAGGGCGACCTGTTCGGGCTGACGGCGGAGTCACTGGCGAGCGTGCCGTTCTTCGTGCTCAAGTCCGGCGGGCTGACCGCGAACGCGACCAGGCTGCTGGCCAACCTGGAGGACGCGCGGCGCCGGCCGCTGTGGCGGATGCTGGTCGCGCTGTCTATCCGGCACATCGGGCCGACGGCGGCGCGGGCGCTGGCGGCGGCGTTCGGCTCGGTGGACGCGATCGCGTCCGCGTCCGAGGCCGAGCTGGTCAGCGTGGACGACGTCGGGCCGACGATCGCCGCGTCCCTCCGCGAGTGGTTCACCGTCGACTGGCACCAGGCGATCGTGGCGAAGTGGCGCGCGGCGGGGGTACAGCTGGCGACCGAGGGCTTCGTCCCGCCCGTGCGGGATGCGGCCGCCGGGGCCGCCGCTGGCGGGCCGCTCACCGGGGTCACGGTCGTGCTGACCGGGACGCTCGCTGGCTACACCAGGGACGAGGCCGCCGAGGCCGTGCAGGCGCTCGGCGGCAAGGTCTCCGGGTCGGTGTCGAAGAAGACGAGCTTTGTCGTGGCCGGCGAGAGCGCCGGCTCCAAGCTGGACAAGGCCGAATCGCTCGGCGTCCCGGTACTCGACGAGGACGGCCTTCGCCTCCTGCTGTCCGACGGGCCCGATGCGGCTCGCGCGTCCGTGGCGCCCGGCTGACCGCTGGCGGCAGGTATCCTGGCAAGGCCGCCCGCCGACGTAGGCGCAGGTTAATGGCCAGCCAGCGGGACGCGCGGCCAATGTCGATCCGCTCACGCGATCGCGAATACCCGGCCATTCCCCGGGCAGTAGCCTGGCTTCCCAGCGTGCGCTGGCGCTGGAACCTGCCCGAACAGAAAATGGAGGCCGTGAGGTCGCACTCGTGATGATCACGGGTTGTAACGGATAGTATGCAATTGGCTTCGGGAAGTATGTTTTCTGCCGTAGGATCTACGGAAAGCGCCGAGAGCTATACAGACAGCGACCGGCTGGGGCCGATGAGGGAGCCATGAGGGACCCGAGCGACACCAGGGACATCGGCCCGCGCGTCGGGTCGCCCCTCTGGATCCACATCGCGCTGACCACGATCGCTGGTGCGGTGGTTTTCGGGTTCGCCATGAGCAAGTTTTCCGGCCTGCGCCCGCTGGCCGGGCACCCGCTGTTCTGGGTCGTGGCGGCGATGATTGTCCTCGGCGACCTGTGGCCGATCGTCACGCCCGGCCGTTCCAGCGTCGAGGCTCCTGTGGCCTCCGTCACGTTCGGCCTGGCGGCGCTGATCTCCTGGGGCCTGCCGGTGGCGGTGCTGCTGCGGGCGCTGTCGACGATCGGGGTGTGCCTGGCCGAGCGCAAGGCGGTGCACCGCGCCGCCTTCAACGGCGCCTCCTCGACGCTGAGCGTCACGGCGGCGTGGGCGGTGCTGTACGGGCTCGGGATCAGGACCTCGCCCGCCCATCCGTGGGTACCGAGCGGCGATGCGGTGTGGAAGATCCTGCTGGCCGGCCTCGTCCTCGCCGCGGTGAACTTCCTGATCATCACGGTGGCCGTCGGGCTGCATGCCCGCGAGCCGGTCGGCCAGGCGATCCGCCGCACGGTGGGCTACCAGACGTTCGTGAACGTCGTGCTGGTCGCGAGCGCGCCGCTCGTGGCCCTGGCGATCTCGACGGGCTCGGCGCTGATCGCGCTGCTGTTCGCCTTCCCGTTCGCGGCCATCTATGTCAACGCCGCCATCTCCGTCCAGCGCGAGCATCAGGCCCACCACGACGAGCTGACCGGCCTGTCGAACCGCAAGCTCCTGATCCGCCGGCTGGAGAGCACGCTCGCCCAGGCCGCGGTATCGGGGACCAGGGTCGGCTTCCTGCTGCTTGACCTCGACCGTGGTCTCAAGGAGGTCAACGACACCCTTGGCCACGCCGTCGGCGACCGGCTGCTGCGGCTCGTGGCCCATCGGCTCACCCACAGCATCCGGCCCGGCGACCTGGTGGCCCGGCTCGGCGGCGACGAGTTCGCCGTGCTGCTGCCGGCGGTCAAGGAGGCCAGCGCGGCCCGCGAGGTGGCCGCCCGGCTCCGCGCCGCGGTCGCGGAGCCGATCCGGCTGGAGGGCATGTCGTTCGTTATCGAGGTGAGCATCGGCATCGCGATGTACCCCGACGACGCGACCGGCGGCGAGCTGCTCATGCAGCGCGCGGATGTGGCGATGTACCTGGCCAAGCAGCGCCGCAGCGGGGTCGAGCGGTACGTGGCCGACCTGGACCGCAACTCCCCGTCCCGGCTCGCGCTGTTCGGCGACCTGCGCCGGGGCCTGGACCGGGGCGAGCTGGAGCTGCATTACCAGCCGAAGGTCTATCTGTCCGACCGGCGGGTGGCCGGCATGGAGGCCCTGGTCCGCTGGCAGCACCCCGAGCGCGGCATCATGACGCCCGGCGACTTCATCCCGCAGGTCCAGCAGTCCTACCTGATGCGCGAGGTCACCGCCTTCGTGATCGACACGGCGCTGACCCAGGCCGCGCTCTGGCGCCAGTCCGGGATGGGCGTGCAGGTATCGCTGAACGTGTCGGGGCGCGACCTGCTCGACAGCGGCCTGGCCGACCTGGTCGCCGACGGCCTGGCCCGGCACCATCTCCCGCCGCAGACCCTGATCCTGGAGATCGACGAGCGAGTCCTCACCAGCGAGCCGGCCCACGCCGTCGCGACGGCTGAGGCCCTCGCCGACGTAGGCGTCGCGCTCAGCCTGGATGACTTCGGAACGGGCTACTCGTCGCTGGTCCGGCTCAAGAGGCTCCCGGTTACCGAGGTGAAGATCGACTCCTCGTTCGTCAGCCGGCTCCTGGAGTCGCCCGACGACGAGGTCGTCGTGAAGTCGATCGTCGACCTGGCGGCGGCGCTCGGCATCCGGTCGGTGGCCGAGGGCGTGGAGTCCGCCGACACCGCGGCGGCGCTGCTGGCCATGGGGTGCGTCGCCGCGCAGGGCTGGCATTTCTGCCGCCCGCTGAACGCCGCCTCGGCCACCGCCTGGCTGGCCGAGCACGGCGAGCCCGTGCTGCGCGAGGCCCGGCCGGTGAACGGCCGCGCCGGCGAAACCCGCCACACCGTGGTCACGCCGGTGGTCGCGCCCCCGACCGGCTGGCGTCTCTGAGACCTGCTGGCGCTCGCACCGCCGGACCGGCATCCTTGGTCAGGTGCAAAACCGGAATGCCAGAATCACTCTGGGTCTGGCCGTGGCCGCGGGGCTGCTCTGGACGCTGCCGGCATCCGCCGCTAGCGCTGCCGACGCCGGCTCCGCCCACGCTCCGAAGGTCACCCAGCTCATCACGGTGACCTCCGCCTCGCCCAGCGCGACCTACTCGACCCTGACCGTGTACCGGATATCGGGCGCCAGGCGGATCCGGGTCTTCGGGCCGTGGACGGCGCGGGTCGGATACAACGGCATCGCCCCGCCCGGACGCAAGCGCGAGGGCGACGGCCGCACGCCGGGAGGCACCTTCGGCTTCAGCTTCTTCTTCGGCGTGGAGCACAGGCAGGCATTCGCTTTCCCGTTCCGGCACGCCTACCGCTACGACTACTGGGACGACGACCCGGCCAGCAGCCGGTACAACGAGTGGGTCGACGCCCACCAGCACAATCCCGGCGCCGACCCCGAGCCCATGCATAACGTTCCCGCGTACGACTACGCGGCCGTGATCGCCTACAACACGGCGCGCGTTCCGGGCCGGGGGAGCGCGGTCTTCCTGCACGTCGGTACCGGCAGTGCCACCGCGGGCTGCGTCTCGCTGCCAAAGTCCGAGTTGCTGAAGGTCCTGCACTGGCTCCGGCCTGCGGACAATCCGCGGATTGTTATCAGGGCGCGCTAGCGGCCGCCAGCCGGAGTAATGCCTTCGGCCCGGCCCGGGGCCGCCCAATAGGATGGCCTGCATGTCCATTACCAAGGATGAGGTCGCCCACCTGGCCAGGCTGTCCAGGCTCGACCTGTCCGACGCCGAACTCGATCATTTCGCCGGTCAGCTTGACCAGATCATCGGCCACGTGGCGCGCGTCCAGGAGGTCGCGGCCGAGGGGATCCCGCCGATGACCCACGCCGTTCCGGTCGTCAACGTGTACCGCGACGACGTCGAAGTGCCGTGCCTGACGCCCGAGCAGGCCCTGTCGGGCGCGCCCGCCTCGGAACAGGCGAGGTTCCGGGTCCCGCGCATCCTGACGGAGGAGTGACATGACGGCCGAGCTGACGCACCTGACCGCGGCGGAGATCGCCGCGGCCGTCGCGTCCGGCGAGACCTCGGCGGTCGAGGTTACCCAGGCGCACCTGAACCGGATTGTCGACATTGACCCCGAGGTCCACGCGTTCCTGCACGTAGCGGGGTTGGACGCCCTCGCCGCCGCGGAGGAAGTCGATCGCAAGCGCGCGGCGGGCGAGCCGCTCGGGCCGCTGGCAGGCGTGCCGCTGGCGCTCAAGGACGTCCTGACCACCAAGGACATGCCGACGACCTGTGGCTCGAAGATCCTCCAGGGCTGGCGGCCGCCGTATGACGCGACGGTCACGCAGCGGCTGCGGGATGCCGGGGTGATCATCCTCGGCAAGACGAACATGGACGAGTTCGCCATGGGCTCTTCCACGGAGAACTCCGCGTACGGGCCGTCGCACAACCCGTGGGATCTGAGCCGCGTTCCCGGCGGCTCCTCCGGCGGCTCGAGCGCCGCGGTCGCCTCCTACGAGGCGCCGCTCGGCATCGGCACCGACACCGGCGGGTCGATCCGCCAGCCCGCGGCGGTCTGCGGGATCGTCGGGATGAAGCCGACCTACGGGGGATCGTCCCGGTACGGGCTCGTCGCGTTCGCCTCGTCGCTGGACACGCCCGGCCCGCTGACCCGCACCGTCCTGGACGCGGCTCTGCTGCACGAGGCGATCTCGGGTCACGACTGGCGAGACTCGACCTCGGTGAACGCCCCCGTCCCCCCCGTCGTCGCGGCGGCGCGGCAGGCGGACGTGAGCGGGCTGCGGATCGGCGTCGTCGCTGAATTCAGCGGCGAGGGCTACCAGTCCGGCGTCATGGCGAGGTTCAACGAGACGGTCGAGCTGCTCGAATCACTCGGCGCGAAGGTCGTCGAGGTGTCGTGCCCGCACTTCACCTACGCGCTGCCGGTCTACTACCTCGTCTCGCCCAGCGAGTGCTCGTCCAACCTGGCCCGGTTCGACGCGATGCGCTACGGTCTGCGGCTCGGCGACGACGGCACAGCGAGCGCTGACGAGGTCATGTCGATCACGCGCGAGGCCGGCTTCGGCCCCGAGGTCAAGCGCCGCATCATGCTCGGCACCTACGCCCTGTCCAGCGGCTACTACGACGCCTACTACGGCAAGGCGCAGCAGGTCCGTACGCTGATCTGCCGCGACTTCGACGCCGCGTTCGAGCAGGTGGACGTGCTGATCTCGCCGACGACGCCCACCACCGCGTTCCCGATCGGGGAGCGCGTGGACGACCCGATGGCGATGTATCTCGCCGACCTGTGCACGATCCCGTCGGATCTGGCGGGGAACGCGGCGCTCTCGGTGCCGGCCGGTCTCGCCCCCGAGGATGGCCTCCCGGTCGGGCTGCAGATCATGGCGCCCGCGCTCGCCGACGACCGCTGCTACCGGGTCGGGGCGGCCGTCGAGGCGGCGCTGGAGCAGCGCTGGGGCGGACCGCTGCTGGCACAGGCGAAGGGACTTTCCCGATGAGCGTGACGGAACTGGTCGGGTTCGACGAGGCGCTGTCCCGGTACGAGCCGGTGATCGGGCTGGAGACGCACGTCGAGCTGGGCACGATCACGAAGATGTTCTGCGGCTGCCTGATCGAGTTCGGCGCCGAGCCGAACACGGCCGTGTGCCCGGTGTGTCTTGGGCTGCCGGGGTCGCTGCCGGTGGCCAACCGCGCGGCGATCGAGTACACGATCAAGATCGGCCTCGCGCTCAACTGCACGATCGCGACCTGGTGCCGGTTCGCGCGCAAGAACTACTTCTACCCGGACATGCCGAAGAACTTCCAGATCTCGCAGTACGACGAGCCGCTGTGCGTTGACGGCTACCTCGACGTCGTAGTCGAGGGCCAGAGCTTCCGGATCGGCATCGAGCGGGTGCATCTGGAGGAGGACACCGGCAAGTCCCTGCACGTGGGCGGCGCGACCGGGCGGATCCACGGCGCCGACTATTCCCTCGTCGACTACAACCGGGCGGGGATTCCGCTGGTCGAGGTCGTGACCAAGCCGATCCCCGGCACGGGGGCGCTGGCCCCGGTCGTCGCCCGCGCGTACGTGACCGAGCTGCGCGACCTGCTGCGTTCCCTCGGGGTCTCGGACGTGCGGATGGAAGAGGGCTCGCTGCGCTGCGACGTGAACACCTCGCTCGCGCCGGTCGGCGCCTCGGAGTGGGGCACCCGCACCGAGACCAAGAACGTCAACTCGCTGCGCTCGATCGAGCGGGCCGTCCGCTTCGAGATCTCCCGTCAGGCGGCGGTGCTCGACGCCGGGTCGCGGGTGATTCAGGAAACCCGGCACTTCCACGAGGACAACGGCGCGACCACGCCCGGCCGGAGCAAGGAGGAAGCGCAGGATTACCGCTACTTCCCCGAGCCTGACCTGGTGCCCATCGCCCCGCCGGCGGACTGGGTCGAGGAGCTGCGCGCGTCGCTGCCGGAGTTCCCTGCGGCCCGGCGGGCGCGGCTGCAGGCCGACTGGGGATTCTCCGACCAGGAGATGACGTGGCTGGCCAACGCGGGCGCGATCGACCTGGTCGAGCAGACGATCGCGGCCGGTGCCTCGCCCGCCGACGCCCGCAAGTGGTGGCTCGGCGAGCTGGCCATGCACGCGAACAAGGCGGGCGTCGAGCTGTCGGAGCTGACGATCACGCCGGCCGAGGTGGCCAGGGTCGCCGAGCTCGTCAAGGCGGGCACGCTCAACGACAAGCTCGCCCGGCAATTGCTGGAGGCCGTCCTGGCGGGCGAGGGATCGCCGGACGACATCGTTGCCGCCCGGGGGCTTGCGATCGTGAGCGATGAGGGCGCGCTGACCCAGGCTGTCGACGCGGCGATCGCGGCCAACCCCGACATCGCCGCCAAAATCAGGGACGGCAAGCTCGCCGCCGCCGGCGCGCTGGTCGGCGAGGTCATGAAGGCCACCCGCGGCCGGGCCGATGCCGGCCGCGCCCGCGAGCTGATCCTGCAGCGGCTGACCTAGCCGGG
>DAIOWC010000074.1:0-24849 GCA_036758685.1 Streptosporangiaceae bacterium | reverse complement strand
GGCTGGTGGCGTTCCGGATGCTTCAGGCCGTCGGCGGGTCGATGCTCAACCCGGTGGCCATGTCGATCATCACGAATACCTTCATCGAGCCAGGCGAACGGGCCCGTGCGATCGGCGTATGGGGCGGAGTGGTCGGCCTCAGCATGGCGCTCGGCCCGGTCGTCGGCGGCCTGCTGGTCGAGTCCGTCGGCTGGCGAGGGATCTTCTGGGTCAACATCCCGGTCGGGATCGCGGCGATCGTGCTGACGGCCCTGTTCGTCCCCGAGTCCAAGGCGCCGCGGGCGCGGCGCATCGACCCGGTCGGCCAGTTCCTGGTGATCGTCCTGCTGGCCTCGCTGGTCTACGGGCTCATCGAGGGCCCTGGATCCGGCTGGACATCGGGCAAGATCCTCTTCTGCTTCTGCGTCTCGGCGGCGGCGCTAGTCGCGCTGATCTTCTACGAGCCGCGGCGCGAGGAGCCGCTGATCGACGTCCGGTTCTTCCGCAGCGCGCCGTTCTCGGGCGCGGTGGTGATCGCCATCTGCGCGTTCGCCGCGCTGGGCGGCTTCCTCCTGGTGAACACGCTCTACCTGCAGGACGTCCGGGGCTTCTCGCCGCTGCTCGCAGGTGTCTACACGATCCCGATGGCGGCGATGACGGCGATCTTCTCACCGCTGTCTGGCCGGCTCGTGGCGAACCGGGGCACCCGGCCGTCGCTGATCGTCGCCGGGGCCGGCATTACCGCCGCCGGGATCCTTCTGGCCCACGTCACGTCGACCACGAGCACAGCGCTGCTGGTCCTGACCTACCTGCTGTTCGGGCTCGGCTTCGGCATGGTCAACGCGCCGATCACGAACAGCACGGTGTCCGGCATGCCGCGCACCCAGGCCGGCGTCGCCGCGGGGGTCGCCTCGACGAGCAGGCAGATCGGCTCGTCCCTGGGAGTCGCGATCATCGGGTCGGCGGCGGTCTCGGCCCTGCACGGCCCGTTCCGCACGCACTTCGCCGATGCCAGCCACGCCGGCTGGTGGATCGTGGCCGGCTGCGGCGTCGCGGTGCTCGGGATCGGCCTCCTGGTCAGCGGGCCGTGGGCGCGCCGGACCGCGAGGCAGTGCGCCGAGCAACTTGGTTACGCCGACGCCGAGCCCCGCGTGCCAGTACCCGACTGACGACCGGCCCCCGGTACGCCCCCGGCGGCTCGCGGACGGGCGCGCAGGTGACGGACTGTGTCATTTAGGTGTCGGCGGTATAGCAGCACCAAAATGACACAGTCCACCGAGTTGATCTTTGCGGAGAGCTAAGAGCGGCCGGGTTCGCCGGTCCTGACGCGCGATTCAGAATTGACCGGCCCCCGCACGCTAGGCGCACGGGGGCCGGTGTACTGCGAAGCGTCCAGGCAGGTCAGCCCTCTTGGTCGCCGCTGGTGCTCATCACCGAGAACACCGAGCCCTGGTCGTCACTGACGACCGCCATCCGGCCGTAGGGCGAGTCCCACGGCGGGGCGAGGACCGTCCCGCCGAGCTCGGCCACCTTGGCGACCGCGGCGTCAGTGTCCGCCACCGCGAAGTAGGTGCCCCAGGTGGCCGGCATCTCGGCCGGCTGCCCGGCGCTGATCTCGCCGATGCCGCCGACGGGCTTGCCGTCGATGTCGATCGTGGCGTACTTCATCTCGTCGGAGCTCATGTCGCTGATGTCGTAGCCGAAGACCGCGCGGTAGAAGGCCTGGTTGGCAGCCAGGTTGCGGCTCATGTTCTCGCTCCAGATGAGCGCGCCGGGCTCGTTGGCCACGCCGACGCCGGTATGCGCCTTGGCCTCCCAGATCCCGAACGGCGCTCCGCCGGGGTCGATCGCGATCGCCATCCGGCCGACGTCCATAACATCGAACGGATCCGCCAGCACCTGCCCTCCCGCCGCCTTGACCCTGGCTGCGGTCGCGTCGGCGTCCGCGGTTGCGATGTAGGTGGTCCAGTACGGCGGCTGCTCCTCCGGGCCCTGCTTGTCCCCGATGCCGGCCGCCGCCTTGCCGTCGATGAGGCACATGGAGTAGCCGCCGGCCTCGGGCGGGCCGTCCTGGATGGACCAGCCGAACAAGCCGCCGTAAAAGGCCTTCGCCTTGGCCTTGTCGGCGACGCCGAGATCAATCCAGCACGGCGTTCCCGGCGGCCAGGCCGTGTCACGAGTGACCATTGTTACCCTCCCAGTGCCACCGCAACACCGCGGCGGCGAGTGTCTTCGATGCTGATTGGCGAGGGCAGCGTACTGCCGGCCACTGACAGCGGACGGAGAATGTCAGCATGCAGACCTGGGATGCCATCACCTCGCGCCGCAACGTCCGGTCCTTCAGCGACCGCACAGTGAGCGGCGAGGACCTCGACCACATCCTCGAGGCCGCCCGCCGGACGCCTTCGTCGCGCAACACCCAGCCCTGGGACTTCGTGGTGGTCACCGACCGCACCCAGCTCCAGGAGCTGGCCACGATCTGGGTCGGGGCCGCGCACGTCGCCACCTCAGCCGCGACGATCGCGCTGATCACGAGCGACGAGCGCGGGCACTCGGGCCGGGTCCAGTTCGATCTCGGCCAGGTGACGATGAGCATCATGCTCGCGGCCGCCGACCTCGGCATCGGCAGCGGCCACGCGGGCGTCGGCGACCAGGACCGGGCCCGCTCGCTGCTCGGCCTGCCGGCCGACCACGCGTGCGCGTTCCTGATCTCCCTCGGGTATCCGGCTGGCCGGCCGCTGTCGCCGATCAGCAAGCCTGACCGGAGGCCGTTCGACGAGGTTGTGCACCGAGGAACGTGGTAGCCCGGCGCCGGAGCCGGTATCGCCGGACGTCACGCGCTCGATAGACGGGCTGGCAAGATATCTTGCCGTCCATTACATTGGGTCCGTGGCGTCCGGCGCAATCTCAGAACAGGCTTTCTTCGTCCTGGCCGTGCTCGCCGACGGCCCGTGCCACGGCTACGGCATCGTCCGCGAGGTGTCGGAGCTGTCCGAGGGGCGGGTGCACCTGAAGATCGGCGGCCTGTACGGGATGCTCGACCGGCTGGCCGGCGAGGAGCTGATCGAACTCGACCGGGAAGAGGTGACCGACGGCCGGCTGCGGCGGTACTACCGGCTGACCGGAGGTGGCCTCGAGGTTCTCGATGCCGAGACCGACCGGATGGAGGCGATCGCGAGCGTCGCCCGCGCCCGGCTTGACCGGGTGCGGCCTGAGCAGGCCCGCCCTGCTCGTCCGTCGTCGCGTATCTCGCCGCGCGTCCTGGGCGACGGCGCGGCCTCATGAGCACTCCGCTGGAGCAGCGCTACCGCCGGGTCCTGAAGCTGCTGCCGCCGTACTACCGGGCGGACTGGGAGGAGGACATGGTCTCCGCCTTCCTGGACAGCATGACCACCGGGGACCCGGAGATGGACGAGGTGGCGGCCGACCTCGGCCGCCCTGGCATCGGAGAGCTCGCGAGCGTCGCGGCGCTGGCGATCCGGCTTCGCCTCGGCGGCTCGGGGGCGCCGCCGCGGTACTTCGCCTGGGGCCAGGCCGTACGGCGCGCCGTACTCATCGTGACGATGATGCAGGCCGCGATCGCGCTTCCCAGCCTGGTCATCATGCTCTGGGAGGCCGGCCGGATCGGCTTCCTGCCCGTACCGGCGCCCGGCCTGTCAACCGCGGGGCACCCGGACGCCTGGCGGCTGCCCGTGGTGCTGCTTGGCTATGCCTGGCTCCCGGCCTTCCTTGAGCTCATTCGCGGGCACCGACGCGCGGCCCAGCTCTGGGCGCTTGCGGCCACGGTGCCGATCGCGGTCACCGCGGTCCGCAGCCTGGGATCGCCGCCGCACCTCGCCCCGACGCTGGCCTGGGCGAACCTGCTGCTGCTCAACGTGCTGCCGATCGCGGCGATGGCCGCCTTCCACCGGGATGCCCCGCCGCTCTCGCGCGCGAACTGGCTGACCGGGCTGCTGGCCAGCGTCGCCTTCATCGCCGTGCCGCTGGAGGTTGTCCAGTACGGGACCCTGACCCGCCAGCTGGCGGACGCTCCCGGCCGGGTCGTCGTCATCGTGGCCGTCCTGGGCGTCCTTCAGCTCGGTCGCGTGCTGGTCAGCCGGGATCCGGCCAGGTCGTCGTGGTCGCTGGCCCTGGCCCTGCTCGCCGCCCACGCCGTGCTGCTGCGGGTGGTTACGCTCGGCGTCTACCCGCGCGATCCCAGCCTGGCAACCGTCGGCGCGCTCGAGGCCCTCGGCCTGGCGCTTCTCGGCGTGGTCCTCGCCGCCGACGGGAGCCGGGCTCTGCGCCGCCCGGAGCCAAGCGGCAGATCGGCCTAGAGAGTTCTCCGGCGCCGCCGATCGCGTGCGTAGATCAGGGGCGGGATGATGACCGGCAGCGCCGCGACACAGCCTGAGCCGAGGACTATCCAGAAATGGAAGCTGGTCGTCGGCGACGTGGTCAGCCCGGTAACGACCCAGCGCACGAGCTGGACACCGGCGGGCACGAAGATCGCGGCGAAGTAGAACCCGGCGAGGGCCAGGCCCGCAGCCTGAACCCAGCCGTACCAGCGGGCAGCGGCTCTGTCCCGCGGGTCAGCGGAGGCCAGCTCGAGTTCCTCGGACTCGTTGAGCCGACGGTAGTGCCTGGCCATCTGCAGCTTGCTCACCCTGGTCAGGTTGAGGTAGCCCAGGCCGGTGATCAGCACGGCGTACAGGTCAGTGCGCAGGAACACCACGAACTGGAAGGAGATGGAGATCACCTGGAGCAGGACCAGAGCGGCGAGAAACCGGGCCAGCGTGGGCTGCGGATGCCACCAGCCCAGGTACTGCGCAGCACGGGCGCCGAGCACGGCGTCGATGACGATGGTGTCGAATGCGATCCCGGCCAGTAGCGCGCCGAGCCGGCGCCGCCGCGGCAGGGACCACAGCGCAGTGAGGTCGGTCTGGAACACGAGCAGGTAGTACCGGCGGCTGATGGTAATCCTGGCCGGCGCGCCTTCAATCCGCGCCCCGAGCCAGTGCGCCAGCTCATGCAGCATCCCGAGCGGGATACCGACGACCGTGAGCAGGGCCAGACTCAGGACCGGGCTGGAGAGGAAGAAGAACTGCCCGTACCGGGGCCGGAACCAGACGACGCTGGTCAGCAGCACGAGGGTGCCAGCGAACAGCAGGGCATAGACCGCCCAGGCGGGTGCTGAGTACAGCGGTCGGGCGAGCCGCGCCGCTACCGCACCAGCCCTGCCCCCGTAGGTGAGCTCGGGGCCGTCCGCGGCCACCGATGCGCCATCGATGCTCGCCACGAAGCCGACGTCGCAGAGCGTCTCGACGAAGTCGACGACATCGACGTCGGCTCCCGCGCTCTCGCGAGCACGTTCGGCGGCCTCGGCCAGGGTCGTGCCGTCGCGCAGGGCGTCGATGACGACGATCGCGATCGCTGGCACCGCGATGAACTCGCCCCGAGCCAGGTCGCCGACCATGAAGCCGTCGCCTTCTGGCCGGACGCTGAGCGGGCGGAGCTCGACTCGGCTGCCCGCCGTCGGCTGCGGCGCAGGGCGAGGCCCGCCAGGCGCCGGCGCGGCGACACCAGGCGCAGCGGCTGGCGCGTCAGCCATCAGACACGGCCGCGGTCGCCAGGACGCCAGCAGCCGGCAGCACGGGCGCGGTCGGGCACACCGGGCAGTCGGCCCAGCGCGTCCAGCGCTGTACCTCCTGTTCGCCGGATGCGAAGTCGACAAACCTCTCGCAGCCTGCGGCGATCGGCGGCGCAAAGCCCGTCAGGTAGCGCAGCGCCTCCATGGCAACCAGGGCGCCGACCAGGCTGGCGACCGGGCCGATACCGCGGTTAACCCGTTCAAGCTCCGCCCGCCGCCGCTCGGCAGCCACGCCATGCTCAGGCGCGGTCGCCGCAAGCTCATGCTGGTGACATGCCATGCAGGGGCTTCGGCCTGGATCCACCGACCAGTACGCCAGCCGCTGGGCGATCATCCCGCCCCGCACATACGGCACGCCGGCTGCCACGCAGGCCTCGTTCACCCAGAGGTCGATGCCTGCAGGCTGGTCGACTCCGGATACCACCAGGTCGGCCTCGGGCAGCAAGTCGGCGACGTCGTCAGGTCCGCCGATCCAGCGGCTGACCACCCGGACGTCGGTTTCGGGGCTGAATGCACGCACCCAGGCGGCGGCCCGTTCCACCTTGGGCATGCCGAGGTCCTGCGTCCGGTAGAGATACTGGCGCGCGAAGTTTCGCAGCTCGACCGCGTCGGCGTCGAGGAGCGTCATCCGGCCGACACCGGCGCCGGTCATCGCCTGGATTGCGGTCGATCCGAGGCCGCCGGTGCCGAGGAACACGACGTGCGAATCGAGCAGCGTCCGCTGAAACGACGCGGGCGATCGGTCCAGCGAGGCGAACGTGGTGAAGAAGGCCAGGTTGCTGAAGTACCGCTCGGCCTGGCTTTCCGAGAGCGGCACCGGCGCGGCGGCATCCACGAGCAGCCTCAGCTCGTCTAGCGCGCCGATCGCCTCACTGATCTCGCTGGATGTGGTCGGCAGGCGACGGTCGGCTAGAGCGGCGCCGAGCCCGGGGGTGTCGCGGGTGCCCTCGCGCAGCAACTCGAGGAGCTGCTCAACCTGGCCGTCCGGGTCGGACAGCACTATCTGTGTTTCGGGCTCGCTGACCACATAGAGATCGTCGCCAATCCGCTCCCAGACGGCGTTCTTGAGCTTCGGGATCACGCGCCCTCCTGGACTTCCCGTTCCGACGGGCCGCGGGCGCCCGCACTCGGTTGAGGGGATCGGGCGCCCGCGGCTGCGATCTGCCCGCTAGCTCGGCATCGGGCAACGGGCGAGTAACTGTGACGGGCGGGTCGTCAGCTGTCCTTGTACTCGGTCGCCTGGATCTTCTCGACCTTCCTGACCTGGATCTTCACTACCTTCACCTCCTGCCGGCCTCGTGTACTCCGTCAGCAGTCAGCATTCGCCACGCCGCCAACAGACCACCAACGAGCCGCTAAAATTCGGGAATGTCCGAAAGTACGAGCCGATGTCGCCCGGCACGTCCCGGCCAGCCCCACATAGCGTTCGATGTCCTCAGCCGGCTCGCAGTCAGGCACGGTGACGTCTGGCTCCCGTTACCGCCGCCTAAGCCCCGAGCCACACTTGCGACCTTGCTGCTGCGCGCGAACGAGGTGGTCCCGGCAAGGACCCTTGCCGAGATCCTCTGGGGAGACGAGCCGCCGCCCACCGCGGCGACCTCGTTGCAAAATCACGTCATGCGGCTGCGCCGTCAGTTAGGTACCTGTGTCGGTAGCCGGATCAGGACCGTGCGGCCCGGCTATGTCATCGATGTCCGAGACGGCGAACTGGATCTGCAGCGGTTCACGCGACTGCGGGACAGCGGCCTCGCCGCGGCTCTGCACGGCGACTGGTGGCAGGCGGTCACTGATCTGTCGGAGGCCCTGGAACTGTTCGGCACCGGACCGGTGCTGGCCGGCCTCGAAGTTCCCGGGCTGCACCTGCCGGACGTGCCAAGGCTGGCCGAGATGGGGCTGCAGGCCCTTGAGTGGCGGATCGACGCCGACCTGTGCCTCGGTCGGCACCAGGAGACCATCGCGGAGCTGCGCCGGATCACCTTGATGCACCCGTTCCGGGAACGATTCCACGAGCAGCTCATGCTGGCACTGGTACGTTCCGGGCGGCAGGCCGAAGCACTGTCGGCGTACCGGGACGCCCGGCAGGCGATCGTCGACGAGCTCGGGGTCGAGCCCGGCCGGGCGCTGCAGCAGCTGCACCAGCGGATCATTGCTGCCGACCCCGCGCTCCACGACGGCGGCGAACGGCCGCAGTGGGCGGAGGCGCTTCAGCCCGCTGGCCGGCCAGCGTCCGCGCCGGACGCCGTCTCGGCGGTGGCTCAGCTTCCCGCCAGTCTGGCGGACTTCACCGGCCGGGACGCCCAGAGCGCTGAACTCGCGGCGTGGATCACGCTGGCCGGCGCCGGCCAGTCGGGACACATGCCCATCGCCGCCGTGACCGGGCCTGGCGGCGCGGGCAAGACGGCCCTGGCCCTGCACGTGGCCCACCTGGTGAGCGGGCAGTTTCCGAGCGGTCAGCTGTACGCCGACCTGCGAGGCGGCGACGCCAATGCGGCTGACCCCAGCTACGTGCTCAGCCGCTTCATCCGGGAACTAGGCGACAGCCGCCGGGCAGCGCCGCCGGTGTCCGGCGCGGAAGAAGAGCTTCAGGCGGCCTACCGCAGCCTGCTAGCCGGCCGGCGCATGCTCGTCGTGCTCGATGATGCCCGGGACGCCCGGCAGGTCAGGCCGCTGCTACCAGGGACAGGGGACTGCGCGGTACTGATCACCAGCCGCAGCCGGCTCACAGACCTCGACAGCGCGCGAATCCTCGAGCTCGGGATGCTCGACGAGGCTGACGCGCTAGCCCTGCTGCGCCGGATCCTCGGTGACGGCCGGGTGGCCGCGGAACCGCAGGCAGCCAGGGACGTGCTGCACGCCTGCGCCGGGCTGCCGCTGGCCATCCGCATCGCTGCGTCCCGGCTTGCCTCGCGCCCGAGCTGGTCACTCCGGTCGTTCGCGGACCGGCTGGCTGACCAGCGGAGCCGACTGGACGAACTGCGGTCAGGTGACCGCGCGGTTCGGGGAAGCTTCGCAGTGACCTACGAGGCCCTGCCCCGGCTCGCGCACCGGAACACGGTTGACGCCGCGCGCGCATTCAGGGTTCTCGGCACCTGGTCCGGGTCCAGCCTGAGCCTGCATGCCGCCGCTGCGATGCTGGAAACCAATCCCATCGCCGTGACCGCTCCGGTTGAGGAACTCGTCGACGCCCACCTCATCGAGTCCGTGGCGTCTGCCCGTTACCAATTTCACGACCTGCTGCGTGCCTACGCCACGGAGCGCGCTGCCGCGGAGGACAGCCCCGAATCGCTCAGCCGGGCCAGGGACAGGATCGTCACCTGGTACCTGCATACCGCGATCGCCGCGGTACACCTCATCACGCCCCGGCGCACACACCTGCCGACAGTGCCCGTACAAGGCTCGTCCCGCCCGCTGGCTTTCCGAGGTGCGACGGAGGCGCTGGACTGGCTCGATGCGGAGCATGAGAATCTCGTCGCGGCGACGTCGGCTGCTGCGGACTTCGGCCCCGGCGCCGCAGCCTGGCAGCTGCCGGTGTTCCTGCACGTCTACTTCGATCGCTGCGGCAATTTCACCGACTGGATCACGACGCACGAGGCAGGTCTGGCAGCCGCGCGTCGCAGCGACGACCGCACGGGTGAGGCCTGGCTCAGGAGCTCGCTGGGAGCCGCGCTGGTCCTGCTGGAGCGCCCGGCCGAAGCGATCAGGCACCTGCGGCGAGCCTCCAGGCTGCACCACGAGGCGGGTCAGGACACCGGCCACGCGAACACGCTCAATACCCTGGGCATCGCCCACGCCCAGTTCGGCGATACGAGCCGCAGCCTTCGCTGCCTCGAGCGGGCGCTTGCCATTCGCCGCCAGACCGGTGACCTGCACGGCCAGGTCATGACGCTGGGCAACATGGCAATGGCCTACGGTGAGGCGGCGCAGTTCGCCCCGGCCCTCCGTTACGCCGAGCAGGCGCTGCAGCTGGCCCGGCAGACCGGCGACGAGCAGCTGGAGGGTAACGCCCTCGCCAACATCGGCGACCTGCTGCGGGCCACGGGGAGCCTCGATGAGGCCATCAACGTCCTTGGCCAGGCGGTCAGCATCCAGCTGGAGGCGGCGAGCAGGCTGCATCAGGCGGAAGCATTGAACTACCTCGGCCTGGCATACGCCGAGCGCGGCGAGCCGGATCAGGCGCGGGCCGCATGGGCCAGGGCACTGTCCCTGTACGGCCCGCTCCAGGACGCCAGTGCCGCCAAAATTCGCCATTCCCTCGAGTCGCTCGCGCGCAGCTAGCGGCACGCCGGGGCGGAACCCGCGACGTGAATGGCACATTCGTACCCTTCCGAGTAGTTTGTAGCCAGCGATGGCCCGCTCGCCCATTGAACCTGGGCGCGGCGGGGTACGACGTTTGGAGCCGCTAGCACCGCCGGGCATCTCCTCGCCCGGCCGGACCTGACCGTGGCGGCGCGCTCCCACCAGGCTTCCGGCCTTTCCGGCGGCCACGGAGGTACCAGCCTTGCGAACTGAACGGCTCTGGTCCAGGCTCGGCGGAGCCGCGGCCGTGGCTGCCCTCGCGGTCGCCGCGGGCTGCAGCTCGAGCCCGACCCCGGCTCCGCCCAGCTCGGGTTCGCAGGCGACAACCTCCCCGGCCACGCGGCCGGACGGGAGCACGCCCAGCAGCCCGGACCACAGCTCGCAGGCGCCCGCTCCGAGCGCGGCGCAGCGGGCCGCCCAGGCCGTGCAGGGCGCCGCGGCCGTTCCCACCGCGGCGCAGCTGGCGGCCCTGCGACAGGAGCAGCCCGAGATCGCCAGGCTCTCGCCCGCTCAGCTCGCCGGGCAACGGGTCATCTATAGCTACAACGGCCTGTCCGCGCCTGCCAGCCTGCTGGATGCGATCCGTCACGGCCTCGTCGGCGGCGTGATCTTCTTCAACTTCAACATCTCCAGCCAGGCACAGATCGGCAAGGTCATCGCGCAGATGATCGCGGCGAACGCCAGCCCGGATAACCCGGCGCGCCACTATCCGCTGCTGCTGATGACCGATCAGGAGGGCGGGCTGGTCCGGCGGCTGCCCGGCGGCCCGGATCAGTCGGAGGCGCAGATCGGCGCGTCCGCCGACCCGTCGGCCGCGGCCGCGGCCGCGGGCTCGAGCGCCGCCGCGAACCTGCGCAGCGTCGGCATGAACGTCAATCTCGCACCAGTCCTGGACGTGTACCGGCAGGCCGGTGACTTTGATGACCAGTTTCAGCGGTCCTACAGCATGAACCCGGACGTCGTCGCGGAGGCCGGCGCGGCCTTCGTCAGCGCCCAGCAGGCGGGCGGCGTTGCGGCGACGGTCAAGCACTTCCCCGGACTTGGCGCGGCCGCCACCACTCAGGACACCGACAACGAGACGGTGACCATCGGCCTGTCGGCCGCCACCCTGCGCGCCGTCGACGAGCTGCCCTACGAGGCGGCCAGCAAGGCGGGAGTCAAGCTGGCGATGGTGAGCTGGGCCACCTACCCGGCGCTTGACCCGAGGCTGCCGGCCGGGCTCGCGCCGGCCATCATCCAGGGCGAGCTCCAGCGCCGCGTCGGCTTCCAGGGCGCGACGATCACCGACGCACTCGGCGCCGGGGCGCTGGCTCCCTTCGGCGATCTGCAGAACCGCACGATGCTGGCCGCCAGGGCCGGCATGGACGCCCTGCTATGCACCGCCATCAAGCCGCTGCCCGGCTGGAAGTGCGTCGCCGGCCTGCAGGATGGCTACCAGGATGGCGCGCTGCCGAAAACGGCGTTCGAGGCGCAACTCGCGCAACTACTGCAACTTCGCTCCAACCTCCCTGCCTGACTCTTCGTCTTAAGCAATGCGACGGGCGTTATCAGTTCGTTAGCATGAACGCGCCCGGCCCATTGGAGGTAGCGCAAGTTGCTCTCGTACAGGCTCTCCGGCATCACCGCGGCTGCGGTCGCCACGATGATGGTCGGAGCCGGCACCGCCACGAGCCCGAGCCCGGGCCAGCGCCACGTTCCCGCGGTCCGGGCGCCCGCCCGGGCGAGCGATCCCGCGAAGCCCGCTGCGGACGTGTTCGCGGGCACATCGCTCACCAACGCCGCGAGCATCCAGAGTGTCTTGCCCGTGGTGGCGGCGCTGCCGATCAAGCTGTCCGAGCGGCAGCTGGCCGGTCAGCGGGTGATCTACAGCTACTCCGGCTTCACGCCACCCGCCAGCCTGATCACGCTCATCGAGCATGGCGATGCCGCGGGCGTGATCTTCTTCGGCGGGAATTACGAGAACGCGACGCAGTTCCGCCACGTTGTCGGAAAGCTCACCAGCGCGAACGCGAATAGGGACAATCCCGCCCGCAAGTATCCGCTGCTGCTGATGACCGACCAGGAGGGCGGCGAGGTACGCCGGCTCCCCGGTCAGCCGGCGCTTTCGGAGAAGCAGATCGGCGAGAAGCGGCCGGACGCAGCCGCGGAGGCGGCGGCGACGCAGGCAGGCAAGGGCGCCGCGGCCAATCTGCGCAGCTACGGCCTGAACGTCAACCTGGCGCCGGTGCTCGATGTCTACCGGAAGGCGGGCGACTTCGACGACCAGTACCAGCGGTCCTACAGCATGCGTCCGGGCCTGGTATCGGCGCTCGGGTCGCGGTTCATCGCCGCGCAGCAGGCGGGCGGCGTAGCCGCGACCGCCAAGCACTTCCCCGGGCTCGGGGCAGCGGCCAGAGGCCAGGACACCGACGTGGAGCCGGTCACGATCAGCCTGTCCGCGCGCACGCTCGGGCTTGATGACGAGTACCCCTACAAGGCTGCGATCGCGGCCGGGGTCAAGCTCGTCATGGTGTCCTGGGCGGTGTACCCGCACCTTGGATCGTCCCGCCCGGCCGGGCTGTCGTCGGCGATCGTGCAGGGTCAGCTCCGCAGTGGGCTGCACTTCAAGGGCGTCACGATTACCGACGCGATCGGCGCCGGGGCGCTGGCGGCGTACGGCTCGACCCAGAACCGGGCACTGCTGGCGGCCGAGGCCGGCATGGAACTGATCCTGGCCGCTGGCGAGACGCCGACCGAGGGCGAGCAGACTCTCGACGGTCTTGAGACTGGCTACGGAGACGGGAAGCTGGCCAAGTCGACGTTCCAGGCGGCCGTCGCCCAGATCCTCGCGCTGCGCCAGAGCCTGCCCGCTTAACTTACAGTGGGCGGGTGCGACGGATCTCGGTGGTGGGTAACTCCGGATCCGGCAAAACCACGCTGGCCAGGGCGCTGAGCGAGGCTCTGGCAGTGCCGCACCTGGAACTCGATGCGGTCTTCCACCAGCCGAACTGGGAGCCGCTGGACAACGATCTGTTCCGGGCGAGGGTGGCCGAGTTCATCGCCGCCGACGGCTGGGTGGTCGACGGGAACTACAGCAAGGTGCTCGACCTCGTCTGGCGGCGCGCGGACACGGTCGTCTGGATCGACCTGCCGCGGCACCGGGTCATGCGCCAGCTGCTGAGCAGGACACTGCGGCGGCTGATAACCCGGGCCGAGCTGTGGAACGGGAACACCGAGCCGTGGCGTGACCTGTTCCGGCCAGACCCGGAGCGATCCATCCTGATGTGGGCGTGGACTCAGCACCGCAAGTACGCCGAGCGCTACGGGGCCGCGCAGCACGACCCGGCCCATCAGCACCTGACGTTCGTCCGGGTGCCTGACCGGGCGGCGGCGGACCGGCTGGTCGCCGGCCTCAGCGTCAGCTAGCAGGCGGCAGCGCGGGCGAATAGGCAGTCATGAAGAACCCGCGGACCGGCCCTGCGATGCTGATGTTGTGGTCGATCGCGGCCCGCCCGGCCGAAGGCGCGGTGTCAAAGGAGAGCGCTACCCGGTCGTCCGGGCCGGCGTTCGGGTCGTAGAGGCGGACGGTCACCGCGCTGCCCTCGGCCTGGTAGGCGTAGGCGAGTACCTGGTGATTGCGGCCGAGCTCGCCCGGCCAGGCGGAAGCCATCGTCACCACGCCGAGCGCGGCGGGCCGCCCGTGATCGAGGCTCGCCCGTACTCGCGGCCACTGCCGTGCGATTGTCCGCTGGGTGAGCCCGCGGACCGTCCCCACCCGCCGGCCGCGCAGCTGAACTCGGGTGTTCGCATCGGGCAGGTTCATCCACTCGTAGTACCTCGCGACCCCGACCGGGAGGTGCCAGGAGTCGATCAGCCGCCGGACGATGAACTGATACAGCGGGCTACCGCCGGCCGGCCTGCTCACCGGCGCCGGGCGTCCCGCGTTCCAGTAATCAAGGGCTGCAAAAATCATGCCCCCGCAAAGTCCGTTGGCGGCGTTGCCGATCCCGATCGTGCCGAACGGTGACGGCAGCGAGAGTGCGGGCTCGGGCGGCCACGTGTTGGTGAAGGCGAGACCGTCGCGTGAGGGCAGAAAATCGGTTGGCATGGCTAGCGCCTCGCAAGTCCGTCTACGGCCGCTGTCTCCGGCGCGGTGAGCCGGAATCCGAGCAGGTCGATGTTTGCCGCGATCCGATCCGGATGCGCGGACTTCGGGATGACCGTGATGTTGTGCTCAAGGTGCCAGCGCAGCACGACCTGCGCCGGCGTCACGCTGTGGGCGGCGGCGATCCGCGTCAGGACGGGATCGTCCAGCCTGGTGTCTTTCAGCGGGCTGTAGCCCTCGACGGCGATGCCGCGCTGGGCATGATCGGCGAGCACTCCCGGCTCGTACCGGCCCGGGTCCCAGGGAATCTGGTTGACCGCCGGGGCGCGGCCGGATGACTTGATCACCTCGTCGAGCTGGACCGTGCTGTAGTTGCTCACCCCGACGTCGCGGACGTGCCCGTCGCCCTGCAGCCGCAGCAGCTCCTGCCACATCTGACGGTTGGTGCCTGACCGCGAGGGCCAGTGCTGCAGCCACAGGTCCAGGTAGTCGGTGCCGAGCATGCGCAGCGACGCGTCCAGGACCCGTGCCTCGCGGCCCGCGTCCGAGGGACGGATCTTGGTGGTGATGAACAGTTCGCCTCGGTCGAGCCCGCTGGCGCGAATTGCCTCGCCGACTTCCTCCTCGTTGCCGTACATCGTGGCGGTGTCGATGTGCCGGTAACCGGCGGCCAGGGCGGCAAGCACCGCATCGCGGGCCCTTCGACCGCGCAGCTGCCAGGTCCCGAAGCCGATCATGGGCATCTCGGCACCGCTGGCGAGGGTGACGGCGGGCACATCCGCAGGCTTAGTCATGCTGCTCATTATTGCCGCGCCCATGATCACGCTCTTCCCATCGGGAGAGCGGGCTACGCCTGCGCTGCCGGCGTCAGCAGACGGGCGTCCCGGTGGTCGCGGCCAGGTCCGAGAACAGTGCTGCCAGCTTGGTGGTGACCGGACCGGGATGGCCGGTGCCGACCCGGCGTCCGTCCAGCGAGAGGACTGGCGTCAGCCCGCCCATCGTGCCGGTGACGAACAACTCGTCCGCGGTATAGAGCTGAGTCAGGCTGAAGTCGCCGACAACGGTCTCGATGCCCGCCTGCGCGGCGAGGTCGAGCACCGTCTGCCGGGTGATCCCCTCCGGGCAGGCGGCGGTGGACGGCGTGCCAAGCTGGCCCGCGGCGACCAGGAAGATGTTCGTCGCGTTGGTCTCGGCCACGAAACCGCGGTGGTCGAGCATGACGGCGTCGTCGGCGCCCGCGACGTTCGCCTCGACCTTGGCGAGGATTGAGGGCAGCAGGTTGTTGTGATGGATCTTCGGGTCCAGCGTGTCGGGTGTCGGCCGGCGCACGCTCGACGTGATCAGCGTGATCCCGCTGTCGTCGTAGACGGGCGGCTTGTGCTCGGGGAGCACGATGAGCGTCGGACCGGACTGATTGAGCCGGGGATCCATGCCGCTCGTGACCTTCACGCCGCGGCTGAGGGTCAGCCGGATGTGGACGTTGTCCGTCATCCGGTTGGCGGCCAGGGTGCGGCGGATCTCCGCGATGATCTCCTCGTCGGCGGGGATCTGCGTGAACGCGAGGGCCTGCGCCGAGCGGCGCAGTCTGGCCAGGTGCTCATCGAGCCGGAAGATGCGGCCGTGGTACAGGCGCAGTCCCTCCCAGACGGCGTCTCCGCCCTGGACCACCGAGTCGAACGGGCTGACCGCGGCATCGTTCCGGTGCGTCAGCCGCCCGGCGACGCTGACGATGAGGTCGCGGTTGCGCTCGTCAAAGCCCTGCAGCACGGTCTGCCTCCCTGGGCGACGCTTGGCTGGCCGCGGCGGCCCGCCGGGCGAGGCCGTCGACGAATATGTCGATCAGCAGCTCAAATCTCTCATCCGGGTCGGCGTAAGAGAATTCGTCGGCCAGGGTGACCAGGTTAGGGAATCGCTGCGGCGGCAGTGCGGCCAGGTAGTCGCGCGCCATATCCGCCGCCTGCCGCTGATCGGCCTGCATGCCCGGATCGCCGACCGGGTCCCCGACGCCGGTCTCGTCCAGCGTGAATCCGTTGATCGTCGCGATCAGCAGGTGGCTGGCCTGGACGGCAAGCCGCGGCGGCAGACCGCCGGCCCGCAGGATTCCGAGCGCGCGCTCGGAATAGCGCAGCGCGTTCGGGCCCATCGGGATGCGCCCGATCGAGATCCGGACCACGTAGGGATGGCGCAGGCTGACGGCGCGCTGCGCGCGGGCCAGCTGCTTGAGCTGCTCCTGCCAGTGGTCAGGATCGGGGTCGGGCACCTCGACCTCACCGATGACCTGATCGAAGACCAGGTCGAGCAGGCCGTCTTTGCTCCCGACATGCCAGTACAGCGACGCGGCGCCGGTCCCGAGTTCGTCGGCGATCCGGCGCATGCTCAGCGCGTCGAGCCCTTCGGCGTCCAGCAGCCGGATGGCGGCAGCCACGATTGCCTCCCGGCTGATCGGCTCGCGCCGCCGCCTGGCTGATCGATCCGGCAGCCGCTGCCACGGCGGCGGCGGGATGTCGCCGCTGGCCTCGTCCAAGGGGCTGACTCCTCTCGTCATCGAACAGCGTACTAGTAGCGAACGCGGCTTTGACTGGAACGTACGCCCATGATAGAACGGCGTTCGAGTAGCGAATCTGGTTCGAGGCAGTAGGGGAGAATCCGAGATGGAGAGCACATCGGCCGCCGGGCGCCGGGCCGGGCAGAGTGCCGGTACCGGTCGCTGGCTGGCCGCCACCGTGATGATCGTCGGCGCGCTGATGGACATGATCGACGTGACGATCGTGAACGTGGCGCTGCCCACGATCCGCCGGAGCCTGCACGCCAGCGCAACGCAGCTTGAGTGGGTCGTGTCCGGCTACATGCTGGCGTTCGCCGCGGCGCTGATCGTGGCCGGGAGCCTCGGCGACCGGTTCGGGCGTAAGCGAGTATTCCTGCTGGGCGTCGCGGTCTTCGGCGTGGCCAGCATGGGCGCGGGGGTGTCCGCCACCGGCGCCGAACTGATTGCCGCCCGGGTGGTGCAGGGCACGGCGGCGGCATGCATGGCGCCCCAGGTGCTGGCGACGTTCCGGGTCATCTTCACGACGACCAAGGAGCGGGGGCAGGCGTTCGCCGTCTACGGGGCGATGCTTGGCTTCGCTTCCGCGGTCGGCCTGCTTCTCGGCGGCGCGCTGACCGAGGCCAACCTGTTCGGCTGGAGCTGGCGCGCGGTCTTCTTCGTGAACGTCCCCGTCGCGCTCATCGCGCTGATCGCCGGCCTGCGGCTCGTGCCGGAGACCAGGGATCCCGCCGCCAGGCGGCCGAACTACGCCGGCGCGGTGGTGCTGGCCGGCAGCATGGTCGCGATCGTCTACCCGTTGCTGGAAGGCCGTCAGCTCGGCTGGCCCGGCTGGGTGTGGGCGGTTCTGTCGGCCGGGGTGACTGGCGTGGCCGGGCTGGCCATCGCCGAGGAGCGGCGGCCCAAGCCGGCCGCCGTCGGGGCGTCGCGCCCGGCGCCGCTGCTGCGGGCCAGGCTGTTCCGGGCGCCGGCGTTCTCCGCCGGGGTCGGCGTGCAGATGGCGTTCTCGGCCGGCATGCAGGGCTTCTTCCTGATGTTCGCGCTGTGGCTCCAGATCGGCGAGCGGTTCTCGCCGCTCAAGGCGGGCCTGACCGCTGTCGCGTTCAGCGTCGGCAGCTTCCTGGGCGCGCCGGCAGCGGTCCCGCTGGCGCAGAAGTACGGTCGCCGGATCCTGGTCACCGGCGCCGCGCTCATGGTCGCCGGGATCATCGGAGTCGGTGCGGCCGTCGGTCACGTCGGCATTCACGGCAGCCCCTGGCCGGTGGTCCCCGGGCTGGTCGTGGCCGGCGCCGGCCTGGCCCTGCTGGTCATCCCGCTGGTGAACGTCGTGCTCGCGGCCGCGCCGGCCGAGGCCGCCGGGAGCGCGTCCGGGCTGTTCAGCACCGCGCAGCAGCTTGGCGGGGCGATCGGCGTGGCAGTACTCGGCACGGTGTTCTTCGGCTCGGTCGGCAGCGGTCACACGTTCGCCGAGGCGCTGAGGCACACCACCCCGTACGCGGTCGGCGCGTTCGCGCTCTGCGGCGTGCTCAGCCTCTTGCTGCCGCGAACCGCGGTGTCCGAAGAGGCGCTGACCGGCGACGAAGACCCGACCGCGGCCCCGGGCCGCGACTCCATGATCACGCGGGTTTTGCGTGGTCCTGACCCCGCAAAACCCGCGTGATCACGAGGCCGGTCGGCGAGCTCGCTCGCTGGGCGCCACTCAAGCCCCCGGCGCCACACCCGCCTCGGCGCGCGGGTACGGCTTCATGACCACGGATAGAAACTCAGGCCAGGACTGACTTTCTATCCGTGATCATGGGCGGGCCCGGTGGCCGGCCGGATGATCACGGCTTGGCGAGAGATCAGCCATGTGCCTTCTGCCTTTGTGTAGTCGAGGACAGCTGTGCCTGCCTCTCGACTGGTCGTGCCCGAGTGCTTAACCCCCAGGAAGGCGATCTGGCACTCGCCGCGCATGTCGCCTTCGCCGCGCAGGGTGAGGGAAAGGTTCGTGATCCAGTGGTGGAGCTCGGCATACGCCGCCAACGTCTCCTCCAGGAAGGCGCGGATCGCGCTGCCGCCGTCCAGCACCGGGCCAGGCGTGAAGCTGAGGACGCCCTCGGGGTGCCAGGTCGCCATGGCCCGGTCGAGGTCGCGGCTGTCTATTCCGTGGTAGAACTCGGCGGTCAGCTGAGCCCCGGCCAGCCTCGCCTGCACCTCGTCCAGCGCCGCGGTCATGTCTGCTGCCGTCATCGTGTCCCTCCTTCACATTAACCGACCGATGTTCGGCCACCGACCGCGCGCGTGAACGGACACCTTTCTTATTCGGCTCGCAGGGCCGAGGCGGTCCTGGCCCCGGCGGCCCAGGTTGCCGGGGCCAGCGCTCCCGCCGCCGCGATCACGATCCCGGCCAGCGCGAGCACCGCGATCTCCGGGCCGCGGTAGACGTTGATGATCACTGCGGGAATCGCCGTCCCGGCGGCCTCGCCCACGACCGGCACCAGATGGTGCTGCAAGGCGATGCCGATCGGGACGGCCAGGACGCCGGCCACGAGCCCGGTCCCGGTGACCCAGCTCAGGACCATCGCGATGGTCTGGCGCGGGGTCATCCCGATCGCCTTGAACACGCCGAGGTCATGGACCCGTTCCCGCGTCTGCAGTACCACGGTGTTCAGCACGCCGAGGCCGGCCACCGACGCGATGAGCAAGGTCAGCAGGCTGATCAGGCCGAGCACGATCGGCAGCCCCTTGCCGCCGGGATTCTGGCCGACCTGGTAGGCCTGTCCAACCGCATTACCGAGGGAACGCGCGTACGCGTCCGCTGATGTTCCCGGCCGCAGACCGATGTCGTACTGGGTAGGCAGTACCGGCCGGGCGCCGGTGCCGGCCAGCGTGCGCCAGTCCGCGAACATCGCCATGCCGTTGTTGTCGCTGCTGAATACCTCGCCCACGATGCGGGCCGAGATGAGCCTCCCGCCGTAGGTAAAGGACACGTCGTCGCCGACGGACTTCCCGGTGACGGTGAGGAAGTAGGTCGGGACATCGACCTGGCCGGGCGCGGTGAACCACCGGCCGCTGATCAGGTCGTAACCGAGCCAGGCGGACGGGCCCTGGTAGGCGGTCACCGGCACCAGCTGGGTCATGCCCGGCAGGTGGACCTGCTCGTCGAACTCGGCGACGTAGTGCAGCGTGCCCGGCTGGGCCCGGATCGCGGCGGTCAGGACGCTGGCACCACGGGCCGTGGCCGCAGGCGTCGGCGGCAGCCACGCCTGGACCTGCTCGGTGTTGCTGAGCCGGAGCCCGGTTACCACGCCGCTCAGGGACGACCCGAGCCCGACGGCGAAGGTGACCGCCGCCGCGCCGAGCAGTACCGAGACCAGCGTGACCGCCGTGCGCGCTGGCCGGGCGAACGGCGCCGCCAGGCCGATGCCGACCGGCCGGGGAAGCCGCAGCCGGGACATCAGCCGGTGCGCGGCGTACCCGCGTCCCGCCCGCGGCGCGCGGCCGGCCGCGATGGCCTGGATCGCGCTGAGCCGGCCGGCCCTGGCGGCCGGCAGCAATGCCGCGATGGCGACGACCAGCAGCATGCTCACCGGGATCGTGAGATTGACCCAGGCCGGCACGCCCAGCGCGCCCACCTGGTAGACCTGGGCCGCGCGGTTCAGCAGCGCTCCCGCCATCAGGTTGCCCAGGGCCAGCCCGGCGAGGCAGCCAAGGATGGCGGGCACGAGTGCCTGAGCCATGTAGGCGACCGTCACCTGGCGCGGCGTGAAGCCGATGCTCTTGAGGATGCCGATCCGCTGATAGCCCGCCACGACCGCGCCGGTGATGACGTTGACGACGATGAGCACCGCCATGATCAGCCCGATGACGCCGAACGCCGCGATCAGCGGCGCGATCGGCGCGATCCCCGAGGACTCCTGGGCCCGGACCGACAGATAGGACTGGGTGCCGGTGACGGCCCCGGCGGGCAGGGCCGTCTCGACCGCGGCGATGTCCGCGCGAATCTGAGCCGGCGTCGCTGCGCGCGCGAACCGGTACAGCATCTGCGCGCTAGCGGCCGTTCCCGGCCTGAGCAAGCTCGGCAGCGCGGCGGGAGCGACCCACGCATCGGCCGTGCCGGTGACCGAGGTTGCCAGCCCGACCACGGTCAGGACGGGCCGATCCGGGGCGCTGGTGACGGTGACCCGGTCGCCGACTGCCGTACCGGGAGGCAGGTTGCTGCTGGCGGCTTCGTCCGCGAGCACGATCTGACCAGGGCCGGCGGGCCAGTGCCCGGCCTGCAGGCTGACGTCGTCGACCGAGCCGCCCGGGCTGGGCCGTCCGACGACGGTCATGTTCGGCAGGGCCCCATTGGCGGAACCGGCCGGCCCGGCGGTGATCCGGATGTTCATCTGGGCCGTGGCCTCGGCGAACGGCCCGGCGGCCGCGCTCACGCCGGGCAGGCGCGCACTGTTGGCCAGCTGCGCGGTGGTTGCCTTCGCGGCCGCCAGCGTCGCCGTGACATCGGCGCCGTGCTGGGCCGCGAACGCCGTGTCGAACGGGGCGTTGGAGTCGGCCACCAGCGCGATACCCAGGACCGATGCGCACGTGGAAACGAGGACCACGAGGCCGATGACGACCGTCTGGACCCGGCGGCGTGACAGCGAGCCGCGGACCGCCCGGCCGATGGGCGAGACGGTCATGCCGGCACCGTCGGCTCGCGGCGGGTCCTGCCCGGCAGCGTCGTGGTGTCGTCAGTGATGCGGCCGTCGGTGAGGTGGATGACGCGGGTGGCGTAGGCGGCGGCCAGGCCGGGGTTGTGCGTGACGATGACGAGGCTCTGCCCGGCGGCGTTCAGTTCGCGGAGGAGCGCGCCGATTTCCTCGCCGGTCGCGGTGTCCAGGGCGCCGGTGGGCTCGTCGGCCAGCAGCAGGGCGGGGTTGTTGATGAGTGCCCTGGCGATCGCGACGCGCTGCCGCTCGCCGCCGGACAGGCGGGCGGGGTAGGCGTTGGCGTGCTGGTCGATCCGCAGCCGCGCCAGCAGTTCGCTGGCCCGCGCCCGCGCGGTGGCCCTGGCCAGCCCGGCCAGCTGGGCGGGCAGCAGGATGTTGTCGGCGACGGTGAGGTCGTCGAGCAGGTTGAAGAACTGGAAGATCATGCCGATGTGCTGGCGGCGGAAGCGGGCCACGCCGGTCTCGGTGAGTGTGTCGATCCGCTGGCCGGCCACGGTGATGGTGCCGCTGGTCGGCCGGTCCAGGCCGGCGATGAGGTTGAGCAGCGTGGACTTGCCGCTGCCCGACGGGCCCATGATCGCGAGCGCCTCGCCCCGGCCCACGGCCAGGCTGACGCTGTCGACGGCCGGATGGCCATCGTCGTCGTACCGCTTGGATACATCGCCGAGCTCTATCAGCACGTCCATCGGAAGAGTTCCGTTCCTGTTTCCGCGCAGCCCAAAGAGACCGCGTGACGAAATTGGGTGTTTGCGGGTTAGCTACTCGACGTCTTCGAGGATCCGCTGCACCGACCTCAGCTCCTCGCGCAGCAACGCGAGCTGGGTACCGACATCGGCGAGCTTGAGATCCGTGTGCTCCTGCGCGGTGATGGCCATGTCGGCGAGCTTGCGGTACTCACCCACGAGGTCGCGGTAGGCGTCGCTGTTGCCGCTGGTGGCCAGCGCTACCTTGGCCTTGCGCTCCTGAGTGGACTGCCACATTGCCAGCAGGATCCCGAACACGACCACGATGGCGATGATCAGCGCGAGGGCAACGCCAGCCTTCATGACTGTGCCTCCATCTCAATGCCGGTATCGGCGCCCAGGGTGCGCGTGGCCATGATGATGGCGTCCGGTGTCAGCCGCAGATCAAACGGCGTCACCTCGTAGTACTTCATTGCCTTCCCGTCCTCCGATACCTCAATTGTCGAGTTGACCAGCCCGGCCGCCTCAAGCCGGCGCAGGTGTACCTGCAGCAGCGCCCGGCTGATACCCAGCGTGCGGGCCAGCCGGCTCACGTAATCGCGCTCTTCGGCCAGGGCGGCCACGACCTGCAGCCGATGCGGGTTTGCAAGTGTCGCGAGCACCCGCAGCAGCGCATCTCCCGTCAAGTCCGTGGTTTCCACAGCTTCCTTTCTTGCACCTGCAAAGGAATGTTAGCACGTGCAAGCCGGGACTCAATCAGAGTGCGGCCGGGCCAGTCTGGCCCGTTGGCCGGGGCAGTGGCAGCATCGGCGCTATGCCCAAGAAAACCGGTCCGGCGGGCAGGCCGCAGGGCACCCGGAAGGCTCCTGCGTTGCCGCCGGCGGAGAGGCTGGCCCGCTATCAGTCGATGCGGGACTTTGCCCGGACGCCCGAGCCGGCGGGCGCGACCGGCGCCGGGAACCCCGTTCCTGGCCAGAAGCGATTCGTCGTGCAACGGCATCGTGCCCGTCGGCGGCACTACGATCTGCGCTTCGAGATTGACGGCGTGCTGGTGAGCTGGGCGGTACCGAACGGGCCGACGCTGGACCCCGCGGTCAAGCGGCTGGCGGTGCACGTCGAGGATCACCCGATCGAGTACCTCGAGTTCGAGGGCGTGATCCCGCGCGGCGAGTACGGCGCCGGCGACGTGATCGTCTGGGACCTCGGCACCTGGGAGCCGCACGAGACCGATGACCCGGCGGCAGCGATCGCGGCCGGTGAGTTCCACGTCGATGTCTCCGGGCACAAGCTGCGGGGGCGGCTGATCCTCGTCCGGCGCGGGCAGGACGAGAAGCAGTGGCTGCTGTTCCACAAGGACGACGCCGACGCCGTCCCCGGCTGGGACCCGGAGGACTACCCGGAATCGGTCCTGAGCGGGCGGACGAACGATCAGGTCAAGGCCCACCCGGACCGGATGTGGCGGTCGGATCTGCCGCCGTCGGAAGCGTCGGTCCCGATCGGGCCGACGGGCGCCACCGACCCGCCTCCGCCCGCCCGGCTCGATCTGCCGCACGCGGACCCGCCGACCGAGGACGAGCTCGCTGCGCTCGAGGAGATGGGCAGCAACGGCACGTGGCGGGTGTTCGGCCGCGAGCTGCGGCTGACCAACCTGGACAAGGACCTGTTCCCCGCCCGGCCGGGCGAGACGCCCGTCACCAAGCGCGAGCTGATCCGCTACTCGGCGCTCATCGCGCCGGTGATTCTGCCGTACCTGGCCGGGCGGCCGCTGAACATGCATCGTTTCCCCGGCGGCGCGGGGGCGTCTGGCTTCTGGCACAAGCAGCTGCCCGATCACGCCCCGAGCTGGGTGCCCCGCTGGGATAACCCGGATGCGGGCCAGGACAAGACGTCGACCTACCTGGTCGTTGACGAGCCGGCGGCGCTCATCTGGGCGGCCAACTTCGGGGCGCTGGAGTGGCACGCCTGGACCTCGCTGGCCCGCGCGCCCCGCAACCCGACCTACGCGCTGATCGACATCGATCCCGGCAGCGCGACCACCTGGGATGACGTCCTGGTGCTGGCCCGGCTGCACCGGACGGCCCTGGAGCATCTCGGGGTCCGGGCCTGCCCGAAGGTCACTGGCCGGCGCGGGATCCAGATCTGGATCCCGGTGACCGGCGGGCTCACGTTCGAGGACACAAGGATCTGGGTGGAGCAGCTGTCCAAGACGATCGGCGCCGTCGTGCCGGAGCTGGTGAGCTGGAAGTGGGACGTCAGCGAGCGGTCCGGGCTCGCCCGGCTGGACTACACGCAGAACGTGAGCAACAAGACCCTGGTCGCGCCCTACAGCCCGCGCGCGGCGCCGGGCGCGCCGGTCTCGGCTCCGATCACCTGGGATGAGCTCGACGACCCGGCGCTGCGGCCCGACCTATTCACGATCCGGTCCATGCCGGAGCGCATTGCCGCGCGGGGTGACCTGTTCCTGCCCGTGCTCGGGCCCGCGCAGAAGCTGCCCGCGGTGACGTAGCCGCTGCCCAGGGCCCTCAGTGCCCCAGGGCTAGCTGCGCGATCTTGACGATCACAAGGACCATCGCGACCGCCAGGTACAGGCGCAGCGCGCCCATGCCGATCCGGCGGCCGGCCGACATCGCCGGACGCTGCAGGAGGTTCAGGGCGGGCATCCGCCAGCTGTCCCGGCCGCTACGGTCGACCGGCTCGACCGCCGCGGCGCCGCGGCGCAGCCTGCGCGCGAGCGCGTAGCCCGCGGCGAGTACCCCGGCGCCGCCGCAGACGATCATGATGTCGATGATCTGCCGCGAGCTGATCGCGGGGAACAGCACGGACGCGGTGAGGATGATCGACAGCGAGACTAGGATGCCGACCACGGCCGCGGTGAACAGGTTGAGCTTGCGGCCGTTCACCCACGGGCCGAGTACCTCGCGGTCGTTGCACAGCAGCAGCAGGAA